>JADHXE010000001.1 GCA_016783125.1 Anaerolineales bacterium
TAGAATATGTTGGAAGAAAGCGTAGTCGGCGCGTCTCTGGGGCGGGGTGCCCAGGAAATTGCGCCCCCAGGGGTCACTGGCCCAGGGGTCACTGGCCCAGGGGTCACTGGCCCAGGCTTCTCGGTTCCACTGCTTGATGGAGTAGGGCGGGTTAGCCAGAATCACATCGAACGTCATCAAACGGTCACGCTCGGTGAAGGTGGGCCGCTCCAGGGTATCCCCACGGGCGATGTAAAAATCTTCCACGCCATGCAGCACCAGGTTCATGCGGGCAATGGCGGCGGTCAGGTGGTTGCGCTCCTGACCGTAAAGTCCCAGGGTCCGATGCTCGCGTCCGCCGCGCTTGACCTGATCGAGAGCCGAGATCAACGTGCCGCAGGTGGGGTCATAGATGCGTTCACCGGGCTGCGGGTCGAGCATTTGCACCATCAGATGCACCACGGTGCGGTTGGTGTAGAATTCCTGGGCGGTGCGACCGCTGTCATCGGCGAACTGCTTGATTAGGTACTCGTAAGCGTTGCCAAGTTCATCTTCGGGCACATTGATCAGCGAGAGCCTATGCTTCGAGAAATGCTCCAGCAGGTTCTTGAGCGTGTGGTCGGGCAGGCGCTCCTTGTTGGTCCAGGCGGCATCGCCGAAGATACCATCCAGCCGGCCCGGATTAGCAGCTTCGATGGCTCGTAAAGCATTGCGGATGGTCTGACCGACATCCTTGGGAATCTCGCGCGCATCACCCCAGTGCGCGCCCGTGGGGATGATGAAGCGTTCGTCAGCCATGGAGCGGGCGTAGTCGCTATCTTCTGTGTCTGCATAGGCATCAGTGTATTCCTCATCCCATACATCCGAGAGCCGTTTGTAGAATAGCAGCGGGAAGATGTACTGCTTGTAATCACCCGCATCCACCAGTCCGCGCAGGATATTAGCCGCGCCCCACAGGTAAGATTCGAGTTCGGATTGGGTCAGGCGGTCAGTCATCGAGCCAACCCCCTTCGATCATCACGGTACGGAGATGTTCTTCCGCATCTCGCACCCGGGATAGTGCAGATTTGAAATCAGAGATGGCTTCATCCAACGGGGGGATATCTTCGCCGATGGGCGGCAAGACGTACCTGGAAATATTGAGGTTCCAGTCTTCCTCCTGGATTTCATCCAGCCCGACGACGCGCGCCCGATCTTTGACATCTGCGAAGGTCTGCACCCAACCCAGGATTTCGGCAGCATGCTCGAGATCGAGAAAGTTTTGGGCGCGTCCTTTTCGAAATAGCTCAGATGCGTCCACGATCAGCACTTTCTCTTTCCGTTCTAGCGCTTTGCGCCGCCGTAGAATTAAGATGCAGCCAGCCCCGTGCCATAAAACAAATTATGGGCCAGGCCGATTACGGTCTCGATGAAATCGTGCTCCAGTAAATATTTGCGGATATTGCCTTCCACGCCCCCACGGAAGAGAGCGCCCTGCGGCAGCACAACCGCCATGCGTCCGCTGCCAAAGGCCATCGAAGAGACCATGTGCTGCACCCAGGCAAAGTCACCGCTTCTGTCGGTAGGCAATCCAGCGAAAGCCCGTCCCCAGGGGTCGCTCTCCCAAATCTCACGGCCCCACTGTTTTAGCGAGAAGGGCGGATTGGCGATCACATAATCGAAGGTGGCTAATCCTCCGGTGGCAGGATCGGTGAATATCGGGCTACGGAGCGTATCGCCGCGCTCGATGGAAAAGTCTTCGATGCCGTGAAGGAGCAAGTTCATGCGCGCCACGGAGGCCGCGGTCAGGTTCCTTTCTTGGCCAAACAATTTCCCGAAAAAGGTACGCGGATCACCGCATGTATCTTGCACATGCTGGACGGCGCCCAGCAGCATCCCACCGGTGCCGCAGGCCGGATCATAGATGGTTTCCCCTTCCTTGGGATCAAGGATCTCGACCATCAAGCGCACCACACTGCGCGGCGTATAGAACTCGCCAGCTTTTTTATTGGTGGCGTCGGCGAACTGTTTGATCAGGTACTCGTAGGCATCGCCGATGATATCGCTCTTGACCTGATTGTTACCCAATTTCAAGGCCGAGAAATGCTCGATCAAGTCTTTGAGCAGCGCATCCGGCAAACGGTCTTTATTGGTCCATTGGGCATCGCCGAAGACCCCATACAGATGCCGCTGGTTGGCAGTTTCGATTCCACGCAAGGCGTTCTGTAACGCGGTGCCGACGTTGACGGGAGTCTCGCGCACGTCGCACCAATGATTGCCTTTTGGGATTTAGAAACGATGCTCATCAGCAAAATCCTCGCCATAAGTCTCCACCATCTCTTGATATTCTTCATCCCAGACATCACAGATGCGTTTGAAGAATAGTAGCGGCAGGATGTAGCTCTTCCAGTCGGTACGGTCCACTGGACTGCCGCGCAGGATGTTGGCGGCTTCCCAGAGATGGGATTCGAGGGTGGAAATGTCGAGGGTGGTGGTCAATATTGGTTTTCCCTGGTCTTCGTTTTGGATGGAGAAGGATGGTTGGTAGGGAGGCTTGAGGGTAATTGCCAGAGTACAGAAAAACCGCTCATACCCGCAGGGTACACCCGAAACATCCTGGTAAGGAGTGCGGGGGCTTCCTCTAGTATGAGCGGCACCGTTGTGTTATTATCTCGTTGCCACGCACCCACCTGCGTGTGCCATCGCCGGGAGTGTTACGTTACTGCCCGGCTTTTGAATTTATATACCCACTAATCTTAGCATATCCACTATCACTATGCAACCGGAGCACAAACTGATGGGGTCAGAAAAAGTGCCGCGCCATTCTCTGACTGTCGGAGAAATTCTTACACCGGCATATCTGCGTCACATACATAACCCCTACCCCTCACATTCACAATCCACTTCTCACTTTGCCTTCATCTTTTCCCATAACAAGTGTCAAAATTCCCTCCGGGTTCCCAAAAGGTCCAATTCCCCACTACTTCAAATTTTTCATTCACCAGCTCTACATCATCAATCAAAATTCGCACTTGCCATGTTCCTGAGTGCAATCCATCAGGTTCAGATATTGTCACTTGAGTTTCCGTGCCACTGCTAGCCCCTGTCCAAATACAAGTGTATCGGGCCCATTCCCTCCCCTCCATACTCCATATTCTTTCGTACTTGGCTCCATAAGGGATATTTTCATAATCCCATCGCACATCGATTACTTTTATGGCCTCGGCAAATTCTCTAGTCGCATTCGACCCATTGCATGAGCCAGGACAAGCAGAAAAATTATCTATTCTAACGGTTATTGGCGTCAGAGTTGCAGAGGGAATGGCAGTAAAGGTAGCAATTGGTTCAGTTGCGGGAATGCTTGTTTCAATGGGGGTAATTACTTGCTCTGCGGGTGTGGAAGTAATAACAACAATTTGCGTTTGAATCTGTGGACGGAGATTTATCCCGTTTTTTGTCCACCAATTCCGTAACAAATGCATCAATCGTTTCTTTCCCCCCTTGTTCGATCCTGGTAGCTAACATTCTCAGGGCATCAACAAGTTCTTGTGATGTATGAAAGCGATCGGCGCGGTCTTTGGCCAAACCTTTATCGATGATTTTTTGTGTTGTGGCTGGCAAATCGGCGCGTTTCTCCGCAATATGGGGAATCGGATCTTGAATATGTGCAACAACCATTCCTACAGGCGTATCTGCTTTATAGGGTTGTTCCCCCGTAAGCATTTCAAATAGAATAACAACCAAAGAATAAATATCACTCCGCCCATCGAGATCCTTCTCTGTACGTGCTTGTTCTAGGCTCATATATGCAGGCGTGCCGATCGTATCAGCTGTGCCAGTGAGGGTAGTATCTGCATGAGTTAGCTTCACAATACCAAAATCCGACAAATAGGGATTACCATCTTCATCAAAAAGAATATTCGCTGGTTTGATGTCACGATGGATTATTCCCTCTGTATGCGCTTTGTCCAATGCCGGTGCCAAGCGAGCCAGCATATCGGTAACATGTTGAAGAGATAAAGCACAATTAGATTGTTATAGATACGAAACAAGATGCGCGAGAGATGTACTCTCATTGCCCCTTCGACGTTATTGGGGCAGCAGAAGCTAAGATTCAGATTCGATCTGGACAATGCCCCATATTTCGAGGGTTGGAACTGTGATGGTAATAACATCATTTTCCCATTCATACTCGAGGAAAATTTTCTCATTAAAGTCAGGAGAGATATAGTATGCTTGATCAGGCTCGAATCCATTAGGTATCCTGATCGAAAAGGTGATGTCCTGGTTTGGCACTACAGAGTCTGTTTCAAACTGGTAGTCAAAATTCACCAGATGGATGATAAGTGTCTCGTTCACAAGATAAGGCTGTATACCAACCTGAAGTGATAGATTGCCTTCGATCAGCATCTCAGGGAATATTTCCTTGAGCATGGGTTTCACTTCATCACGTATTTGTACGGCCCTATCCTCAGAAACGCGGTTTTCAGGCGCTTCCCCAAATTGTGTCACAACGGGATGATAGGCAACATAACGATAATACTCATCTCCAATGGAGCTCTCAGGGAACCAATATACTCCTGGCGAATCCTGCCAGGACGCTTCGGACAATGCCGTGCGATTGACGGGTAATTGGTTCTCGTCTACTTCACCTAATGGCCCATAGGCAACTAGTGCCCCGCCTGCTTCCAGATATTCCACAATGGCTATCTCCTGATTCTCGGTGAGTGCAAGAGCGTGCGAAAGAATAACCAGCGAATAACGGCTTAGCGCATCGGAAGTTACTGTATCATTGATGTGAATCCCATCTCCAAAGAAAATTACTTCATAGGGCATATGCAAGTGTGCCAGGAGGTTGGCGATACCTTCCCAGGAATTGATATGCGTAAGCTTGTCGTAGGACAAGGATGGAAGCGAATAAACCAGCGCAATGTCCGCCAGCGCTTGTGTGGATTCGCTGTCAAACCATAATGCATTCTCGCGCAGGAAAGCCGAGTATTCGCGCAACGTCTCAGGATATAGATCGAAAGCAAACTCAATCTCGTTTTCGATACTCCCCCAGTCCGGATTGCTAAGGGACGACTTGGGGCTTATGCTGCCCTGGCTGGCTACAGCTTCTGCAAATCGAAGCTTGATCAAATTTTGGGCGTTATAGTCAAGCAACGGCATGATTTCGGGGTCAGTGTCTTGTGGCCCTAATGCAGCTGGCTTTTGGGATGCAGCATAGAGCATCTTGTACCAGTGCGTGGATCTTCCCAGAGGTGGAAACCCACCTCGCCAGGCTCGGAAAGAAATTGGCGTCACGAAATCATAGAGTTCAAATTGGGCGTAATTCGATGGTACTAATATATCCAACGGGAATCCGGTGAACAGGATTTCTCTGCCGCGAGTCTCAATGGCGTAATTCTTGACTTCAAGAATCAGGTGCTCTAGAAATTGAAAAGTGCTCTGATTCTGGAATTCCTGAAAGTCAATAAAGAGGGGGATGTCGATTGGATTGTATCCCTCTCCGATCCATTGTTGCCTGATTTGGTCGGCGATATAAGCTTTGGTGAACCCGTTATTTATCAGGTACTGTCGATAGTCAAAGGCGTCGATATCAGGAATATTAAGTTGAGCGAGTTCATCTGGCGAGTAACGTGACTTCAAGAATTCTCTAAAAGATTGCATTGAAACTTCGCTAAATACGCCTGCATATCCTTCAAGTGGATTATTGGACCACCAACCATTTCCTTCATTATCGTCAATAAAGACCGCGTCAACTCCAACATCTACGGCTTCTTTTAGTTTTTTTAGGAGGAATTCCTGCCATTGTGGATGATTAGTATCATATATATAACCGGAGCTCCACGCGATAATGGGTTTGCCGTCAATATCTATTGCAACCGCGTCAGCAAGCTCGGGTTCAAGCGACAGCCTTTCACTCCATTCAATGTCATTTAAGGATATGAAGATGCCGAGTTTAAGCCCGGCGGTATGTGCTAGCCGGGTTGCGAAAAGCATGTCTTGGGATGCTAATTTGTCATACCACGCAATGTCTGCACCGCTATCAATCGCGTCGAGAATGTTGGGAGTCATGAGGAAGAAGTTAGGATGATTCTCCCAATCATCGTAGATCATCTCAGTCACAACTGTCGGCATCAAAGAAACGGTGTAGACAAAGATTAGTGGTTCGTCTGGATTTTCTTCAGTCACAATTACCTGACCGCTAAATAGAAGCATGGCATCGTTGGTAATCATTGATAACCGGTATGGGCTTGTCTCATCGACCACCTCTGGATCCACCCAGAAACCGATATCGCACAGAGGTTCAGCAAAATTACCAAAGATTCCGCCCTCGTCTTCGTCTATTTCTAAAAAATTGATCGTGCCAGCCACGATGATCTCTTGTCCAACCATGTCTTTCGAAATTGTGCACGGGGTTTGAATACCAAGCTCCGAATAGGAGTAATGTTCAACCGGCAGCTTGAAAACAGGCGACTCCGGTGCCGCTGTCTCCGTCACATCAATCACAACAGGGGTGGGTGGTTGACTCTCCTCAATAAGTGTTTCGGTTTCCTCAGCGGAAGCTTTGCTCTCCTCAACGGGCATTTTGGTTGGGACGCTTGAAGGTGTCTGTGGTGCATCGGATGTGCATCCTGTGATAACCAGTAACGCGCTTAGGACAACTAAAACGATCAATAATATAGGTTTTCGAACGAATATCATGCTACTCCTCCTAATGGATGTGGGTCGCGCCCAACATGGGCGTAACCTGCCTGCGTTTTGGCTCAGAATGCTGCTCATTTAGAGCCAAAGTTTACTTTTAGCGCCCGGTCCTCCGCTGCGAAGCAGGTCTGGTTAACGCGGGGTTGGCCTGCTCTTCGTCTGAAACCACCTTTTGTCGCACAAAAGCCTATGCTTCTGAAGGATGAACATGGCGATGGTGGATATCTGGCATGTGATGATGTTCGTGTTCATGACAATTATGCTCGTGCCAGTGAGAATGTGACCGGGCATACTCATTGGTCTCATGATTATGTATATGGTGTTCATCATCATGCCTGTGCCGATGCTCATGAACTGTCGCTTCATGAACATGATTGTGCTTATGCTCTTCATAAACTAATAAGATTGCTCCGACAACCATCAGAGGAAGGGCAACCAGAAACATAGTATTAACCGACTCTTGTAACAACCAAAGCGATAAAGCTATACCAGCAAGAGGCGCAGTTCCGAATAACGCACTTGTTCGAGCTGCTCCAAGTCCGCGCATTGCCCGAATAAATAGTGTGATGCTCAAACCATAACTAAGACTCCCTAAAACCATAACTTTTATTACAATACCTAAATTGGGTATCCGATTCCCCAAAATCGTCGCCAGGATGAGAGAAAAACTACCTGCAACCAAGCCCTTTACCATCACAATACTTATTGGGTCTTTCGCAGAAATATTTCGAGTGAAATTATTATCTATCCCCCATAATAAACATGCCGTCAGAATACCCATAGCTCCCCAAGATACTCCCCATTCGTCATTTAGATTGACTGACAGTAGAATGCTTGCGGTGGTTATCACCAGGATTGCCCACCACGCACGGCGACTAACGGATTCTTTGAATACCATCGCCGCAATCAAAGTTGTTGCTACGCCTTCAAAAGTGAGCAATAATGATGCTGTCGCTCCGGGAGTATCACGCAAACCAAAAAGTAAGATAATCGGGGCGGTAATCCCGCCTGCAATGATTGCTCCTGCTAACCAACCAATATCAGTTCTTTTTAATGACGCTTCAGTGCTTTCTATCTTGTTTCCATTACGTTGAAATATTCGAAGGACAAGTAACCCAAAACCGCTTCCAAGATATAGAAATGCCGCTAAAGAAATTGGCTCGATTTCACCCAATAACAACTTGGCTATTGGGGCACTTGCTCCGAATAGCAGGGCTGCGAGCATAGCCTGGATAATGGGGTAAATATTGTTTCGATTCATGCGGCAATAATATCATCCTTCAGGAATTTTTAGTATTGCATTAAGCAGGCCAACCTATGACTTGGGGCACATGACCATAAGCACAGCTATTCCCGTTGTTTACCCTCAGGTGATCATAAATACCTTATCGGATACAAACAAAAACCGCCCGCAATTTGTGCGAGCAACCCTATGTGTGTTATCACTTGCTCACCACGCACCCTATTACATTAGTACTCAGTCATGATTTACAATCCTGCTATTTTTTTTGCAATCTCATCATAGCATAACTGCAATGCTGATTCAACTAGGCCAGGGGGAAATTTATATCCCTCTTTCAAAATATCTAATCTCAGTTTCACACTTCCCCTGAGCCTGTTCCCGTCTTCCACGGTGAACGCTCTAATCCCCTTTCAGCCGCCAGCCGCTTTCATGTTTGCCTTGTTTCCAAACATATTCCACCCACCCTGGAATCGCAAACTCCCCGCTGCGCGCAGTCTTCCTGACACGGGGAGCTATCATCAAATAAGGATTATCGAGACTGTCAAAAGCATTCCAGATCATCCGTTCTGCCCTGTCAAGTTCTGACCAACCCCTTCACCCAACCCAAACACGCTTCGCGCGCCTTTCCGCTCATGCTTTGCACGCCCCCGGCGCCAGGCTAGATCACGGGTGCGCTGCTCACTCTCGGGGCGTTTGCAGCATATTGCCCACACCACAGACAGCGCTAAGCTACCGGTTGGGAATCGCTGTGCGAGCCTTTGGCCAGACGCTGGGCCGCTTTGTCTCCACGTGCCACAGTCGGCCCGCACATCTCCATCGTCGGCAGACCAGAAAGAGTGTCGAGTGTCCCCATAAGCGGCATCTATAAGAGAATCGGGGGAGATATCGTGGCTTTGTACTGATCCGAATTGACTGGCAGATCGATTCCTTTGAGCTTGTGATATGGCCCCAAAACCCCACCCAAAGTGAGGGGGGCACCCTGGGCAGGGCATCTTCATTAATGGCAGAAATCCATAAATATTTCAAAGATGACGGTCATGTTGTTTCATCCACCCTGTTTCGGTGCGCAGAAAATAAGCTGCAGACAAGATCAAATCCAGTTGTTGTTTTGAATTGCTCGGTGTCCATATAGAGTCCGATCCCTTGAGCTTCCAGATCGCTGATAATACTCATGAGTTTATTTGTGCTGCGCGTAATACGGTCAAAGTTGGTCACGACCACAACATCAAACAACCCCTGGTGTGCATCATGAAGCATTTGTTGCAAGCCAGTATGATCAACCTTAAGTCCATTCCCAACATCCTGGTAGATTGAGACCAACTCCCATCCGTTTTCGCGAAGGACACCTCTGGCGGTTTCAATCTGTTGGTCCAAGACATCTGGCCGGGTCGAATATAGCTGTGCGTGCATAAATGACGGCTCGTTTGGTATTCATGATGTCTCCTCGTAGATTACATAAAGATTCTGGGTAATAAGTACCCTTCTCGCTTCGTTTTTCCAGCCACCCAGCTGCTCTTTTAGCCCCATCAACCCCACGTTTGCTCCTTTTTTCCCCTTTTTACGCTCCTCTCGCTTCGAATCCCCCATATTTTTTGTGACCACTCCCCCCTTTCTTTCTTCCTTACTCCCCCTCCTCATTCTGTAAAGCAACTATCCCTTCATTATGTATTGGCTGTCCGTGGGGCATTCCAATAATCTATTCCAAAATTATCATCACCAATATTCCCCTGATATTTGGTATTCTGCGAACTCATTTTAGACCCAACTTACTTGCCCGCGCCCTTTTCGCCGTAAATCGATCATTTTGTAGTATTTGTATCGTACAGGTTGAAACCATTCATTTTTTCAACCGTATTGTGGGAGATTTTATTATGGTTGTAATATTACCTCCGCCCCATTGGTTGCTTTGCAAACATAAATATTAGGATCTAATCCCGTGGCTTCTGCGTAAGATGTGTAGATATTTTCCACAAATATCGCCACGGCATCTTCATGAACCAATGCTATCGCACAGCCTCCAAAACCACCCCCAGTCATTCGTGCCCCAATACAGCCTGGTTGAGTTTGTGCCAAATGAACAATGATATTGAGTTCATCGTTGGTGATTTCGAAATCATCCCGCATACTGATGTGGCTGGCGTTCATCAGCTGCCCCATCTCGACGGCGTTGCTAGCTGACATAGCGGCTACCGCTTGCAACACACGCTCGTTTTCGCTGATCACGTGGCGAGCGCGCTGCCGAGGGAGTTCTTCCAGGTCGGCTGAGCGTAGATTGAATTCATCAATGGTGACATCGCGCAAATGCGAGACACCAAAATAATTTGCGGCTGCCTCACATTGCTCACGCCTTTCGTTATAACCCGAATCGGTGTGCGCGTGTCGGGTGGCGGTGTCCATGATGACTACAGCTGTTTCGTTCGGAAGCGGGATGTGCCGCGTGGAAAGATCGCGGCAGTCGATCAAGAGAGCATGGTCAGCCTTTCCGGCGGCAGAAATCATCTGATCCATAATGCCGGTGTTAGCACCCACCCACTTATTTTCAGCGCGTTGCCCAATTCTCGCCATGATGCCAGGGTTAATTTGCCAGCCGCCAACCACAGCAAATGCCTGGGTCGCAGCCATCTCCAAGGCTGCCGAGGATGAAAGCCCAGCTCCGATTGGGATATCACTGCTCATAACCCCTTCCCAGCCTTCGAGATGAAAACATACTTCTTGAAACGCCCAGGCTACCCCGCGAACATATTCTCCCCAACCTTCTTTGTGTGTGATCGCATCGAGAGAAAACTCGGTGGGGTCTTCGAATTCAACTGAATACACTAACACCCGGCGATCATCTCTGGGCCGTAAAGCGATCCAGATGGCGCGGTCGATGGCCATAGGCAGCACAAAGCCGTCGTTGTAGTCGGTGTGTTCGCCGATCAGGTTGACCCGGCCGGGGGCGCGCACGATGAGTTGGGGTGCTGCGCCAAAACAGGATGTGAATTTTTGGGTGATGAGAGCTTTCATGGAGTTAGGGCTGTATTTCTTGTAGTGTTGTGCGGGTAAGGCGCGTAATCGTTCGGCGGCTTGTTCGGCGGTCAGATCGCGTTGGGCTTCGGCCATCATTTCGTAACCGACCATGAATTTCTTGACCGTGGCTGAACGCAGCAACGGCGGATAGAAGTGAGCGTGGAGTTGCCAATGCGCAGAATCAACCTCCCGCAGGTTTGTTGAAGCTGGTGCGGGTGCATTGTTACTAACCTGCGGGAGGTTAGGCGCGCCATGCCAGCCCATCGAGTAGGGGAACGATGTTTCGAACAGGTTATCGTATTTCGTTAGCAATGCTTTCAGAACTTGGGCCAACGCATCCCGCTCGGATGGCATCAAATCAGGAAGGCGCAGCACATGTCGGCGGGGGAGCAGCAAAATCTCAAAGGGCCAGATCGCCCAATAGGGCACTACTGCCAGCCAGTCGTCATTTTCAACCACTGTGCGCTCCCCGCTCTCCACTTCACGTTCCATGTAATCTAGCAATAAAGACCTGCCATGCGTAGCGAAATATTCTTTTTGATGGCGGTCTTCTTTGGTTGGTTCGTTGGGCAATACATTCTGCGCCCAGATTTGCCCGTGTGGATGCGGGTTGGAGCTGCCCATCATGGCGCCCTTGTTCTCGAAGACCTGTACCCACTGGTATTGCTGACCGAGTTCAGCCGTCTGTTCAGCCCAGACATCGACCACGCGGCGAATGTCTTCGACAGGCATTTCGGGCAAGGTGAGATCGTGGCGCGGCGAAAAGCAGATTACCCGGCTGGTGCCCCTCAGGCTTTGGGTTTGGAAGAGAGCATTTGTTGATGCTTCAGCCTGGGGTGTGTCGGGCAGCAGGGCGGCGAAATCGTTGGTGAAAACGAAAGTGTTTTCGTACTGTGGGTTGCGCACTCCCCCGGCGCGCTGGTTGCCAGGGCACAAATAGCAGCCGGGATCGTAGGAAGGATGCTTGTACAGCGGAGCTTTCTCGACCTGACCCTGCCAAGGTCGTTTGGTACGGTGAGGGGATACCAGTACCCACTCATCGGTCAGTGGGTTGTAGCGGCGGTAGGAATGGTTAGTGGGGTTGAATATAGCGTTTATTTTTTCAACCATGGGATATCTCAAAGGCTGTGCTGGCTAATTTGACGGCGGATAACTTGGTGGGCGTCACTTGAAAGTATTGCTCAGATGGAGCGGCGTGAAGCGGCAGAGCATAATTGCCAGGCGCACCAGTGCAATGTGCCGCCGATCTGTTGGTAAACACGCTCAAAGCGATGGCGATATTGCTGGGTCACTTCCATGCAGAAATCTCCTACTGATGTTATGAGGGCTGCTGCGCATTCTGGATTGCACCGCTCTGGCAGTTTACCAGGTGCTGTAAGGAGTCTTTGTAATCGTGTTCACCATTGCCCAGAAGTTTTCCAGCGGCGTATCAAGCTGAACGTGATGCGTGGGGGCTAAGATTAAACCACCGCCTTTGCCAATGGTCTGTAAGCGCTGAATAACTTCTGTTTTTACATCATCTGGCGTGCCAAACGGCAAGGTATGTTGTTCATCAATCGTCCCCCAAAAACAGAGTTTATCACCAAATTGTCGCTTGATTTCGGCAGGATCCATGCTGGCCGGTTGAATCGGATTGAGCACATCAATACCAATTTCAATCAATTCTGCAATCACAGGTAAGACATTTCCATCGGTATGGTAAGCGATCACTATTTTGGGGTTTATTGCTTGGAGTTCAGCAATGAAATTAGCCATGCGGGGCTTGAAATACTGCCGCCACATTTTCGGTGAGATCAGCATTTTATTTTGGGCGCCGATATCATCCCCGGTCCAGATCATATCCACACCAAGTTCTGTTAATTTTTTTGCTGCTGCGAGATGGTATTGGTATGGAATTTCCAAAATCTGATTGGCTAAATCTGGATCAAGGGCCATATCCACCATTAATTGCTCCAGGCCTCGCAAAGCCCAGGCGGCTTCGAAAATGGTGGTCACTGTCACTCCGGCGATCCAATACTCATCTTTGAAATCGCGGATCATCTGTTCGGAAGCGGTATAAAGCCCAGGGCGGGTTGGATCAGGGGGAATATACGTATCGAAGTATCTATTATCTGCCAGTGGGTGACTGGATATCTCTGTATAACTGCCGATTCCAAACGGGGTTTCATAGGCCTGAATATCCCAACCTACCCCCCATTCGTCGGTATAGGGTTTATCATCCATGTAATAGGAATTGGCCCAGCCTACCGAAGTCAGTAAGATATCCTCATCGAGGGCGCGTTCTAATTCATAGGTGTTGCCCCCGCCATGTGGGTTATGCGCATCCCCCGCAGTCAAGCCCATGTCCCTTCGCAAACGAGCAGCAAACTCAGGGGTAAAGCTGATTTGCATGGGACATCGATCTGGAACTTCACGGTTTAGTGCCATGAGGACACGGTCTCGATGTTTCATTTCGTTTTATTTCCTCAAGCCAAGATTGCTTCGACGATCTCCAGTTCCTCGCTATTGAAATCCAAGTGGTAACTACTCAGGCTATGATCGGATGAGCTAAAATGGAACACGGATTACGCTGATTTGGCTGATTTGCACGGATTTTTTTGATTTTAATCTGCGAAAATCTGCCTGATTCGCGTCATCCGCGTTCTATGCCAACAATGGCTGAGTAGTTACTCTAAGTTGTTCAATGCGGCTGCAACGCTCTCGATTTGGCTGACATTGCTGGCTTCACACGAGAACCTATGAGTCAATTCACACGGGCAGCAATTCTGACAACCGCTCCGACTCAATCTGAGCGTTCTGGTCAAATAGATAACAAGATGCCGCCTGAAGGTCGCTCATAAGGTACAACGGCGGGGGTGTTTTGCATTTTTTGGTTGCGAAGGGGCAGCGACTGAGAAATTTGCAGCCCCCATTGTTTTCACCCAATTCGGCTTCTTCAGCCTTGATTTCCGTTTCACCCCAGCGGCGGTTGAGATCGGGCCACGGGATCGAGTCGATTAGGAGACGCGTATAAGGGTGTTGGGGAGCATTGATGACAGTATCTACATCCCCGGCTTCCATGACCGTGCCGCGATATAGCACAATGATCGATTTGGAAATATGGTATGCCGTGGTCAGATCGTGGGTAATATATATGATCGTCACCCCGTAATCCTTCTTTAAGCTGCTCAATACTTCCAGAATATTAGCTCGCAGCGAAGCATCTACCATTGAGACTGGCTCATCGGCCACTAAAATTTTCGGGCGCAGCAGCAGGGCGCGGGCCACATTTATGCGCTGGCGCTGCCCACCGGAGAGTTGGTGAGGGAACCGACCAAGAATATCCTGCGGATGCAGACCAACTGCCGAGAGCGCTTCGAACATCTTTTCGCGCATTTCTTTCTTTGAGTGTGCCAGTTTAAAACGTTTTATTGGCACACTCAGCAAGTGATCCACATGGTAAAAAGGGTTAAAAACGGCAAAGGGATCCTGAAAAACAGCCTGTACCTCACGGCGGAATATCATCCGTTCTGCACCCTTCAAGGAATTAATATCTTTACCGCGGTATAAGATCTGGCCTGAAGTGGGGGTAATAAAGCCCAGCAATAACATTGCCAGCGTGGTCTTTCCGCTGCCGCTCTCACCAGCTACTGTCAAAATTGTCGAGTTGCTCTCGTTAACTTTTAATGACAGATTGTTCAGTGCAGTTGTGCCCGGTTGTGTAGTGAACCATCCGCGGCGAAAAAAGGTTTTTGTGACGTTTCTAAATTCGAGTAATTCTGGCATAGCTATACCTGCTCTGTGTAAAGATGGCATGCGACCATTCTTCCGCCTTCCATTTGCTCAAGACGCGGCAGCATGGTTGTGCATATTTCTGTTGTATGCTGGCAACGAGGATGGAACGCGCAGCCCGAAGGCAAGCGCAGCAATGCGGGCGCTAAACCCGGAATGCCCTGAAAAACCCCCTTGTTATCCAGACTCGGCAAACTGCTGATCAATGCCTGAGCATAGGGATGTTGAGGATTAGTGAACATCTCGCGCACCGTACTCAATTCCATTAACCTTCCAGTGTACATTACGGCTACTTTATCAACAAATTGGGCCATCAAACCCATATCGTGGCCGATCAGAATGATGGCCGCTCCCAGTGTTTCTTGCACACGGTCAATGGTTTCCATTACTTGGCGCTGCGTGACCACATCCAGGGCCGAGGTTGGTTCGTCCGCAATGATGACTTGCGGCTTGAGCAGGATACCGATGGCAATACAAACCCGCTGCTTCATACCCCCACTGAGTTCATGTGGATACATTTTGAAAACGCTGCGGTCCAAGTCGACTGATTCGAGAGAATCCATACTCATTTCAGCCATTTCAGCTTTCGAGGGGCTTTTGTAGTGCGCCTTGATCGCATCGACCATTTGCGCGCCAATGCGCATCACCGGATTGAGCGAATTCATGGCGCCCTGTGGGATATAGGTGATTTTTTCCAACCTGGCTTTGAGCATCTCTTCTTTTGTGAGGGTTGTCAGGTCTGTATCACCGACAATCACTTGTCCCTCTTCGATGCGGCCGGGCGGTTTGATCATGTGCATCATTGCCAGCGCCATTGTGCTCTTACCCGATCCGGATTCGCCTACTAAACCGAGTTTCTCGCCAGCGTTCAGGGTCAAGCTTACACCATCCAATGCCCGAGCGCGCCCGGCGTCGGTATAGTAGGTAACTTGTAGATTATTTATTCTCAGTACTGGTTCCATAACGCTCAATTACTCCGTCCTGCGAACACGCGGGTTGGCCAATTCATCCAGCCCCATGTTGATCAACGCCAATGAGGTTAAAATTAATACCATCGCAATCGCGGGTAACAACGGCCACCACCACCAGCCATTAAAGAACGCGCCCTGCGACTGGGCTGCCCAGATGGTATTGCCCAGCAACGGCTCGCGTAGCGGACCCAAACCGACGACTGCCAGGTAGAAGGATGCGAAAACGGCAGAAAATACTGACCAAACAAAAGATGCAGCAATGAATGGCAGCAGGTTTGGCATAATTTCGGCGAAGATGATTTCGAAGTCGCCCATCCCCGATAGTTTTGCCACGGAGACAAACTGACGCTCCTTCATGGAGAGCACCTGTGAGCGGATAACGATAGTGGGCCACATCCAGGCTAATAGAACCACGATCAACGCCATGGTGTAGATGGTGACATCGCGCTTGTCTAAGGACCCCGCGATCACGACTTGGATCAAGAAAACCGGAATGGGCAGCAAAATCTGGCACGTGCCTTTGATGATGCTGTCGAGCCGGCCCCCAAAATAAGCCGATATAAAACCTAAAGTAACGCCGATCAATGTGCCTATCGCCCCGGCCAGCACACCAATCAGGGCGGTTTGCCACATGCCTACAACCATGGCGGCCAGCAGATCGCGCCCGTAAAAATCAGTTCCGAATGGGTATTCCAAGCTGGGGGGTTGTTTGGGCTTAACAGACAGCGGGTATGCATCACTTGAATCTATGGTCAGTACGCCAATTACGGTGAACAAAATCAGCCCGATGAGGATGAAAAATCCAATAAACAAGCCGGGGTTGCGGCGTAAATAACGGAAAAACAGCATTACCCGGCTGGGTTGCTGAAATTCTTGTTGAGAGATTGTCACGGTTGCCATTGATATTTTCCTCTATTCACGAATGCGCGGGTCAATCAGTGGGTAAAGCAGCTCTACCATCACCATTAGAGTGGCAATCGCAATTGTGATGAATAACACCACACCATAGATCACCAGGTAATCATTGGCTTTGATGGCATTGTATAACACCGTGCCGATGCCAGGCAAGCCGAACAATTGCTCGATAACGATCCCTGAAGTTACCATATTGCCTAATGCCAGTGCGAATCCGGTAACCTGCGGTAAGAGCGCATTGCGCAGGTAGTAATCCCGGAAAATTGTAAATCCACTGAGACCCTTATGTTCCGCAAAGAGCACATAGTCTTCCCCTTGGATGGTGACGCCCATACCGCGCATCGATAGCACCCAGCCGCCCACGGTACCAAAGATGAGCGCCAGAGCAGGCAGCAGTTGGTGACGCAGTACATCCAGGTAAAACTCCAACGATTGGTCGGGTATGACACCGATGGAATAGGCCCCGCCCAATGGCAATGCTTTCAGCCGAAAGGCGACGAAGAATAACAAAAACACGGCTAACAGCACCGGAGGTACGCCCATAAATAAGATAAAAGGTGTCGCAATGCTGCGCAGCCAACGAGGAGCACGCGGCCAGGCAGCCACTGCGCCGAGGGAATTGCCAATGATGAAAGATAATATCGTGCTGACGACCAACAGACCTAACGTCCAGGGTATCGCTTCCTGAATAAGTTCCAAGACTGTCTTGGGGTATTGGTACAACGAAACACCCAGGTCCAGGCGTGCAATACCGCCTATATAATCCGCATATTGCTCCCAAAGTGGCTTATCCAGACCGAACTTTTGACTATATGATTCGATGATGATCTCCAACTCATCGGGAGAAAAACCACCCGTCCGGGCCAGTTGCCCAAATCGCTCGCGGATGGGATTGCGTTTTGATATTCGCGGAATAAAAAAGGTGATCGTAGACGCAGTCCAGATCACCACGACAAGAAAGAGTAGACGCTCGATAACCTTTCGAATACTCACATTGTCTCTCCTTAGATATATATTTATCCAATAACTATGCTGGTAACTGATCAGCCATGGAACGGATTGCCCCGAAAAAAGGGTGTGCGCAGGGGGGCTGCCGCTTTGCGCCTGCGCACACCCTTTTTTTTTGAGCTTCCCTGTTTGGTTGAGTAGTTACGTATGCTGTTACAGAAGATTTGATACTTGAGTGGCGCGTTGGACGCGCCACTCAAATATTATAGTACTTATTTGGTGCTTTGCAGGTTGGTTACCACAAGCTGACCAGTGTGTGCCCAGAAGGCACCATTGGAACCGGCAGCCAGGTTATCAACCGTTGGCCAGTTGACCCAGTAGGTCTGGTTGTAAGCAATGCGGTGCAGCCACTGGATAACGGGGATGTCAATCACATCGCGCCAGTAGATCTCCATTGCCTGAGCAGCCAGCTCATGGAAGCGGGGATCATCTGAAGCTAACGGGGCCATCTCATCGAGGATAGCATCGTACTCAGGGTTGCTGTAGCGTGACCAGCGGTTGGTGCCAGCGGTGGTGCCGAGATCGGCACTGTAGCGGCCATGGTACAGCTCAAAAGCGGCATAGGGATCCTTAAGGCTTGCGCCGTGACCCCACATGTACATGCCAGCTTCTCCGTCAACCATGTTTTGGAAGGCATTGTCGCCAAAGTTCACCGAGCCGTCGAAGCCGCAGTTGATGAACATCTCTACGAGAACGGGAACGATATCGCTGTGGATACCTTCGAAGCCATTGATCACGGCGGAAACGGTTTCTCCATCACGCTCCCACATACCATCACCGTTCAAAACAAACCCGGCATCGGTCATCAGGGCAGCAGCCTCGTCTGGATCGAACTTGCGAGGTTCGTATTGTTCGATCAAAGCCTGAACCTCGGGAGAGTCGACGAAGGCCTGCAAACCTGGGTAGAGCGGGAAGGGGTAGACGTCGGCGATCTCGGCTCCTTCGTAGACGATTTCGTTGATGGTATCGCGGTCGACACAACGGTTCATAGCCTGGCGTACGCGCACATCATCGTAGGGCGGCAGTTGGGTGTTGACCCACAGTGAGTTAGGCCACCAGTCCAGATAACCGTAAGGCGGGTTGTCGCCGGCGTGGGTGGTGATATCGGAATTCTGCGCCAGGATGCTCTTGATCAAATCGCTGCGCATGTCCAGGGCTGAGTCCATCTCGTTGTTGACAATACGTTGCGCAACAACATCCATGTTTTGGCCGATCTGTCCGCCCAGGTTGAACATAACGATGCGCTTGACATCTGGGGTATCGATCAGGCCAGCTTCCACGGCCCACCAATCTTCACGCAGGTCGAGGATCTTCTGGTTGTTGTCCCAGCTCACGATGGTGTAGGGGCCGGAGTGGGGCATATCCAGGTCACCGGGGAAGTCGTTCCAACTGTCCAGTTCACCCAGTACATGAGCCGGAACAATGGGGATACCGGTGTCGAATTTGAGCATCAAGACTTCGAACTTGAAGCGCGGGGCAGGCTGTTTGAAGGCTACAACAACGGTCAGCTCGTCTGCAGCTTCAACGGATTCAACAAACTGGTCGAATTGGCCGTGGTAAGGCAGCTTCTCGTCATTCATCTGGCCTTCGAAGGTGAAAACCACATCTGCCGCTGTTACAGGGACACCATCGCTCCACTTGGCCATCGGGTTCATCTTGATGGTCAGCTCAGTGAAGTCTTCTTTGGTGTACTCCATGCTCTCTGCCAGCCAGGGGATTTCCTCGTCGGCAAAGATGCCAAACCAGTAGAGCGGTTCCCACAAGAAAGTGTTGCCTTCTTGGTGGGTGTAACCGGGAACTGCCCAGGGATTGGTCACCCCGATGGGGGATGCAATACTCCAGCCCAGCACAAGCGTATCTTCGCGAGCAACTTCGGCGATACCACCGGTAGCTTCCTCAGCTTCTTCTACTTTCTCGGCCTCAGCTTCTTCGGCTTCTTCGGCCTCTTCGGCTGCCGCAGCTTCTTCAGCTTCGGGAGCTTCTTCGGCTTCCTCGGCAGCCGCAGGGGCTTCGGGAGCTTCTGAAGGGCTACACGCTGATAGCACAAAGCTGAAGACTACCAGAATGGACAACAAAGTCAGTAACCATTTTTTCATGATATTTTCTCCTCATATTTTTTGTAAGGTAAATTTGACATTATGTTTTTGAAAAAGCAAAGTGTATTTTATGTCTACCACCTCCTTTCATAATTGTGGCGGTGCGCAGGAACTACGTTTTATAAGCTGAGCATTGAGACGCACCTGTTTTGGAATATATTTTGGGTTTTGTACGGCTTCAATGAGAAGTTGTGCTCCATGACGACCAAACTCGTCCATGGGTTGCTGGATTGTTGTGAGGGGGGGATCAAAATAAGAAGCAAGTGGGATGTCATCGTAGCCGATGATTGAGATGTCTTGCGGAATACGTAGCCCCGTTTCTCGCAAGGCGCGGATTGCGCCCACAGCCATCCTGTCATTCTGTGCAAATATTGCCGAAAAAGATTGTTTGGTTTCCAATAATTGTTGGACCGCGTATTCCCCGGACTTCGCTGTCCAGTCACCAACGGCAACCATTTTTTTTTCTGGCTCAATACCTGCCTCTTTCAATGCCTGGCGGTATCCTTCCAGCCGGTCTAACGTGCATTCCTCGTTCTCTGGACCGAGGATTGTAGCAATAGAAGTATGACCTAACCCCACCAAAAAGTGAACAGCCTGGTATCCGCCATTTTTATCATCACAGACAACCGATGATACCGCTTCACCGATAGGAGAGTTTTTCAGATAGACTAAAGGGATACCTTCTTTCACCAGTGGCAGCAAATAGCGATAACGTTCATCGTCTCGAGGGTTGAGTACAAGTAACCCATCCACGCGCCGGTTCAACATCTCGTCGAGTAATGGTTGTATCTCATCAACGGTGGGGGCACTGCCCGTAAGAACAAAAAAGCCCTGGCGGCGAGCTTCTACCTGGGCACTTTCGATAATGCTGGCAAAACTATAATCTGTAAAATTGGGGGAGATACAACCCAGGGTGTGGGTATGTCCCTTGGCCATCGAACGCGCAATCGCGTTGGGACGATAGCCGAGTTCTTTGATCGCTTTTTCAACCCGCGTGCGGGTACCGGGGGTGACACGCTCGCTGTTATTGATCACGCGCGAGACCGTTTGGTGGGAAACCCCAGCCAGAGCTGCAACATCTCTTATGGTCACGCGGGGACGAGACAAATCTTTTCCTCGAGATTGATCAAATTGAGTAAGTACGAGAAGTAATGTTACCGGTCACGTGACCGGTAACAAAAGAATAACTCAATTTATTGACGTGACCAATAGATTTTTATGCTAAATAATGGAGAATCCTGCGATTCTCAGGTGTCGAAGCGATATTCACGCGCAACCTCGAACAGAGCCACCACATTCTCAGGAGGAATATCGATCATGTGGTTGCATGAGGCCAATACATAACCACCCCCACGCCCCAGGGTTTGAATCTTCTCTTTGACCTCGGCAACCAGCTCATCTTTCGCGTGTTCCATTTTCTCAATGGCACCATGAAAAGTGACTTGATCGCCGTATGCGGCTTTTAATCGTTCCGCACCCATACCTGTTGTGGATGTTTGTGTGGGGTTTAACACGTTGACGCCAGCCTCAACCAGATCAGGAATAATCTGAAAGACATTGCCGTCGGTATGATGGAATAGAAAAGCGTTGGGTGCTTTTTCATGAATTAGAGAATACAACTCAACCTGGGCCGGTTTGATCAACTGGCGGTACATTTTGGGGGAAATTAATAGGTTCTGCTGCCCGCCTAAATCGTCTGCAGCCTCTACCATGTGTACATATGGGCCAACCGCATCGAGAAACATGCTGTAAACACCTTTGTGGATTTCAAGGATGTGCTCAATAATCCTGGCCGCAACTTCTGGTTTCAGGGCCATTAGCATCATAAATTCGGCAATGCCCACCAGCCAACATGAGCGATCCAGGAAGCCCGGCGACAGGGGGTTGCGGGCAACGATGGCGTAATCGGTTTCCTCATATAATCGCTTGACTTGCTCGGAAACGCCTTCCACGGAATATAAATCCTCTGCGCTGGGCCAGGGAAAAGCTTCGACATCTTCTAGGCTCTCAACATACTTGAGCGGATTATCGAGAATATTCACAAAAATGCCTTGTTGTTTAGAACGAATCCCCCAGACATCTGTAAAAGAACCATCATCATGGTAAACTAGTTTATTGCCGGGGGCTTTATTCAAGAACACGCGTCGAAAGTCGATATCAAAATATTCAAGGATGCGCTCGTCGTAATAGTTTGCACTTGTACCGGAGCGAACCGGCTCAATAGGAGAAAGACCCAAGTAATCCCTCAATTTGAGATAGGTTTCATCCAGCAACATAGTTGCATTACCCATCATGTCCAGCGGCACACGATCTGGCTGTTGATGGTTTATGCTCATGATGACGCGTTCCCGATGAGATAAAGTAGCCATTATTCGTCCTTTTGGATTTTGCCAGCGCTGAGATGTAGCGCGTCTATGACAGATTGTTTGAGCGGAATTTCGAGAATGTTCAGACCAAGCAAGCAGGCCCCCAACTCCGGGGGTAGTTCAGGATATTGAACCTTGCAATTGGGCAAACGCTTTGTCACAGCCTGCTTTAGGGGTGCCACAAAAGTCTCTTTGGCATTCATCAAGCCACCGACCAATACCAACTCACAAGCGTCGAGCATATTAATGTATTTTGCTACGGCAAGAACACAATCAACAAGATCATCAACGGCTTGTTGAATGAACTGTTGAGCGACTTGATCGCCTGCTCTGGCAGCTTCAATCACGATCGTAGCAAGTTTGGCAATTTCGGGGCGTGTCATTCCTTTGCTGTAGAGATGATGCATAATCTCGTTGATATGCTCCAATTTCAGCTGTTGCATCACCCGGTCGAACAATACAGTCGCTTTTCCCCGACCATCGTAGGCCCGCACGGTCATGATCATGGCCTGAACACCGAGCCAGTAGCTGCTGCCCTCATCGCTAATCAACTCTCCCCAGCCACCAGAACGCCATCCATCACCTTTTTCATTCATCCCAAAGCACGATGACCCTGTCCCGGCAATCAATACGATGCCCGGTCGGCCAGTCAATCCACCAGCTAATGCAACCCGGCAATCGTGGTCAACGCCCACCTTATTGGGTGAGGCCAGCTTCAGATTCATAGCTATTTGATGGATAATCTGGCGGTCGGTTGGGGATACTACCCCCGCCACTCCCAGGAAAGCAGCCCCAAAGGGTTGTGGTCTGATCCCTGCGCTCTTCCACGCTGCTTCCACGGTTGCCCCGATATTTTTCTGCGCCACCTTTGCGCCGATATCATCATAATTCGATGGGCCGCCAATGCCCGTTCCCAGAAGATGACCCCCCTCGTCCAAAATCGCGGCGCGGGTTTTCGTTCCACCACCATCGATCCCAAGGATATATTTTTTCATGTTTCTTTTAGAGAGTCTACAAACGCTTGTCTTTTACTTAGTTCTGGCTCACCGTTTATCGAAACCAATATATGATCGAAGCCGCGTTCTTTTACGAAACCATAGTCATGACCCGCATTGGCAGGATAGATTCCAATATAGGTTAGTTTTTTAGTTCCTGTATTGATTGTGCGGTGTGCGGTGTGCCCGGGTACATAGATAATGGAGTTTTTTAAAAAAGGGATGAGTCTACTTTCCCTAGTAGCCTCATCTTCCAAGAGCATAAAACCTTCGCCACTGAGACCAATATAGATCTCTGCTGCCTCTCGCCAACGATGCAAATGTCCTTTGGTTAGGTAGTACTCTGCGCCAACTTGCCCAGGCATCAAAACACCAATACCGTAATTCAGATCACCTTCACCCTGGGTAGGGCTAATATTGTATACCTGATAAAGTATCGGATCATCTTTAGCCAACATTTCATAAAAAGCAGCTTCATCTGCAAAATAGCCCGCCATATCGCTCAAATAACGAGCACTGAGGGATGCGCCTGGTATGTTGGGGTTGTCGGGATCAAATTGGATAAGTTGTAAGGGCAGTGATAGAAAGGGGGACATATATGCCGTTCTATTAAGTGTTTTCGCTTAGTAATAACCATCATATTGTAACCCTTAAGCAACATTGGTCAACATGATAAACATCATAATATAACATATAGAACTTCAATTGTGGTATATAATACAGGCGAAAATACCCTTTTCCCGGAATTCTCTCTGCGAAGGCTTTAGTCTGAGCGGTAAAGGTTTTAGAGTGTCAAGTTATGGATTCTTTGGATCAGAAACACCAAACCAAATTGCTGGCCGACCAACGCAGGCAGCGGATATTGACTTCAGTCTATGAGCATGGCTCAGTAAATACAGATGAGTTGGCTGCCAGATTTGATGTTTCGTCTATGACGATCTGGCGTGATCTCAAAATTCTGGAAGATGCAGGCATGATTCGCCGAATTCGGGGCGGGGGAACCCTACCGGATGGGTTTACTGCAGCCGAGCCGATATTTCAAAAGAAACAAACCCTTAACCGAGAAAAGAAGGCCAGCATAGCAGCCTACGCAGCGCAGCACTTTGTCCAAGATAATCACATCATCATCCTGGAAGCCGGGACAACGGCCATGGCGATGGTCAAATACCTGAACCAGCGCAACTTGACCGCCATCACCAATGGTCTGGGCACCCTAAATGAACTGGCCCACAGGTTGAATAATATCAACTTGCTTTCTTGCGGCGGTATGATGCGTGAGATCGGATATACATTTGTCGGCCCGCAAGCTGAGCAATTCTTCAAGAATATCCGCGCCAACACATTATTTTTAAGTGCTACCGGTTTGGCTTTGCCTGAGGGGATTACCGATCCTAACCCGCTCGAGATTCAAATCAAACGAGCCATGGCTACCAGTGCAGAGCGAATCGTGCTGATAATGGATAGTACTAAATTTGGAGTTCGCTCTCTTGCTGAGATACTTCCGCTTGAAAAGGTCGCTGTGCTAATTACAGATAGTGGTGCTCCGGAGGACTTTGTCTCTGAGCTATGCCAAATGGGCCTGGATGTGCATATTGCCAGTGCAGGGGAGAGGATCAATGAGGAATGTGACGAGTAAGCTCGATACCATGGCCACGATCAGAAAAAGAGAGGGCTTTGAGGGACAGATCATGTACGTAATTCCCCGGCCTATGCTGAAGAAATTCGCACAGCATGTTTTGATTCACCAACTTATTGCAACGGATATTGGATGGTATCCCAAAGCTCGTTATCATTATCGCGAACGGCCTTCCGGAGCGCCGGAACACATTCTCATTTTGTGCATTGATGGTCAAGGGTGGTGTGAAATTGATGGCAAGCGGGAAGTTGTAGATGCAAATCAAGCGCTGGTGATCCCTCGAAATACGCCCCATATTTATGGAGCCAGTGATGATGCCCCCTGGTCTATCCATTGGGCACATTTTATGGGGACAGTGTCGGACTACTTTCCCCATTTGCTTCCAGATGGTGTTTATACAATGGCAGTCGCTCCGGATACCATTGAAGTGCTTGAGCGACTTTTTCATGAATGCTATGGGGCTTTTTTGGGTAGTTTCGCCTGGCAGAGGATGGTTCACGTCACACAGACATTGCATTGTCTATTGGGCAACCTGTTTTTCAACAATAGCTTGTTTTCGCCAATATTACGAACCAGCCAATCTCGTAATCTTGATAGAACCCTGGATTATCTTAGTGATAACCTGGACCAACCGCTTTCTTTGCAAGATATGGCCGACCAGGCAAACCTTTCAAAATCTCATTTCTCTCGCGTATTTAAGGATCAAATCGGTTTTTCGCCAACTGACTATTTTATCCATTTGAAGGTGCAACATGCCGCTATGTTGCTTAGTTTTACAGATAAAACGGTGCGCGAGATAAGTTTCGAAGTTGGTTATCAAGACCCATATTATTTTTCTCGCGTTTTTAAAAATATCATTGGGCTGTCACCGACAGATTTTCGCAAACACTCAGAATAATAGGATTTACGCAGTTCGTTGAAAAATATACCGAAAAAAGGGGTGTGTGTGGTGCGGAGCACCCCACACACCCCTTTTTTCGGACTTTTTCCTTCGCGAGTGCGTAAGTCCTGAATAACTAATTTTTTCACAGGGGAATCCACTTCTGTAAGCTATCATAAGATTATCCATTATATAGTAAGCAAAGCTATTGTTTTGGTTGTTATATTATTTCATAATACTCAAAATACCATTTCGCCAGTTCTTCTAACTCAACAGGAGATCAATCATGAATTCACGAGAACGAGTAAGGCTTGCTCTTGAGCATAGAGAACCAGATCGCATTCCCCTTGACCTGGGAGCAGGATTTCAAACGGGAATGCACGTCAGTATGGTTTATGCCCTGCGCCAAGCCCTTGAACTGGATGATCCTGGGACGCCCATTAAAGTGATCGAGCCATACCAGATGTTAGGGGAAATTAAAATCGATTTACTCGATGCGCTTGGTGCTGACTTGGTGGGAGTAAACCCTCCAAAGACCATGTTTGGTTACAAGAATGAGGGATGGAAACCCTGGACGACCTTTGACGGTACGCCTGTATTGGTATCAGAGTACTTCAATACACAAGTCGACCAGAACGGCGATCTATTGGCCTACCCCGAGGGAGACAAATCTGTACCGCCAAGCGGTCGTATGCCTCAAGGTGGTTTTTATTTCGATTCAATTATTCGCCAGGAACCCATTGACGACGTTAATCTAAGCGTTGCTGACAATCTTGAAGAATTCGGTTTGATCTCCGATGAGGATTTAGCTTTCTTCGGTCGTGAGGTGGATCGACTTTATATTGAGACTGACCGTGCTATCTACGCCAATTTTGGCGGCACAGCCATTGGGGATATTGCCCTGGTACCAGCCCCATGGCTAAAACATCCTAAGGGAATCCGTGATATTGAGGAGTGGTATATCAGCACCCTTACCAGAAGAAACTATGTTTACCAAATCTTCGAGCAGCAGACCGAAATTTCCCTACAAAACCTGGCAAAGATCTTTGAAGTAGTCGGCAATAAAGTGCAAATCGTGTTCCTTACGGGGACTGATTTCGGCGCGCAAGATCGGGCCTTTATGTCCCCCAAAACTTACCGTGATTTGTATAAACCCTTCCATAAGGCGATTAACGATTGGGTGCACGAAAACACAACCTGGAAAACTTTCATGCACTCCGATGGCGCCATTTTGTCGTTGATCCCAGATATTATTGAAGCAGGTTTTGATATTCTCAATCCTATTCAGTGGACGGCAAAGGATATGGAGCTGAAGCTGCTGAAGGAGCGATTTGGCGACCAGCTCGTATTCTGGGGCGGTAGTGTTGACTCTCAAGGGACTTTCCCCTTTGGGACACCAGAACAAGTAAGAGCAGAAGTATTGCAAAGTATTCGCGATTTGGCTCCCGGTGGAGGCTATATTTTCAATTCCATACACAATATCCAACCGGGGACACCCATAGAGAATCTGCTGGCATTTTATGAGACGATCCAAGAGCACAGGCAGTATCCAATAGTGACATAGGATAAGCCAGATGAATATTGAAGTACTCAACTACAAAGGGTGGGCGAATTCTCTACGGCTTTCCAATCATTTGGTTGATCTCGTAATTCTGACAGAGATTGGACCTCGGATTATTCGCTACGGATTTTTAGGAGAAGACAATCTCTTCGTTGAGCTTTCTGAGACCCTGGGTCATAAAGGAGGAAATACCTGGCATGTGTATGGGGGGCATCGCCTCTCTCATGCCCCACAGGCAGACCCACGTTCCCATTATCCCGACAATTTTCCTGTTGAGTATATAGAAAAAGATGGCTTTCTACAAGTGGTTCAATCTGTGGAACCCACCAACGGAATACAAAAAGAACTGGACATTTATTTAGATGCCCACTCCACGAAAGTCACCGTTGTGCATCGCTTATATAATCGAAACCTTTGGCCTGTAGAACTGGCTCCCTGGGCGTTATCGGCAATGTCCCCAGGGGGGATGGCAGTTGCGCCCTTACCGCCGCGTGGCACGCATCATGATGACTTGCAACCAACAGGATGTGTGTCGCTTTGGGCATATACTGATATGTCAGATTCCAAGTGGAAATGGGGGCGTGAATACATCTTTTTATCCCAAGATACTAAGAATCAGGAACCTCAAAAAGCTGGATTTTGGGTGCCTGCTGGATGGACAGCTTATCATTGGGGTGATGTTTTGTTTATAAAACAATTTGAGATCAAGTCCGGCAAGTATTATCCAGATAAAAATGTAAATGTGGAATTCTACACAGATCACAGTCTACTTGAAGTAGAAACTTTAGGTCCTCTGACATGTGTAGAGCCAGATCAATTTGTTGAGCATGTGGAAACATGGTCACTTCATAAAGGGGTCCCCGCAATAGAAACTGAAAGCTCAGTACGCCACGCGGTTACTCCATTGTTATCAAACAAATAAGGAGAATATCATGACAGAAAATATGACTACCATTTACAATAGCATCATCGAAGGCGCAAAGGACGAGACCCTGGTGAGTGTACAACAAGCACTTGATGCTGGTCTCGACCCCGGCAAAGTGTTGAATGAAGGCATGATTTCAGCAATGAAAGAGGTAGGTAGGCTCTTCGAAGAAGGTGAATTCTTCGTTCCTGAAATGCTCATTGCTGCTCGTGCCATGCAAGCAGGCCTGGGGATACTGAGACCTTTACTCGTAGACTCTGGCATTGAGCCAGTAGGTAAGGTAGTCATCGGCACCGTCAAAGGTGATTTGCACGATATCGGCAAAAACCTTGTAGCTATGATGATGGAAGGGGCTGGATTCGAAGTGATTGATCTGGGGACGGATGTATCACCAGAGCAATTCGTTGAAGCAGCCAAAGCCCATCAACCGGATATCATCGGTATGTCCGCACTGCTTACAACTACAATGCCCTCAATGGAAGCTACCATCAAAGCATTGCAAGAAGCCGGTGTGCGGAAGAGTATTAAGGTGCTGGTTGGTGGTGCACCAGTTACCGATGCATTTGCAGATAAAATCAAAGCTGATGGTTTCTCCCCTGATGCCAGTCGGGCGGCTAATTTAGCGAAATCACTCTTGACGTAAAGATTGAATCCAACTCTTAAGTGTAATAAGTTGCTAAAAAACTGCATTTTGTGAACAATCCATTGCACTTGACAATTGAACCTTAATAGCTGATTGGGTTAGGCAAGTTGCATCGATAGCCCAGTAGTGCGCAAATACTTCATCCCAAATATCTAGGCTTAGAAAAGCTGGGAGTTGGATATTCCATTCCGTATCTGCGAGAATGCGAACCAACATACTGAGTTCGGGCGAACTTTTTACACGCTATAAGCTCATTCTACAAGCACATCATTCTGAGTCGAATTAAAACAAAAAAGCTCGGAGAGCAAAACTATCTCTCCGAACTTTCTGTCATGCCAAAATTACACAGGCGGTCCCGACGGGGAGTGAACCCATTTTGAAGTAAATTAGGGGGACAGAAATCAGTATCGGTGTTTGGCTGAGTGCCAGTCGGGAGACTTCCAGCCCCAGCACAATACCGGCATTTCCCAGGCTGACCTCTGCCACCAGTTGTTGAAAGCCTGCTCGATCCACAGCCGTGGCGCCCGACTGGCCCAGGTCACAATCAATCACGTGCACGCGCTCTATGGGCCATCCCAGCGCCACCGCCTGCTGCTGGAGTGCATACTGGCGCTGAGTGCTCTCGGTGTTTTGCACCACCTGGTGTAACGTTGACTGCCGCACATACAGAAAGGCAGCGCGCTGCAAGTGCGAAGCGGTCACTTTCGTGCCGCCCAGCTTTGATGCGTTGCCCAATAAATTGATTGGGTTAGTCTGCTCGGTCATCTTGCTCCTCCAGCCGGTCTCCCAAGACCAAAGCCGCCAGCGCCAGGATCAAATCGCAACCCGGGGTTTCGGTCTCGGCTATCTGTAAATCAGCCGAGCCAGCACCGGGCGGTGGGCAGGGCGGCACATACGCCATCCAGGCCGCCAACCCCCGACGCTCGATGAAGGCCAGTTCCAGTCCATTGCAAGTGGTTGTCTCCCCAGGCTCCAGGGCCTGGCGACGCAGGATTTCGTATTGCTTCTCACACTCGGCCATATTCCGAACGACCGTTGGATGTGAGGCCTCTGAGGCTGCATTGGCGGTCAGCCCTTTTTTTGGCGCCGCACCAGCGCCCTTTCGATACTGCGCAGATGCACTGAGATGCCAAACCGTTTGGCCACGCGCCATGGCAAGTCTGCTGTGCGCAGCTCGGGTTCGGCCTTTAGTGTATCCCAGATATAGGTCAAGACATCGTCGGTCAGCTTGTGAGCCCGCCGGGGGCCCTTGCGTTGAGGCAGCAGCCCAGCCAGCCCCTCGGCCTCGAAGCATTTGCAGCATTTCGTATTTGACTTGCACCAGATCGCGCGGGTCGAAGAAGGGGTGCACCCGAAACAGTCCATCGCTGACTTGTTCGGGATGCCGGTTCAGGGTGGCGTACTCGCACAGGCTGGCGCACTTGGAATCGGTCTGCGTCCGGATACGCATCATGGCCTCCAGATCCAAACTCGGTTGGGAATATCTCAGCCCAGATCGATAATCTCATTATGGGGCAGATTGGGTGATTGTCAACACCCCCTGCCCCATTTGGCGGCATAATACGCTTATCATAGGCGGCATAATACGCTTTACAGATCAGCCGGGCTTTGTGCATCGCACACCTCCTCAAGCTCTCCGGCCAGAAAAGCTACCAGCCGCGATAGTTCCAACAAATCCGTCACTCGAAAAGCCGATCGCCCGGCTGCCAGGCTCACAAAAGGGTCCACAGGAGCCAGACTGGTCCACACCAGGGGCAACGAACACAGTGTCCCGTCTTCGTCATGGTGGTACACGCGCTCTTCTCCCCAGTTGCAACGACGCGTGACCAGCTCAATAACCTTTCCGCTCAGAGGGTGAAATGGGTGGGTTACCTTAAAAGTTTCGGCCTCACCGTTCAATAACGGTGTAGTTGACGGTGTAGACCAATTCATTCTGTGAGCGCTTCATTGGCAGCCTGAGGCGTGAATGCCTGGACCACATGCTCATTCTCCATCGCCACCAACTGCATCGTATTGTGCAAGCTTATATCGAATACTACAACTGCTCCAGACCACTTCAAGGCATCGGGCAGCAGATCCCGAATGACTTCGTCGAGAACAGCCCCTGGCCCATAGGCCAGCCTGGGGGAAGAATCACCTCTACACCCGTCCTGGGCGGACTCCACCACAGCTACGCTCGGACTGCTGTCAGTACGAACTGACTGCAGTCCCATATTAGCAATTGCTCTCAGTCACAGGCCACCAACGAATTGTTGATGGCCTGTCTGTGTTTTGCTGGTTCCTGAAAATGTCCGCTTTTAGTGTTTTTCTGCGCTCCGCTTTTTACGCTTCGATCCATTATTCGCTTGCGAACTCAGGATTTGGTTGGCCTGCTGGCAAAAACCAACCGAGAATCAATCTGAAACCCCGTGGATGAGTTATGTAGCCAGCACAGGACAGAAATCGGCGTCGGTGTGTAGGTCTTATTTTTCAGAAAGAAACCATTGAGTGTGCTTTCAAGCACACTTTTTTTGTTTTACAATGTGCACGCTTTCGTTTTTCAGTACTTTTCGCGTACTGAATGCATTTTATCTGAAGTCGTAAGAACGTAAGTCATATTTCGAGAAATCTACCTGTAAATATTGTTGCCCTCTTCGGGGGCGATATCATAGTTGGGATATGCAATTGCAAGTTCGGACTAACAAATACATCATCCTGAATAACCAGACCAGGAGTTTTGGCTTTCCAAATGCCCAATTAGTATGATTTTTGGCCGTTTATTTGCCAGAAGGGCTCGGATGAAGTTACGTACCCTACGAACCCCTAATCTATCACTAAACAGGTTCTCGCTTACCAAGACTCTCAGCCAAAAACGTTATTACTAAGGAATTCATGCTAATTCCCTCCCGTTTTGCTCGCACCGCTAAACGCGCATGAAGACTCTTGGGAACACGCTGTATAAACTTTCCGCTATACCCACCCCCGCTCCCGGGTTCAGGAACATGAAATCCCATATCTTCTAACGCAGCAATTGTTTCTTGTAATGCATCAAAACCGTTTTGTATTGCTTCTTCGGGAGTTTCACCATCGGATATACATTCCGAGAAATCTGGAAATGAAATCAAGAAACCGCCACCATCTTCTTCACTCAATGGGCGTACTTCAAAAGGATATTGACTTAATTCTCTCATAGTTCACTCGGTTACAAATTCGACAAATTTCTTGATGAAAATCGGCTTGATGGGGCGACGTGCGGGAACCGGTAATGTTCGCCCATCTGATCGGATAAATACAACATGGCTGGTGCCTTTTTGTCTCCATTCAATATCGTTTGCGCGTGCTATTGTTTTTAGATTATCAATCCGCCAATCTCGGGGATTGTTGCGCATCTTTTGTAAAAGTTTGTCTGATCTGCTCACGAAACAATGATACTATATATGATAGCAAAATGCAAGACAGCGGAAAGTCCCAAGTATTAGATTCTAGGCGTAATTATTGTGTGTGAAGTTTTTGTACCTAGGGGAATCGTAGCAGTACGAAGGTATCTGCGGGCCTTCCAGAAGCCTTCTAACAAATGAAGCAAAATCATCAACCCCAGATTTGATCCAAGATACTCTACATAAAGCATCTCGGACTATTCTAGACGATTTTACCCATTCTTTCGCTTCGAATCCCCCTTACGGGTTGATAGCGACGCTTTCCACAATTTCGGCGAACTTCCCGACTGATGGTTGATTTATGCACGCCGAGAACAATTGCTATTTCTGTTTGTGAATGTTCCATTTTCAACAACGTATATATCTGGTATCTTTGTGCTTGGGTAAGCTGAGTGTAGATCATGCCAAAGGCACGCAAAGCGAGTGCTCCTTTGACTTTGGTCGGTCTTGGAGACTTATCCTACCTAAGCTTGCCTCTTTTGACCGCCTTGTCGTTGCACTTATGAGTTGAATCTAAGGACTAAATAAATGATGCTCCACATAGGAAATATATGACAAAGTTGAGCACGCATATGACAACTCTGAAATTTTGGCAGTGGCGTATTGTTGTTATGGGCTGGTTCACTTATGCTTCTTATTATTTGGGCCGAGTCAATTTATCCATTGCTATACCGGACCTTCGTGAGAGCCTCAACCTCTCCTCGCAGGAGGTCGGTTTGTTGGGCAGTGGGTTCTTTTTGTCCTATGCCTTTGGTCAATTAATTAGTGGCCATTTGGGTGATCGTATTAGCCCTCGCTTATTGGTGTTCGGTGGCATGCTTTTGTCAACCGTCATGAATTTGGTTTTTGGATCAGTTGCCATTTGGGGTCTAATGCTGGTTGTGTGGACGGCAAATGGCTTTTTCCAATCAACAGGCTGGGCGCCAATTTTAAAGGTCTTGGCTAATTGGCACTCTACAGAACAACGGAGAAAAGTTGCCGGCATCTATGCTACCAGCTTTGTTGCTGGTAATGCGCTAACTTGGTTTCTAACCGGTTGGTTGGTCGCCAATCTTGGTTGGCGGGCTGCCTTTTGGATCCCAGGGGCTCTGATGGGCGTGGTTGCTTTGGCTTGGTACCAATTGATTAGGGACACACCACAGGATGCAGGTTTTATAAATCCACTGTGGTTTGCAAAAGAAACTAATAAATCGAGAATGCAAGAAGATCCACAACCTAACATGCTGCATATTCTAAAATACTTTTGGCCTTTGGCGTTAGCGGCCGTTACTGGCGGAATGCTACTTTTCGCCCTTATTATATGGGGGCCAACTTACTTTGTCGACATGCATGGATTAGGAATCGGTACTGCCGCTAATATTTCGATACTTTTTCCTATTGCTGGAACAATTGGGACTCTTGCTATTAGCTGGCTTGTGGCAGGCCCCTTGTGCTGCAAGGAAATCTTTTTTGGGGCCGTTACCTTCCTTGTAGTTGGTGGCCTTTTGTTTCTGTTTCCGATAGTTTCTACTTCGCTCTTGATGAGTGCGACACTATTAGTCTTGGTGGGCAGCATATTATATGGGGTGAATACCATCATTACCACTATTTTGCCTATGGTACTGAGTGATCGTCAGGAGGTCTCTACTGTAGCAGGGCTAATTGATTTTGCGTTTAACATAGGTGCAAGTTTGGCTGGAGTCGGCGTTGGTACTATTGTGGATAAGTTTTCATGGTCAGCCGTGTTCACTGTCCTTAGTATAGGGGCGATTTTGACCAGTTTTTTTCTCGCACTCTTTGCATTTTGGACAAATAGATTACGCGGTAGAAGTATTTTAAATTTCAAACAAAGAGTTCTATAGTTTGAATACTTCTATACTGCGCCCCAAATGCTGGAAACGAAATTCAGTAGATCAAAAATGGCGAAACTGTGATCTACTGAAATTGATGTTTTTTAGTGAACAAATGAACCCCTTTTTTACCACAAATTGATTCGTTTATAGTTATTTGGACCATACGGGATACCCACCCAAAATGATGAGGCTACGGAAGGTATGGCAACCTGCCCTACAACTGGCTCACGTCGAACACAGATGACTTCAGGAAAGGAAATCCTCAAGCAATGCCAACAATACCGGGCATAACTCATCAGCTCGAGCATCTTTCGAAGCACCTTGTGGCAGCCACGCCACCTTCCCGCAGGAATAGGCGAAATCGCAGAGAGTAGAAAAAGCATCGAGGTCAGGGATTCCCCCAAATCAAGAAATCATCCTCGACACATATCTCGCCATCCGCCAAGTGAGCAATACAAACAGAATATTGGATACTTGTTCCGTGTGGGGCGGATATCGGATCCAACTCAAAGAAAGCCTTACCATCTTCTCTTGTTGGTTCTGTTGAATAGATTTGCAAGTTCCCATCCGGCAATATCAAGGTGAGCACCAATTCGACATTTTCCATTGGCCGAAGCCCGTTATAAACAGCCACGCTAATCAGTTGAGGTTCATCTGGAGAGATTAGCGGATACCCTTCCCAAACTTCAAGAGTGATAGGCTGTGATGCGTCTGATATATCTGGTGCTGATACACTTGCCTGATAGTAGCGACTCTTGTAGAGATAACCCAAGAGAGTAGGTTTAACTTGCAACCCCTCGGGGCTATTGGGGTAATGATCCAGGCAAAGGTTTAGGAAACATTGTCGGAAGACATCATCACCTTGCCGTTCATACCCGGTAACCGCTGGGCCGGAGAATTCCAACCCGGAATTTTGATTTAGATACTCCATGAAGAATTCTGGAATATCAAATTCACCATCAGGCGAAACTTCCACCCCAAGCATGGCTGTGATCGGGCGTAATGCAATTTCTCCAGGTCGTTCGGGGGCTGCTATGATGACCATATTCTCAAAGATTTGTTCCAGTTGCCCATCAGGAGCAGTATGTGGTTCGGTAAGCGGCTTGCCAACAAACTGGGGGGGCAATCTTTGAACAGCCTGCGCGAAGGGGGTATCAACCACGCTGGATAGCATGACTGAATCTTCTTCAAGTGACTCATATGCACAAACATCCCCACACATCCAGGCCCCATAACCGAGGAGACGGATCTCACCGAGTGGGTCAGACTCTAATTGATAGAACCCTAAGTTCTCGAAATATTGCTCGACGCCTCCACGTTCAGGGTTGTAACGAACGTCAGTCAAGGGCAATCCCACAACCTGAGCACCACCGAGTTGTTCGTAGAAACCCTGAAAATCCGAAAAAATCGCATGCCCCCCGGGCGCGCCTGGATTTTTGGGAGGCTCGGCGATGCCTATTTCGACACCAATGGGCGCCAGTTGAAAACTCTGATCGCTCGTGGCTTGCGGGTCGCAAACCATAAGCGCAGCGGTAGTGTATTGGTATTCTCTGCCGTTTTGTGAAAATTTTGGGGAAATCGGGGGCCCTAAAACACCTTCTCCACCTAACAGATCATAAAAGTGGCTAAATCGCGTGTCTACCACCCTGCTGGTTTGGTTGGACTGATCAGGGTTATTGTACGCATCTTGACCAGACTGACAGGCAGACGTCATGGTGACGAGAAACCCAAGCCAGATCAATCTAATAATTTGCATAAACAATTTCCTCCAAAATAACTAAAGTACTGCGCATAACTTGCTGCTTAGAAATCTGGTTATGAAAAATCATCGTAAATCCCACCATCATCCCTCAATACTGACAAGATGGCAGGAATCAGATCAGTGTACAGCTTATGTTTTAGCACACAAGCATCTGCGCCAGCATCTGCTGCCAGAGATTGATAAATCCCATCCTCGTGTATCGTCAGGAAAATGACAAGTGTATCTGGAAATAATATTTTGATATGCTTTGTGGTTTCAATGCCAGTCATATTGGGAAGAAAGATATCCATCAAGACAAGTTCAGGGGATTTTGATTGAAGGATATCTAAAGCTTCCTCACCACTACCAGCTTCGATGATCGTGAGTTTTGTAAATTGTTCAGACAGCCATTGGCGCAAGGTTTTGCGCATGAATTCGTTATCAATGATCATTAGCATAGAAATAGGTTGAGAAATTGATCTTTTCATATTCAGTTAGCCAGAAATGTTGTCTGACAACAGATCAAGAAAGGCTTCTACCACACGGGGATCGAAGTGTTTTCCGGCTTGTTCCTGGATGTGTGTGATGATTTCCTCTTTGGGCCAGGCATCGCGATAGGGACGCTCAGAACTGAGCGCGTCCCAGACATCTACAACGGCGAAGATGCGGGCGGGCGAGGGGATTTTCTCACCATCCAGACCGAACGGGTAACCAGTGCCGTCCCATTTCTCGTGGTGGTAATAGGGAATATCTAAAGCCGGGCGCAAATAACCGATGGATGACAAAAAGTTATATGCATAAACCGGATGCTGCCGCATGATTTCCCATTCTTTGTCGGTGAGTGGACCAGGTTTGTGCAAGATACTGTCTGGTACACCCATCTTCCCGATATCGTGCAACAAAGCGCCACGGCGAACATGCGCCAATTCTTTCTTGCTCATCCCCATGGCTTGCGCTAATTGCATGGTCATCTCGGTGACGCGCTGGCTGTGGCCATCGGTTTCCATATCGCGCATTTCTAAAGCCCGAGACCAACCTTCCAGGGTAGTGTCATATGCTATGGTAATTTCTGTGTTCGAGCGTTGTAGATCCATAAAGAGGGTGGCATTATCAATCGCAATAGCAGCCTGCCCCGCCAGCGTCTCCAGAAAATCCATCCAATCTTTGTCGGGGGCGAAGGGAGTGCGGTGAAAGATTTCCAGTACGCCTTTGATTGCTCCTTTAGCAACCAGCGGTACGCCAAAATAGACCACAAACTTCTCTTGCTGTAGCAATGGAGAACGTAAAAAACCAGTCTCGCTATTCTGAAAATCAGGAATATGGACAATTCTTCGTTTCAGGGCAGCCTGGCCAGCATGGCTCTCACCTAATCGTAAGCTCGTATGCTTTAGCGCTTCTGTACGGAAGCCCCTCCCGGCAAAGTATTCCAGAGTTTGGATAGAGGCGTTGCATAGCAACACATTCGCAGCATCCACCGCCAACCGGGTTATAACCTGATCGAGTAACACATCCAGGGTAATGCGCAAATCCACACTGCCGGAGATGGCCTGATCGATTTTCCGTAGAGCCTCCAAATGTTGCAACTGGCGGCGAATGCGTTCTTCTGCCTGCTTGCGCCTGGAAATGTCTTCAATATTACCTTCGTAGTAGAGGAGCGCACCATGCGTGTCCAGTACAGCGCGGGCGTTCTCCGAAACCCACGTCACACTGCCATCCTTGCGGTATACCTGAAACTCAAACGTTGATATCTCACCTTGCTCATCCATCAAGCGCCTGAACTCTTCACACTGCTTAGGGTCAACATAAATTTGATGGGTGATGTCGTTGATGCTGGTGATCAGGTCATCAGGCGAGGCATAGCCTAAAATGCCAGCTAAAGCAGGATTGACCGTAATGAAGCGACCTTCGGGTGTGCTCTGGAAGATGCCTTCTAGGGAGTTCTCAAAGATGTTGCGATATTTCTCTTCGGCCTGACGCACCGCCTGCTGCGCCAGCGCCCGCTTGGTGATGTCGCGATTGCTCCCTCGTCTTCCAAGAAATTCTCCATCGCTGCTGAAAACCGGCCGACAAATATGTTCAATCCAACGGGTTTCACCATCGCGAGTAACGATCCGAAATTCAAACGACACCGCTTCGTCGACACCAAACTCCTCACCAAAGTGTTGGTGGATGTGAGCCTGATCTTCGGGATGGATCAGTGAACCTAATAGCTCAGGGCTATTGTCAAATTCTTCTGGTTGATAGCCAGTGATACGCTCACATGCGGGAGAGATGTATTTGTAGTTTCCATCGGGATCGATCCAGTATTCCCAGTCGTGGGTAAAGTTCGCCACGGTTCGATATCGTTCTTCATTTTCCTGAAGAGCATTTTCTGCCAGCTTGCGCCGCATCACCTCTTCTAGCTGTGCGGTTACCGAGGATACCAACTCGATCACCTGATTATCCTCTTGGCGAGCTTCTGAAATATAGTAAACCAGAACCGCGATCACCTCCTCACCTACAATGAGGGGGACTCCGAAGGCGGTTTTCAAACCTGTTTCTGTTGCTTCCCTGGCACGGAGATAAACATCCTCCTGTGTTGCTGTTATGTCTGGAATCCATTCAGGCTGCCTGGAAGCCCACACTCTCCCAGGTAAGCCGACGTTGGGTTGAAATTTGATTTCCTCACTAATCTGCCTGAATTTCTGCACCTTTTCTGGATTGCTGCTGTACCAAACAGGGACACACTCAAGAGCGGAGCCATCATCGCCGGGTGTCCACGCCTCTCCATAATCCCATTTTGCAACTTCACCCACCCTGCGCAGCACAAACTCAATCGCGGAGTGAAAGTCAGGAGCTTCGCTGACCACTCGCGTCAACTCAAATAAGAGGCGGAGTTCTTCCTCTCCCAGTTTACGCTCAGTGATATCTTCCGCAATTGAAAGCAATCTTTGTTTGCCTGCGACCGTAATCACCTCTCCAAAGTACAGACAATAGAACGTTTCCCCAGATTTTTTTTGTAAAGCCAACTCCATTCCGTCAACTTTTCCCTCTGATAGTAATGTTTGCTTTAACTTCTCTCGATCTTCCTTAGCGATAAAACCCAAATCCACCGAAGTGGTACCGATAGACTCCTCTCTGCTGTATCCCGTAACACAAGCGAAGTTCTCGTTGACCTCGAGGTAAGTGCCATCCTCAATCTTGCTGATGGTCATAAGCAGAGGGCCGCTATGAAATGCTTTGGAAAACTGCTCTTCAGAAATAAGCAGCGTATTCTCCGCTCGTTTGCGCTCAATGGCGTAGCGCATGGATCGTTCCAGTTCATGAGTACTAAACTGACCCTTGACCAAATAATCAGCTGCCCCAGCACTCATTGCAGCCACGTCGACCTCATGATCCCCCTGACCCGTTAGAATGATGATGGGTATCTGGCATCCCCTGGAGATGGCTTCCCCCAACAAATCCAGACCATCCAGTTCCCCGAGGCGGTAGTCCACCAGGCAGACATCGTGCTGATCGGTTCCCAGCTTCTCTAAGCCAGCAGCGTAGGTGGCAACCCAGTCCAGGTTGTAGCTTGTGGTTTTTATCTCGTTCAGGTAATCGCGAGTGAGGATGTAATCATCATCATCATCCTCGATCAATAACACCTTTATTTGATCTTTCGATACCATTTTCGACCTCCTCTCGATCAGCTTACAATCGAGCGGTAGTTTCTTACCTGCCGTTCCCGGCGGCTATGGTCCCACCGGGATGCTTCGCGAAAAGCCGCCCTACGTATTTATGATGGCGGCAGTTCGACGATTTGGAACCAGTATCTGCCAATCGCTTTTATCACCTCGACCAATCCATCGAAGCTCACCGGCTTGGTGACGAAGCCGCCCACGCCCAGGTCGTAGGATTTGAGGATGTCCTCCTCGGCTTTGGAGGTGGTCAGCACTACGATGGGGATGCGTCTCAAGTCGGGGTCAACTTTGATCTCTGCCAGGGCCTCGCGACCGTCCATGCGGGGCATGTTCAAGTCGAGCAGGATCAGGCCAGGGCGCGGGGCAGTCTGAGGATTTGCATAGGCTCCGCGCTGGTGAAGATAATCCAGCAATTCGAGGCCGTCTTCCACAAAGTGAAGATCGTTGACCAGGCGGCTTTCAGCTAAAGCATCTTTGGTCAACAGGCGGTCATCCGGGTCGTCCTCGGCTATTAAAATCGTGACCGGTCGATATTTTTTGTTCATAAGCGTTACCTTCGTTTTCTCGGTGGCAGCTTGACGATCGAAAACCAATATTCTCCAACGATCCTCATGGCCTCGATCAGCCCGTCGAAGGTGATCGGCTTGGTGATAAATCCACTCACACCCAGGTCGTAGGATCTCAAGACATCTTCCTCAGCTTTGGATGTGGTCAATACCACAATAGGGATACGGCGTAGTTTGGAGTCAGCTTTGATTGCCTCTAGCGCTTCGCGACCGTCCATGCGGGGCATGTTCAAGTCGAGTAGGATGATGTCGGGTTGGGGTGAATCAACCGAGCTGGCGTACTTACCACGCTGGTTGAGATAGTCCAGAAGCTCGATCCCATCTTCCACAAAGTAAATGCCGTTAGTCAGGCGGCTTTCAGTCAAAGCTTCCTGGGTTAGAAGACGATCATCGGGGTCGTCTTCAGCCATCAGGATCGTGATGGGTTGAAATGGATCATTCATGTATGCTCATCTCCTTGGATTGCCTCACAGGCAGGGTGATGGTAAGGGTCGTTCCCTGTCCGGGAACACTGGTGGCGGTGATACTGCCGCCATGATGCTCGACAATGCGGCGACAAATAGACAAGCCCATCCCTGAGCCATCATATTCTCCACGCCGGTGCAGGCGCTGAAATGGCTTGAAGATGCGCTCGGAGAATAGCTGCTCGAAGCCGATGCCGTTGTCCTCTACAATGATCTGGCACATCTCGTTGGACAAGATGCCATCTTGTCCTACCAGGCTTCCGCGCAGTTTTACAACCGGCGGCAGCTCCTCTTGACAGAACTTGAGCGAATTGATGATCAGATGTCCTAGCAATTGGTGTATTTGAGCCGGGTCAGCCTCAATCGTTGGTAAGGTTTCGAATTCCACCCGCCCCCCGGTTTGTTGGAGTTGACTCTCCAGGTCAGCTACGGCCGCCTGGGCTATATCGGTCATATTTATCCGGGTCGGGGGTTGGGCCTGGGTGGAGACGCGCGAGTAAACCAGGAGATCATCGATCAGGTTTTGCAAACGCTGGGTGGCATTGTGCATTCAAGTCAGATAATCTCGACCGACATCATCGAAGGCTTGTTCGTATTTCGTGGCCAAGCGATCCCCAAAAGCCAGGATCTTGCGCAGTGGTTCCTGCAAGTCGTGGGAGGCGATGTAGGTAAATTCTTCCAGGTCCCGGTTGCTCTGCTCCAATTTAGCTGTGTAAGCCCTCAAGGCAATCTCTGCTCGAACGCGCTCGGCCAACTCTCCCTGAAGCTGTTCATACAGCCGTACGTTCTCCAGGGCAATGGTCGTCTGGTTGGCAAAGCCGGTTATAACCATCAGGTCGTCTTTCGTCAGGCTGTTGCCCGTAACCACCAGGATGCCAAATGGCTCATCGCCACAGATCAGCGGTGCCACGATGCCTTGTTTGATGCCCATCAGGGAGATAATCCGGGGAGCTATAGCTCTTATCGCATCGGGGACGGCTTCCATAATCGGCTCTATAAAAGGCTCGGTGAAGACAGCCTGCCCACCGTCGATCACGTCCTGGTAATACCCGTCTGGGTCCAGTGAAAAGCGGTAGTCTTGCGCTTCCAGGCCAGTTAGTTTTTCGACCGCTTTGAGCAAACTGGACTCGTAGCCAAGATAGGGTATGGTCAAGTGGCTTTTATCCTCACTCAAGACGAAAACCGCCGCACTATACCCAAGACGGTTGACTTCATCGCTGATGGTTTTGTATACATCTCCCAGGGACCGCGCTCTCAAAACCTGCTGAGCGATCTGGCTGAATGCCAGTAGCAGGCGTTGGCTTTGGGCGGTCACCCCCAATGATTCCTGCAGGTTGGCAGCCATCTCGTTGAAAGCCCTGGCCAACTTGCCAATTTCGTCTTTGGACTTCACCTCGATGCGATAATCCAGGTCACCTTTCCCGATAAATCCAACACCCCTCTCTAAATTCTGAAGCGGCCTGATCAGCCGGATGAGGGTATACCCAACGATTGCGATGGCCAGGAACAGGGTGATGCCCAGTGTGTAAGTCAACCCTCTGGTTATCATTCGAGAGGCAGCCAGCGCCTCCTCCACCGGTTGTTCTACGATGACGATCCAGCCCAGGTTTGGGGTGTCCGTTCCTACACCGATTACTTCAACACCATCGTGGCTGGTATAAATATGCGCTTCATCGGTAGGTTCGCCTTTTTGAAAATGCTGAATGTGAGGTTGGTCGCTGAAGTCTTCGCCAGCTAATACCAGGCTGAAGTCCGGGTGGGCAATCACCTTCCCGCTGCCGTCCACGATGAATACATAACCGCTTTCTCCAATTTGCAGCTTGACGACCTCATCCAAAAGCCCCCTTAGCGAGACCTCAGCCATCAGCACACCTACCGTTCCATCGCGGGCTCGATTCCAGATAGGAACCGCAAGGGTAATCATAGGAATTCCCTCTCCAGTGGTATGTACGGGACCCACATACGCCTGGCCTCGGATGGCTTGTTGGAATTCTTCATCATCTAGCCTGGTTGTTAAATCCTCCGCCAGGAAGACCTTTTCGCGGGAGAACTTTACCTGTTCGTATCCACGTTCATTTACCACTGTGAGCGCTTTGACATCATGAAGTATGCGAGATAGCGATTGTAGGGAAAGTTCCTGGGTCTCGTATTCCATCCCGGAGAACTCTGGCGAATTGACAGCAATGGTTATATCCTCCTGTGTATCCGCGATTGTGGCTTCGATCAGCTCGACCACCCGGATCGCTACCGCCCGGTTTGCTCTTCCAACTTCGCGAGTCAGCGATTGGGTGCTCATGCGGGTGGCGAGGGTACCAAAAGCCAACAACGGGATAAGGGTTACCAACACAATGAGCGCTGGCATCCGAAAAATCAAACGATTCCACCAACGGTTCATCGAGTACTACTCACTTCGATCTCGACCACCTCATCGGCCAGACCCAGCATTTCATCAGGGATGGCGACTCCAATACGATTGGCGACGGAACGGTTGATGATAAATTCCAGCCTCTGCGGAGTTTCGATTGGGATATCGGCTGGTTTGACCCCGAGCAGGATCTTATCCACCAGCCGGGCTGCCTGGAAACCATTGGCATAACGAGAACCCGCATAACTGACAATCGCCCCCCTTTCTAAATCGTCCCGGTTTACACCGAAAATGGGAATTCCCTGTTCGACGGACACCGGGTAGAGGACATCTTTCATCGCCTGCCAGACAGGAGCCAGAGGCAGGATCAACATGGCGTCGACTTCATCTCGCGAGATGTTGGCAGCTGCCTCTTGGATATCTTGTTCAGTCTCTACGGAGATAATGATCAATTCAAGACCCAGACCAGGGGCGATTTGCTCGGCAACTTGTGCTGATTTGACCCCAGGGGTGATGCTGGGGACCAGCAGGATGTGAACCTTCTTCGCCCCCGGCATGATCTGGGTGATCAACTCAAGCCGCTTGGCTGTCAACTGCGTGTCGTTGGTTTCGATGCCGGCAAGATTATTCCCTGAACTCCTCAAACTTTCGACCAGGCCTCTATCAATAGCCGATGAGACGGACAGAAACACCACCGGCAGGTCGCTGCCTTCCGTGGCAGCCTTTAGCGCGTCCGCCTCGATACCACCCCCGGCGATCGCCAGATCGGGTTGGCTGATCACAATCGCTTCGGCGAGTTCTGACAACTTTTGGCGATCTCCTTCTGCGTTCATAACTTCGAAAACTACGTGCTCCCCCTCAACGTAGCCCAGCGCTTCAAGGCCATCTTTCAGGCCTGCAAAAGGTTCAAGACGAATATCTCCTGAGAGGAGTACGCCAATACGATAGGGACTTTCTTGTTCCGATCGGTTGCAGCCAGCTAACAGGCCGAACATCAGACACAGCAAAAGTAGAAAAGGGATGGAACGATTAGATAACATACTCACATCCTTAATCGAGTTCGTTGCCTACCTCAGGCTGCTTCAACGACAGGGTGACGACAAAAATCGCGCCCTCTCCAGGCTCACTCTCAGCTTTGATGCTCCCGCCATGACGCTCGGCGATACGGCGACAAATCGCCAACCCGATACCCGAACCTTCGTATTCACCCTGCCCGTGCAGACGCTGGAAGGACTGGAAGATGCGTTCAGTGAATTGCGGGTCGAAGCCAATGCCGTTATCCTCGACGGCGATTTGACATGATTGATCACTTATCTGTTTGCCAGAAACTTTGACGACCGGTGCCTGGTCCGGCTTGTGGAACTTCAGGGCGTTGCCGATCAGATTCTGCAGCAATTGGCGCATCTGGGTCGGGTCAGCCTCGATCTCTGGCAATTCTCCAACCTCTACTTTTCCACTGGTCTGCTCAATGCGGCTCTCCAGGTCGGATAGAACTTCTTGTGCCACATCTGTCAGATCTACCTGGATAAAGGATTCTCCTTTCGTTGTCACCCGCGAGAAGGCTAACAAATCGTTGATCAAGTTTTGCATACGTCGGGTGGCTTTCTGCATGCGTGCCAGGTAATCGCGCCCAGTTTCATCAAGGGCTTCTCCGTATTTAGCGACCAACCGATCACCAAAGGCCGTCACTTTGCGCAGGGGTTCTTGCAGGTCGTGGGAGGCGATATAGGCGAAGTCTTGCAGGTCGCGGTTGCTGCGTTCTAACTTGTCAGCGTAGGATTGGATTTGTTCCACGAAATGTTTGCGCTCGGTGATGTCACCGAAAACCAGAAGCAGATGGTGCTCACTCCCCAAAGTGAAACGCGCAAAGCAACAATCCAGCCAGACATCCAAGCCAAACGCGGTGGTAAGCTGCACTTCAAGGTGCCGGTTTTCTCCGCTGGCCAAAATCTCCTCAGCTGCCTCCAACAGCCCGGATGATTTCCAGGAAGCGTTCTGGCGAAAGTTCTGCCCCAAAACCTGCTCTCGGGTAGCACCAATGATGCTGGCTGAAGCTTCATTAGCAGATATGCACTGCCCTGAAGCGTTATAAGCGCTGATGCCGAAGGTACTGGAATCAATGAGTGTCTTATTGAAATCAAGCGCGTCGGCAATACGTTGTTGAGCCAGTTTGCGCTCGATAGCGGTAGTCACCTGGGCCGAGACAAACTCCAGCATTTCAGTATCCGCATGAGCTAACCGAACGTTCTCTGTATAACTTTGCACGGCTATTACACCGAGAACCTTCGCGCCTACTTTCAATGGCACTCCCAGCCAGTCCACTGGTTCGGTGCCGATCAGTTCCACTTCACCCTGCTGTACCAGTTGTGTGAACTTCTGCGGGTCGGCCAGCAGTGGCCGACCGGTGCGCAGAACATATTCGGTCAGCCCGCGGCCCAGTTTCTTTGGCAAGGGGGTGTCATCAAGCTGATCCACAAAATATGGAAAACTGATCCTGTCAGCGTCTGGGTCATATAACGCGATGTAGAAATTGTCCACTGGCATCAGGTCACCGAGGGCGCGATGGATGGCGAGATAAAGGTCTTCCAGGTTCTCGGCAGTTACCGCCGCCTGGGAGATGACATAAAGGGCTTCCTGCATCCGTTCCGCCTGCTTGCGCTCAGCAACTTGCTTTTTCAGGGACGCTGCCATCTCATTAAACGCATGGGCTAGATCACCAATCTCATCATGGCCTCCGACATCCACCTTGTAATCCAAATCTCCAGCCGCGATGATTTCAGTTCCCCGGTGGAGGTTCGCGATCCTAACCACAATATCATTGCTTACCAAACTGATGGTGGATACCATCAGTGTTAGTATTATCATGCCAGAAACCATCAGGAGAGAACTACCTCTTCTTTGAGCGCTCTCTGCCCTGGCACTGGCCGTCTCGGCCAATCGGAAAGTGTCGGCAACCGTCGTTTGGGACTTTACCGCCAGTTGGCTGGCTAACCGCTGCTCCAATTCACTCAAGCCCTCGCCTTCGTAGCTTGTGACCAGTTGGGAAAATAGAGGCTGGAGTTCGGCATGGTTTTGAATGACCCGGTTCAATATCTCTTCTTCGGGATATTTGGCTCCAACTTCTGTCAGAATCTGGGCTAGCGAACTATATCTCAATTGCCACTGTGCTTGCGCCCGTTCTTCGTGGTGCAGCAAATAGTCATTGGTGATGATGTTTAGCTCAAATACCCCCCTGACGATGTTGTTAACAGCCTTGTTTTGCTCAATGGCTTCACTCACTTGCCGGGATGTCCAGGCAAGTATCAAGCCAAAAACAAGCAAGGTGATCCCCCCGGTCACGAGGATGCCAAGTTGCAACCTCTTTCTGATACTCACCAGGATCTCCTCCTATCGGATAATGGTCACGGCTTCCGGCTTCACTGCCAGGAGCGCGTCGATGTAGATAAAATCTAGGTAATTTGGCACCGTCGTTTTGTCAGTGAGCCTGTTTTCGATCCTCCACCGCGCCTGATCTTCAAACAGGATCAACATGGCCTGTTCAAGGATGATGGCATACTCCTGTTTTGGCCAACTGTAATCCATGTAATCCGATTCATACTCAAATCTGTCCTTTATGGACTCTTTGGATTCTTCAGAATTGTCTTTAATATACTCCTCTGCCTCCAATAATGATTTCATAAAGCGCTTAACTGCTGCAGGATTTTTATCTAACCAATCTTCTTTTGTAAGCAACACAAAGTAAAAATCATCTCCCCCGTGCCAACTTATTGCATTTTCACCCAGTTCTTTCTTTATATTATAAAGATAAGGATCCCAGACAAAAACAGCATCTACATCACCATTTGAGATAGCTCCCATCATTTCTGGTGGTTTTAAATCAACAAGCTCTACATCTTCTTGTGAAATACCGTTGAATGTTAAAAATACTCCAAGCTGAAACTCAGCACCGCTCTTTTTTGTGACTCCAATCTTTTTCCCTATTAAATCATTTATTGTTGTAATTCCCTTATCTTTTCGGGCGACTAATTCCTTAACTTGTTTGGTAGCAATAGTTCCCAATACCCTAAAGTCTGCATGCTCAAAACTATAACTAACAAACACATTATCAGCTGAAGTAGAAATATCAGCTTCACCAGCTATAAGGGCATCAGCACATGCCTTACCAGATCCATAACCTTTTAAGGTCACCTCTAAACCATTTTCTTTAAAGTATCCCTGATCTTCAGCAAAATAAACAAGGGCTCCAATAAGATTCTCGGCTGCTGCCACAGTAATTTTCTCGACGGGTCCAGTATACTTTTCAGGCTTTTCTTGACTCAACCAAAGATAGCCACCAACTGCCAAACCCAAGGCTATAATAACTACCAAAATCCCGATCCATGATCTGGATCTTCTTTTTTCTTGTTTTTCTCTTGCCATTTTTACCTCCAATTATTCCTTCTGTAGCCAAGGAAATGAGGACAACCGGTTCTTTTTGTGTTTCTTGGTGTTCATCTTGCTCATATCAAATTTTCTCCTGATGGCTCTGCCATTCCCGAAGGTGGCATAATTAATAATCCTTCGTTCTCATTCATGTACACTCCCAGGTCGAATATTCCAGTGACGTGCTCAAGCTCTGCTCGATAGCAGGGATGAGAGAATTGAATATGTCCCCTTTGAGAACATACCCTTTAGCCCCGGCAGCTTTGGCGTGTTGCCGGTAAATATCGATATCGTATATTGTCAGCATAATGATGCGCACTTCAGGCAATGCCTTGTGGAAGCGAGGGATCATCTCGATCCCGTTGGTATCTTCCATATGCACATCCAGCAAGATAACATCCGGTTTGAGCTGGCTTGCCAACCTGATGCCTTCATTTCCGCTTAGAGCATTACCAATGACGACATATTGATCGTGATGCTTAAAAAAACCATTGATCAAGTCGTGAAATTGCAAGTTGTTATCCACTATTAGTAAACGAACCGGTTCCATGGAATTCATACCTGTAATAGGTTCATGGGTGGAAATCTCTGGTAAGGGATGTGTGATCAGGATAATGAAGTGGTAACGACTAACCCCCGCTCTCTGTAGCAAAAACAGATGCATGAAAGAGCGAACCAAATCTATATATTTTCTAATAGATTAGCAATTGAAAAACAATACGTAGAAGTACGTATGTGCATTACACAGCTACGCACCCTGGATTGACCCCCTTGTTGGCAAACAGTTTATTCTGGAGCTAAAATCCCCCGCTCGATAGAATAGCGCACCAACTCAGCCGTTGACTGCACCCCCAATTTGTGGAGTAAATTCGAGCGGTGCACTTCGATGGTGCGGACACTGATTCCCAGGCTTGTGGCGATTTGTTGGTTGGTCAGCCCTTCGGTGACCATATGCAAAACTTGTCGTTCACGCGGGGTGAGAATCTTGTACGGAGAGCTTGATCTCCTATGAGCTGATTCCTGGTAATCGTTCAGAACTTCCCTCGAAATTGAAGGGCTGAGATATCGCACCCCGGAAAGGGCCGCGGAAACAGCCTGGATCAACTCTTGTGGAACGGATTGTTTGTTGACATAACCCACCGCACCGGCATCGAGTGCGGCAGCAACGTAGCTCTCGTTCGTATATCTCGACAGGATGATGACCCGGGTTCCGAGCGCAAGACCTTTGATTTGACGGGTGATTTCGATACCGCCCAGGCCCGGCAATGACAGGTCTAAGATCACCACGTCAGGCTTAAATTGTTGTACTAAGGGGACTACTTGCAACCCCTCGCCGATTTCCTCGACAACCCGGAATTCTGGTTGGCGTTCTAAGATACGTCGCACCCCCTCTCTGACAAGGGGGTGATCGTCAACTAACAGGATTCTAACGCTCATGTATCCTCCGCTCTAATCTCCCTCCCAAAGGTAAGACTGCCATCACTGTGGTCCCTTCCCCAGGGGTAGAAATAATATCCAGGCTGCCTCCCAACAAGGTCGAGCGCTCGTTCATCCCCAACAAACCGGCTGAATCTTGATTGGCCAATACGGCTGCTGTATCGAATCCCGCGCCTTGATCTTCAACCTGGATGTGGATCTCGTCCTGATCGGCCCATACCCGCACAATGACCTGATCCACATCCGCATAACGGACCACATTGGTGAGGGCTTCCTGGACAATGCGATAGGCAGCTAACTCTACGTTGGTGGGAAGGCGGCTTTCCAATCCATGATGCTTGAAATCAACCTTGATGTTGGAATGCAAACCAAATCGATCGAAATGCCAGATCAACGTGGGCAGCAAACCCAAGTCGTCTAACATGGATGGTCGCAAATTCAAGGATAGATTTTGGACTGTACTGCTGATTTGATCCACCAGTTCCCCGGCCTCGTGTAACCAGGCTGCCTTTGTTTCCGCATCAGAAGAGATATTGAGAGTGGAGTCGAGGAGTAACTTCAAAGCTGTGAGGTTTTGCCCAACCTCATCGTGCAATTCAAGAGCGATATTTCGGCGTTCGGTCTCCTGGATTTCCACTAATCTATGAGAAAGGGCTTGAAGATTCTCTCGTCCAGCGCGCACTTGCTCGAACAGACGAGCATTCTCTAGCGTGACACTTAGCTGGCTGGCAAAGGTCGAAAAAACCGGCAGATCAACCGCCTGCAAATCGCGACCCCATACCCATAAAACGCCCAACATGCGATCTTCGATGACCAACGGAAGAAAGATTGCCACGATATCAGGCTGAACCCCAGCTAACTTCAGGATGCGGTTGATTACCGGCCGTGTGAAGTCCGGCAAGACCGCTGTGGCAAACGACACCACCTCCGAGCCTGAGGCGACGATGGCACGATGGTGTTCGAAAAGCTCTATATAGGGTGTTACTGTCTTCAGTGCCAGCTTGAAGCCAGAAATTGGCCGTTTCACGATCTTTTCAATTGCTGAAAGCGCTTTCGATCCAACGGATAAATGCCTTATCATCAACGACGAGTCCTCCGGATCGAACGAGGCAACCGTACAGGCCAGTTCTAGTTCTTTGAGTTCGGTACCCAAGGTTTCCATCACCGTTTCTGGATCAGGAGCCGCTTGTACACGGGCAGATATATGTACAAGCGCGGAAATGAGTTTATTGGTACGTTCCAGTTCAGCCCGTTGTCGCTGCTCGGCAGCGAACAGTTGGGCTTTTTCGATGGCGATTCCAGCCTGGTTTGTAAGACTTTGGAGAAAATCGATTTCACGATCTGTGAATTCCCGGAGCGTTCGGCTATCCATAATCTCTGCCAACCCGATGACTTGATTGGATGCCCTGATGGGCATCATAAGTAAAGTTTTAATCTCTGCCCGATCCAGATAGTCTCGCTCGAAAGTGGTAAGAACAGGATCATCGCTTTGTAGCTGGTCAGAACGTGTTTCCTCCAACACTCGTCTCGCCCGTTTATGTTCGGTCAAATCAAAGGGTTGGTACCATTCAGAACCAATTACCCAATCATCCGGTGCATGCTCCACGAGTAGTGTCACGGTATTGGCCTCACGATCCCATTTCGAGATAGCGCATGCTTCAACGTGGATCGATTTGGTTATTTGCTCTGCTACCGTCCAGAGCACTTTCTCTAAATCCAGGGATGATGATATGATCGATGTCGCGGCCAACAAAGCAGCCAATTCATTTGACCTTTGGGTTATACCTGCGAACAAGCGCGCATTTTCGATTGCAATGGCGGCCTGATTGGCGAAGGCCTGTAACTTGTGAGCGTGCTTATCCGTAAAGAAGCCTGGCGTAGCACTATCGAGGTTAAGAAAGCCGAATACTCGCTCTCCCCGGCAAATCGGTATACCCAGGTAAGAACGGACCCAATGGGTTCCTGCGAAGAGAGTCCAGTTCGGTTCTGCATGCGTATCGGAAACAACAACCGCCTGTCTGGCTTCCATCATCTGGCGATAAAGGGGAATTTCACAGACGTGCCTGGTTGTTCCTTTTCCTGGTTTTCCCAGATGAGCGTTCTGATATCCTTTGATTTGATGAATTTGCACGATTTCCGATTTTTCATCCAGTAGATGGATATTCGTGCCCTGATGCGGGACAATCCGTTCCACATTGTTGAGGACTTTATCCAGCACTTCATCGAGGTGAAGCGTGCTTGTAAGAGTTTGAGATATTTCACTCAAAGCCTCAGCCAGCCTGCGCTGCTCTTGCTCGGCTTCGAACAGCTGGGCATTGTGGATCGCGATAGCCGCCTGGTTGGCAAATAGTGTCAGAAGTTCGATATCGGACTGGGTGAAACGTCGTCCTTTAACACTATCTAAAACATGGATCACCCCGCTCACCCGATCTTGCCAGATCAATGGCATGCTGAGTACGGCAGTGAAAGGCTGATCTTCCTCGTATACCTTGGCCCGCATAGGCCATGTACGATAGTCATCGATGGCCAGGGGCTGCCCGGTTAGGGCTACGGTGCCAGCCGAACCCTCGCCATATTTGAGCACTGTACCGGTATAATCGTTGAAGGTATTGTAACTTACCACACAGCGGACTTCTTCCTGGACCGGATCGCAAAGATACATCCCCCCTCCTGGGGCCTTCAACAGTGATGTCGCCCGTTCCACAATGGTTCGAAGTAAAGTGGATAAATCGTGCGGACTGGTGATTTCAAGTGTAGTTGCCTGCAGTGCGGCCAATTGTTCAACTCGCTGTTGCAGCGCTTCTTCGATCCGCTTGCGCTCGGTGATATCAGAAGCAAGCCCTTCAACAATGGTTTCGTCGCCATCCTTCCACTGACCAATGGGGCGGTCGCGAAACCAATGCAAGTTTTTATTCGCATCCCAGATACGGTATTCGATATCAAATAATTTCCCTATTTTTAAACCTGCAATAGCCTGATCAACCAACGGTAAATCGTCTGGATGAATGCTATCATGCCACACTAAGGGATGTTCCAATAAATATGAAGGGGTATGGCCTAGCACAGTACGAACACGGTTCGAGTAGTATACTCCCCCGCGCTTGTCAGAAAAAGCGTAAAGGATATCCGGTGCATTTTCAACCAGACGGCCGTATTGTTCTTCGCTTTTTTGTAATTTTTCCTCTGCCTGTTTTCGTTCAGCAATATCACGGACCACACTAATGACCTGAGATAGCTGACCATTGGAGAACAAGAAAGCTGTATTGATTTCTGTCCACAATTGCTCGCCATTCTTGCGCAATAGAACTTGTTCCTGGCGAACTTGAGACTGTCCCTGATCCAAAGCATCCTTCAATGCCTGGCCAAAGGAATCGAACGACCCTTCATCTGGGTAGAACTGGCGCGTACTCTGGTCGATTAATTCCTCCGAATGATACCCTAATAATTCATACACAGCCTGGTTTACGAATTCGATCTTTCTGGCTGGCATCTTGACCGTAAAAACGGCGTCTGCCATGCTATCCATCAGCGTGTTCAGATAATCCTTTGATTTCTGGAACGCCATCTCCATCTGCTTGCTGTCCGTGATATCCTGGCTAAAAACAGCAATCCTTGTGACTTGCCCTTGTTGATTGAGTACTGGATTCAAACTATTGTAGATCACCCTTCCATCACGCTCGTCTTCAAATTCGATTGCATGCCTAGTCCGTGCAACTTTTTTGGTATAGGCTTTGCGAGATTTGGCGACAGAGGGTGGTAATAGATCGTATGAGCGCTTGTTAATAATTTCATCAGGCGAATAACCGATCGCGCGCGCGGCTATTTCATTGATGTTGAGAATTATGCCTTGTGTATCAATCAACAGAGCACTTCCAGGTATTGCATTCAAGAGCGCGCGAGCTGATTCTTCGCTCTGCTGTAAATATACCTCAATCTGCTTGCATTTAGTGATTTCCTGGTGAAGTTGTTCATTTGCTTTAGATAGTTCAGCGGTTCGTACATTTACCAGTTCATTAAGGTGGTGGCTATGTCTTTTCAGTTCTTCTTCTACTTGTTTGCGTTCAGAAATATCATAATAATGTTCTACCCGTCCCCCGATATATAGTCCAGATCGAATGGGCTGGCTCCAATGTTCAAGCCAGCACTCTTCGCGCTCCTCACCAGGTAGCACGTGGCATTCAAAGTTCTCGACATAGGTATTGTCACCATATGTCGCCAATACTTTCTCGGAAAAGCTTCCTGGATTCTCGAAGATATCCATGATGCACTCGCGGATGAGGTGACGCTTATCCTTACCGATGATTTCATTCCTACAAAAACCAAAATATCGCTCAAGTGCCTGGTTCACCCAGACAATCCTGAAATCAGCATCGAGTAAAATGACACCGACCGCAGATGTGTCGAGGATATCATTGGTCAATGACCTGTACCATTCATCGTTTGTCCACAAGGCATCTTTTGCTCCCCCCCGCAAAATTTCAGATGCTTCCATTTCTGATACATGTTGACGTAACTCAACTAATTCTTCGATCAGTTGGGCTTTGGTTTTATCTTTGTCTTTCATCTCGATTTATCCTGAGTTTCTCATGCTAAATACGCTGGTAAGATCAATGAAAAGCCATCGACAACCTATCTAGTAAATACTTTATCGGAGTCTAACCTCTACTCGTCTAGCCAGTATTTATCTACTCGATTCTTTTTATACAATTCCGCCCAGCTTGTTTTGCCAGATACATCGCGGCATCCGCTTTGTCGATCAGGGCGGTTATGTTTTCGGTTTCATCTTTGATGCCGGAGACGCCTAAACTTATTGTCGTCGATATCTCCCCTTTATCTGTCAATATCGATTGTTGTTCAATACACTGTCTCAAACGCTCTGCTGTTTGGAGTGCATCATCGATCGGGGTTTCTGGCATGAGAATCACAAATTCTTCACCACCATACCGTCCGATGATATCAACCTCGCGGATCTCCCTGCTACACAGCCGAGCAATTACCCTTAACACTTGGTCGCCAATCCTATGCCCATGTTTATCGTTGATTTGCTTGAATAGATCTAAATCAAACAGGATTGCTGCAAGGTGATGCCTAAACCGGCGCGCACGGATAATCTCTCTTTCCCCTAAATGATACAAACCACGACGATTGAACACGCCAGTAAGATCGTCGGTCACTGATAATCTTTGTACTTTTTCGTAGAGTTTCTGTAACTCCTTTGTCCTTTCAGCAACGAGCTGCTCAAGAGAAGATGCGTGGTTTTGTATGCTTTTATACAATCGGGCATTCTCGATCACGATGGCCGTGTAACCAGCTATTGTCATGAGTAGATCCTGATCCCCCTTTGTAAAGAAACCTCCCCGTTTATTGATCGCCTCCAACACCCCGATTACTTTTTTTTCAACCAACAAGGGAACGGCTAATAGTGATCGAACAGGTCTGCCACTGTTTTGTTCGATTTTTGGATAATAATCTGGGTCGGTTGCTAAATCGTTGACCATTTGTGGGACACCAGTACGAAACACATTGGAGACAATCCCTTCCCCCAAAGGAACGCGCATCCCAACGATTGGGTCAATTGCAGCGTGGAAGACCATATCTCCCGTTTCTTCGTCCGGCAAAAGAATAGAACAACTGCTTGTTGAAAGCAAGTCGGCGGCCTCATCTACGACAAACTGCAAAAGTTCGTCAATCTCCAGTTTTGAGGACATAGCCAGGCTTATTCGATGGATGGTTTCTAACGCAGCTATTTTCTCAGATAGTATGAATGTGTTTTCAGTATCTATTCGCGAGCCCATCTTTTGCCTCGGGTGGATGAAGTGATATTTCTGGAAAGTTGTCTGGTTATTTTATTGTATCGTAAATCCAACCTGACTCATCAATGAGATTGGCATTATAGCCTCTCCACTGGATTCACCCACAGTAGTCAGCCTCAGAGCCCCCAGAATGAATTATGTTATGATCGAGTACAGCGATGCCGGGAGTGCAAAGGGTCGTTGGTTTTACCTTGGCTTAATAGTCAGCGTATTGGGGAAGCGGTCATTGCCTTTCCTAATCAACACGTGCTTACAATGTTTTCAGTATGCTCCCGATTGCCCATGGACCATACCGAAACCCTGCCCAGGCTCGACGCGCTTCAGAATCTTCCAGCTCATTGGCTTGCAAGCTTGAAAGAAGGTTTCTAAAGCCCTCTTTTTGTATCATGCGTTCCATGACACGGCGTTGTGTTGTACCAGCTTTATGGCGGTCATCTTCAGGAAGGGATGCAGGGATATATCCACATAGAGTTGAATATTCGAATACAAGTTGAACGGGTTTGTTAGATGCAGTTTAGCTGAGATAAGACGGCGCTTTTTTCATATATCAGAACTTCACAAAGCGCGCCCGGTTGGAGCCGATAAGCCCAGAGCCAACGCAAGGGCGTCTGCAACAATGCGCACAAAAGCGCGTTAATCACGCCGCCATGGGCCACCATAAGTACAGTTTCAGACCCATGCTTACTTGATATCTCGTTGTATAAGTTTACGATTCTGTTGACTACCTGGGGCAATATTTCTCCACCGGTTGGCCCTGACAGAACTGCATCAGCTTGCCAGGCAGCAAAGTCATCAGGAAAACGCTGCGTCGCTTCTTCAAATGTCAAGCCTTCCCACCGTCCAAAATCTTGCTCTAACAAACGGTCGTCTACATGTAAGGGACAAGGGTGATGCAGTGCGATGGTTTTGGCTGTCTCAAAAGCTCGCCGGAGAGGGCTGGTATATATAGCCACAAGTGATTCCTCGACCATAACATCGGCTAAGGACCGCACCTGAACTTTGCCTCTGGCAGTAAGCGGCGAGTCGGTTCGGCCCAAAAATCTCCCATGACGATTGGACTCAGCCTCCCCATGCCTGACTAGTAGTAAGCGCAATCGCGGTGAATTCATGCATCATCTAGTTGGCGCAGCAAATTGGCCATTTCGATGGCAGCGAGGGCAGCCTCCATGCCTTTGTTACCGGCTTTGCTACCAGCCCGCTCAATGGCCTGCTCCAAGGTATCGCTTGTGATGACCCCAAACGTTACTGGGATGCCACTCTGTAGCCCAGCCTGGGCAATGCCCTTGGCGGTTTCTCCTGCTACATACTCAAAATGGGGGGTCGCTCCACGAATGACAACTCCTAAGCAAACCACCGCGTTGTAGCGGCCGCTGCTGGCCATTTTTTGCGCGGCCAGCGGCAGTTCAAAACTACCCGGCACCATAGCTACGTCTATATCTTCCTCGTTGACACCGTGTCGGGTGAGGGCATCTTGGGCCCCTTCCAACAACTTACTGCCCATAAAATCATTCCAACGTGAAGATACGAGACCAATTTTTAGGCCGCTGCCAACAAGATTTCCTGAAAATAGTTGACTCATAATTGACTCCTTTAATCTGTTACGATTGATGGGGTAATACTTCTGATACCAGTTGATGGTTCAATTTTTTGACTTTGGTTTGCAAATAACGTCGATTTTCGGGCCTGGCTTGAACCTGATGTGGGACACGTTCCACCACCCGGATTTGATTGGCTTCCAAATCGGCCACTTTGTGGGGGTTGTTGCTCATCAGGCGTACCGCTGCAATACCTTGGTCGCGCAGCATGGCTGCGGCCACAGCGTAGTCGCGCTGGTCTGGTGAAAATCCCAAACAGAGATTAGCCTCCACCGTGTCCAGCCCCTGATCTTGCAAGGCATAGGCTCGAATTTTGTTAGCCAGCCCAATGCCGCGCCCTTCTTGCCGCAAATAGAGCAGTATCCCCTGTCCTTCCTGGGCAATCCGGTGCAGCGCGTTTTGAAGCTGCTCCCCGCAGTCGCAGCGCAGAGAGCTAAGCACGTCACCGGTTAGGCACTCGGAGTGGAGGCGCACCAGGGGCGGCACGGTTAGCGCATCACCCAGGCTGAGCAAGAGATGCTCTTGATTCTGCACATCGCGGTAAGCTGTCACCTTGAATTGCCCAAAACGAGTGGGTAGTTGGGCTGCGTCAACTCGCCTGATGGTTGGCAATGCATCTTGTTGAAGCCGGTATTTGACCAAGGCCTCGATGGAGATGATTTTCAGTTCGTGTTCAGCAGCAAACTGGCGAAGGGTGGGCAGGCGGGCCATCGTGCCATCCACGGCCAAGATTTCGCAGATCACTGCTGCCGGGGTCAAACCTGCCAGCCGGGTCAAAGCTACGCCAGCTTCAGTATGTCCTGGACGGGCCAGCACGCCGTTGGGGTGTGCCCTGAGCGGAAACATATGGCCGGGCATGGCAATATCGGCAGCGGTGCTGTTTGGGTTTATGAGTACCTGTACTGTTCTGGCTCGGTCGGGAGCCGAAATGCCAGTGGTGACACCGGTGCGAGCTTCGACCGAAATGGTGAAGGGGCTGCCAAAGCCGGAATTATTTTCATGTTCAGGCACCATCAATGGAATGCCCAACCAGTCAAGCATCGACCCGGTCATGGCGATGCAAATCAACCCTCGGGCCTTTTGGGTCATGAAGTTGATAAGGTCAGAGGTAGCAAATTGGGCGGCCACCAGCAGATCCCCCTCATTTTCCCGATTTTCATCATCAACGACAATAATCGGTTTGCTAGTCTGCAAGTCGTTTAGAGCTTCTTCCACGGTGTTCAACTTTTGCTGGGTCACAAATTGTCTCCTTGTCTATTGGTAGCCGTGATGGGTCAGAAATTCCAGGTTGATACCATCTGGTTGGTCCGATCGTTGGGCGATTATTTTTTCGACGTATTTGCCCAATATATCAACCTCAATGTTTGCCTTGTATCCCACCTGCTGTTGGGGCAAAGTAATGTGCTGCTGAGTGTAGGCGACCAGGGTAATGGTGAAACTATCATCAAAAACATCTACCACGGTCAGGCTAACGCCATCCAGAGCAATAAAGCCTTTGGGCACAATGTAGCGCATCAGATCCGGTTTGGTTTGAACGGTGACCCACAATGCGTCTGCATCGGGGCGAAATTTGGTCAGGTTTCCTACGCCGTCAACATGGCCCTGCACAAAATGACCGCCCATGCGGGTGGTGGGGGTGAGGGCGCGTTCCAGATTTACCTGCTGCCCCTCCTTAAGGTATTCTAAATTCGTACGGGTGAGCGTTTCGGGGGAAAGGCCCACGGTGAAAGTCTCTGAGGTAAAATCAGTGACAGTAAGACATGTCCCATTGATGGCAATGCTATCGCCAGGTTTGACATCGGTCAGGACCGTTTTGGCCCGAATCGTGAGGTTGTAGCCTTGTCCCGTGCGCCAAAGCCGGGTGACAATGCCCATTTCTTCAACAATTCCTGTGAACATCCTATGCCTCCATAAATTCCATTCTACGTGGTGTGACCTGCCAGTTCTGAGGGATATCCCCTCGAATACACAGGTCACCATCCAGTGTTTCGATTTCTATATTGCCCAGACGCAGCGCCTGTACCAGTTTTTCCACACCAGGCCCTCCGATTGGAGTCGGAGCATCCTGCCCACCGATGATCAACGGGGCAACGAAAGCCCAAACCCGATCCACCAGACCCCCAGCAAAGAATGCGCCAAGCAGTTCACTTCCGCCCTCGACCAGCAGGGTGAGCAGACCATGCCGACCAAGCTCATTTAATAGTGCTGGCAAGCTGACCCGATGGTGAGTATCCGCGGGTAGCATCCATACATCCACACCACTCGCCTTGAGTTTTGCGCAATGTGCTGGGTCGACAGCCGCGGTAGTTGCCAATACGGTCTTGCCTGGCAAAGATGGTTCGAACAATTGTGCTGATCGTGGTACACGCCCGCGGCTGTCTGCCACAATGCGCAAAGGATGGTGCACATCAGGCCGATCGAGGCGGGTGGTTAATTGGGGGTCATCTGCCAGCACTGTTCCAGTGCCCACTAAAATAGCATCGACGACATCTCGTAATTCATGAACGCGCCGCCGCGAGGTTTCATTGGTGAGCCAGAGTGATTCTCCGCTGCGGGTAGCGATCTTGCCATCCAGGCTCATGGCAAATTTAGCGGTGACAAATGGTCTTCTTTGCGTGATATATTTGTAGAAAGGCAAATTGAGCTTTCGCGCTGCCTCCTCCAAAAGCCCCCCATGGACACCAATCCCAGCGGCCTCCAGTTGTGTATGTCCTTTGCCATTCACGAGCGGGTTGGGGTCGCCGACTGCGTAATGCACTTTGCATACTCCAGCCCCGATAAGAGCCTGAGTACAAGGTGGTGTGCGCCCATGATGTGCACAGGGTTCCAGGTTGACGTAAAGGGTTGCACCATGGGCTGCTTCGCCAGCTGCGCGCAAGGCTTCGATTTCAGCGTGGGGTGCGCCAGCCTGATGATGAAAACCTTCCCCCACGATGCGACCATCTTTTACGAGCACAGCGCCAACCATTGGATTTGGACTGGTGCGGCCTTCTGCCCTGCGAGCCAATTCCAAAGCGCGCTGCATCATGGTTTCATGAATGTCATTCAAATAAAAAACTCCCAAAAGGTAAGCAAATAACCTTCGGGGAGCACAACAAGCCATAGAACAGATTATCACACTGATAACCTGCCTGACAACAATACGCCCCGAAGAGTTGGTACTCTTCGGGGTACATGGCAGACAACCACCCTGCATGGGTAGTTGGAAAACCTTCTTCCATCCGGACTGTACCGTCGGCCCCGGAGTTCCACCGGATCTGCTCATCACTAGAGATGGCGACTTGCTCGCGGGCTTTCACCGCCGGTAGGGAATTGTCTTATACATTATACAAGACTCACCCTGCCCCGAAGGTTATCTATATAATTTTCGGTATTTTATCATATTCTTCGCCTCAGTGGCATCTGGTTTTCAACCACCACGGCAAATCTCAAATGGGTGTGTTTCAAACGAGTTGAGAAGTTCCGGAAATTGGGGTGTGCGGGAGGCGTTCTCCCCCCGCACACCCCAATTTCCGATCTCTCTATAACCGATAATAAACACATCCATCTCAAATAGCCTTTCTGCCGGGAAGGAAAATCATTGATAAAATAGGATGTAACGCTTTCTACATCATTTCGTCTTATATATAGCAGGAACAGCAATGCCAACTGGTGACCCAGCAGCTTCAGATGCCGAATTGATCGCACGTGCCGTTTGAGGCGATGCCGACGCGTTCGGTGATCTATATGAACACTATCTGGATCAGATTTATCGGTACGTCTACTATAGCGTTGCTAACTCACTTGAGGCAGAGGACCTGACCGAGACAGTATTCCTCAAGGCCTGGGAGTCGCTGCCTGGGATGCGAACCAAAGTCAAAAGGTTAAACTTCCGGGCCTGGTTATATCGGATAGCCCACAATTTGGTGGTGGATCGCTATCGCATGCACAAGCCAACCGTGTCCCTCGATCAAACCAACACATTGAGAGATCCTTCGCCAACGCCGGAAACCATTTTACAAGCCAAAGAAGAAGGACAGCGGTTGGCCTCAGCCATCAAGAAACTAGAGCCCCATTTGCAGCAGGTGCTGGTTTGCCGGTTTATCAACGGGTTGAGCCACGCGGAAACGGCCCAGATCATAGGGATTTCCGAAGGATATGTGCGGGTTTTGCAGCACCGCGCCCTGAAGAAAATGGGCGCGGTGCTATCAGAGGAATTGAGCTGAGATGACAAAGACACATTCAGATCTCCTGGCAACCTGTTTGGAAGCGATAGAACGGGGTGATATGACCTTGGAAGAAGCCCTGAAACGTTATCCCAAACAACGGGCGGAACTGGAGCCCCTGCTGAAAGCAGCTATTGATATGCAAAAGGCGCCGTCGGTATCCCCCCGCCCAGCCTTCCGCCGTGCAGCCCGGGTACGCTTGCTCAATCGTCTCTCTCCTCGCCAACCTGTAACGTTTTGGCCTCGATTTCGTCTTATATGGCAGACCACAAAACCAAACATATACAGGAGGTTTGCCATGACATGGATATTGATTTTGACTGTACTAGCAACTTTGGTGGGCGGTGGGGGCGTGGCCTATGCATCAGGAGACGCCCTTCCGGGGGATGTGCTCTATCCGGTCAAGACCGGCATCGAAGATGTGCGCCTGACGATCGCGGATAATGCCGGAGATGTGGGACTTTATGCCCAATTTGCCCAGGCGCGCGTGGAGGAAATCCAGGCGTTGGTGGCGGAGGGAAGGTATGCTGATATTCCACTCGCTGCACAGCGTTTCGAGAATCAAGTGGCGGAAGCAGCCCGTGCGCTGGCCAGCGCGGCCGCGGAGGACACCGCCCGTGCTGAAGCCCTGGCCGCCCTTTTGGGTGAGGCCCTGTCTGTTCATACACAGGTTTTGACTTCCCTGCTTGGCCAAGTGCCAGAACAAGCTAAACCTGCCATCGAACATGCTGAGAACGTTTCAAGTATGGGGCAGACGGTGATCGAGCAGTTGATGCAGGGCGAGATCCCGTTTGGACCGCCCGATGAAGCTGGGCCGCCTGACGATGCCGGGCCGCCTGATGATGCCGGGCCTCCTGATGATGCTGGGCCGCCTGACGATGCCGGGCCCCCTGAAGGCGTTGGACCTCCTACGCTCACACCCATAATCGCTAACCAGCCTGGGGGACCGCCTGCTGGGACACCTGGTGGAAGCGGTGGAAGGCCTTAATTCCTAGATGTCAAGAGTCTCAAAATATCTGAACGAGAGATAAAACACAGAAGTTCCCCCCACGGTTTTCTAAAAGCCCAGAGGGGAACTTATCTTTTCTCAGTGGTCATCCCATCTGCTTTAGAAACCTTGTCTTACAACAATTTTTACGTTGATTGTTCTAACATTCAACGTTCTAACAACTTGGATTCAACTCGCTAATTGCAACGGAACGCTCAAAGAATATCTTAAAGTGATTTGGAATCAAGGTATTTTCTTGGACGATGATTGAGTTTGTTCATGATCAGAATCAATTCTTCGTCTGAAACTGTATCAAGGTGTCGGTTCCTGGGAATGTATTGGCTGAAATATCAAACGGACTTTAGTTGCCCATCCAACAGGTAGTTTGAGCTTTTGAGATGAAAGATTAAATGCATTCCACATTTTCAGGCGTGGAATGCATTTAGCTTATATCGAAAAGTCTTCAACCTGCCAGGTACCGTTTTTCGAAATCTGGGTGACGGATTTGGCAGTTTTATATCCGCCAATTTGGTCTTCAAGCGTTTCAACCCGCTCAACCAATTGTTTCAGTGTTCCGCCAATGACATCAGGGAGTTTGGAGTGATTAAGATCGGGTATTGATCGCAATTGAGGGGATTTGCTGCGCGCGATGTTTTGTCCCGGCACACCCACAACTACCGAATTTACTGGCACTGATTTCACCACTACGGCATTAGTCCCGATACGAGTGTCACCCCCAATAGTAATGGCACCCAAAACTTTTGCACCTGCACCAATCACAACTCGATCTCCAATCGTTGGGTGGCGCTTCTTCTTAACATTACTTGTTCCACCCAATGTGACCCCGTGGTACAGGGTCACATCTTCCCCAATTTCAGAAGTCTCGCCGATGACCACCCCCATACCATGGTCAATGAATAGACCAGGACCGAGGGTAGCACCGGGATGGATTTCGATGCCAGTCAGGCTTCGGACGATTTGGGAAATCCACCGGCCTAACAGCTTGAGGTTGTGGATCCAAAACCAATGCGCCAATCTATGGCCCCACACTGCATGAAGGCCGGGATAACAGAGCAACACTTCAAGGATGCTGCGCACCGCCGGGTCTCGCTCAAAGGTGGACGCAATATCCCGGCGGATTGTGAGAAAAGCAGCAGCCACTGACTGGATCGGACAGATTCGTAATCTCTGGTGTAAGTTTTTAAGAGTCATTTTGAACGCCTAAGTTATTCGGCTAAATCCTGAAAGAGCGGGGTGCTCAGATATCGCTCACCAAATGAAGGAATGATGACGACGATCAATTTCCCGGCGTTTTCAGGGCGGCACGCCACCTGAAGGGCAGCCCAGGTCGCGGCTCCAGACGAGATGCCGACCAATAGCCCCTCCTGGACTGCCATATCTCGAGCGGTCTGCATAGCGTCCTCATCTTTGACACGGATCACTTCGTCAAAGACCTGAGTATTGAGTACCCCGGGGACAAACCCCGCCCCGATTCCCTGAATACCGTGGGGACCTTTCTGCCCACCAGACAGGACTGGCGACCCATCTGGTTCGACAGCGACTACTTTGAAGGTTGGTTTGCGGGCTTTTAGTACCTCGCCAACCCCGGTTATCGTTCCCCCAGTACCAATTCCGGCCACCAAAATATCAGCCTGCCCGTCCGTATCCCGCCAGATCTCTTCAGCCGTGGTTCGGCGGTGAATTTCAGGATTGGCCGGATTCTGAAATTGTTGTGGAATGAAGTAACGCGAGTCAGTAGCGACCAATTCCTCAGCTGTGCTGATGGCACCTTCCATACCTTCACTACCAGGAGTGAGAATTAATTCAGCCCCATAGGCACGCAACAGCATCCGGCGTTCCTGGCTCATCGTATCAGGCATAACCAACGCGCAGCGATACCCACGAGCCGCGCAAACCATGGCCAACGCGATCCCGGTATTGCCGCTGGTGGGTTCAAGGACGATAGTATCGGGTTGGATTAGCCTGGCTTTTTCGGCTGCATCGATCATGGCAACGCCGATGCGGTCCTTTACGCTGTGAGCCGGATTGTAAAACTCAAGCTTCACAACAATTTTAGATTCAGTACCCTTACTAATCCGCTTTAGCCGGACAAGAGGGGTGTTTCCAACAAGTTCAGTGATATTGCTAGCGATATTCATTTCAGTATTTCCTTTAAATCAATACGACCAACTGACAAAAAAAAGACGGCTTTCGAGCGCCATGCATATCAAGCTTGCATGCGGGGTCGTCTACCGTCTTTCAGCCAGTTGGTCGTTTATATTTCTGAAGAGGCGGTATTACGATCCCCGCCTCAGACACAGGCAAAATAACATATATCGTTCTCCAGGTAAGTGAAATTTCATAGCTTATATTGTATGGGGACTGAGGTTCTTGTCAAGGGTTAGCCGGCACCGGCCAGGGCAATCGCATCATATGTTCAGACAACTGAGGATAGTCCGGAGAGGATATCAAGCAAATAATCATCATTCCACCCAGCGATTAGGCGTTTGCCACGGATACTGCGTTTGCAAGAAGTCTCCATCCTGAGTAAGTTCAAAGCAATATGGCGCAGGATGGCGAAGTTCTCAGGGCCATGGTCTTTGCGAACTCTGCTACGGTCTTCGTCAAAAGAAATATCAAGCACCCAGTGTAGTCTGTTTTCAATGCCCCAGTGAGAGCGCACAGATTGCAGTATCCGTTTAGCGCCACAAATACTGGCAATATGGTAGCGGTATTCGGTGCTTTTCTTTTCGCCAATGATGCGCTGGGAGCGGATACGGGAAACCGTACGCAATTTCTTCCAATTGTCAAAGCCGCGTAAGTAGCGCAATATTTCCGGATCGGAGATTGTCCAACATTCGCAGATTTCAATCCGACCGTGACCTTTATCCACGGTCTTCGTGTAATCATATTGTATAAGCAGAGTAGTTGCTGTTTTCTAAATCATCAAAGAGCAGTTCGACATCTTCATACAGATTGCCTTGGTTCTCTTTCAGGGCCAGTACATATTCCGCTTCTTGATCTACAATTTCTGCGGCGATTTCGGTCTGACACCCCATAGCATCAATCGTTACAATGCAACCTGAAACTTCCAGGGCTTTCAGCAACTTCGGGATCGCAGTGATCTCGTTGGATTTAGCGTCTACTTTGACTTGACCTAGCACCAAACGATTAGCACAGGCCCAAGCACTAACCATATCGATGGCTGCCTTGCCGATCCCTTTATCATGCGAGCGGCGCAACACTTTCCCATCGATTGCTATCACTTGGCCTTCAATACGTTCACTCGCAGCACTGATCCAGTTCAGAAAGTTTTCTTGAAATTCTTGCGGATTGAGACGGGCAAAGACCCGATTGAAGGTGTCATGCGAGGGAATCCCATTTGGTAACTCTAGAAATCTACCAAACCAAACTTGCTTGGCGTTCCCAAATGATTCTACATCTTCCCAGGTGTTGGCCCCGCATATCGCCGCACAGATTGCAATCACTAATATATCGGTCAGTTTGTGCAACTTTGTCCGCTCTATTCTGGGATCTCTTAGACCCCCAAAGTGTTCTTCGATACCTGCTACTACCTTGGTTCCCATTTTCGTTCTCCTCGTATCTTATTTTCGCTGAGGATAACGATTTTCATCATCATTGTCTAGACATAAGATGCGTTTGCCCTGCGCTACCATAGATTTGTCCTTGTAATGATAATAATCTTATGCTAAAATCCCTGCCAATGTTTCATATAAGCGTATCTTGCCGCCACCATCATGCTCATACCACTGGCCTCGCAGCCGGGCAAGACCGCTTTAAGGAGTTCTGCATATCCTGATTTTTCGATAGCAGAGAGTAGATTTTTCAAAGCGCTTCCCGGATTGGGAGGCGCTTTTTGTTTAGGAGTTGATTATGTCCAATATAAAACGAGATATTCGCATTGCTCTGCCCAGCAAGGGCTACCTGGCTGAGGGCAGCAAAAGGTTATTGGCCGAGGTTGGGCTGAAGGTCTACAGTCCTAACCCGCGCCAGTATATTGCCCAAATCCCCAGCATGCCGGGGGTCAAGGTGATCTTCCAACGGCCAGGAGATATCGTCATCAGTGTGCGCGATGGCAGCGTAGATTTTGGCATCACAGGCAGAGATGTATACCTGGAAAAGCAGGACTCGAATGGAAAGATCATGGAATTGCAAAGCCAGTTAGGCTTTGGCAGATGCAGTTTGAATGTGATCCTGCCCGAGAGATATGAAGAACTCAATAATCTGGCAAACCTCACCAAACTACAGGCTCGATTAGGACGTCCGCTCAAGGTGGCGACCAAATTCCCCAATTTGACCAGGAAGTTCTTTGAATCAAAAACAAAACTGGAAATCGTGGTGATCCAGGCTGAGGGGACTCTGGAAATCGCCCCCACGGTTGGTTATGCGGACCTGATTGTTGATCTTGTCTCCACGGGTACGACGCTGCGAGATAACCGTCTCAAGATTTTGGACGATGGCGAGATCATGCAAGCTGAAGCCTGTCTGATCGCCAATAAAGCCTGCCTGAAATCCAACCTTGAAACGCTGGCGATTGCCACGCAACTGCTCGAGCTGGTTGGCGCCTACCTGAGAGCAAATGACAACCTGGCGATCTTTGCCAACGTTCGCGGGATTTCCCCGGAAGAAATCGCCAGAAAAATATTCGAAAAAGAAGTCATCCGTGGGCTACAAGGTCCCACGATTTCGCCAATCATTACCCATCAAGATGAAAGCTGGTATGCCATTCACCTGATCGTGAGGAAATCCCTGCTTTCGAGGGCCATCCGCGAAATTCGGGAGGTGGGCGGGAGTGGCGTGGTCGTCTCGCCGGTTAGCTATATTTTCGAAGAAGAACCACCAGAACTGATCCATATGAAAGCTGCATTGGAGACTTGAAAATGATACGAATTTACACAGTTGAGAAAGCCAAAGAAACCATCCTAAAAAGAACAGCATTGGAAAAGTACGCACCAGCGACGCTGGAGCGCACTGCGGCCTTATTTGGTGAGGGCGTAACCCCACCGCAGGCAGTAGCCCAAATCATCAACACTATCGAAGCCGAAGGTGATACCGCGCTGCGCAAATGGTCGACGCTGCTGGATCGATTAGACAGCACAGATTTCGCCACCCCTGAAGCGGAATTGGAAAGAGCCTATGATCAGATTCACGAAGAGGTGCGCAGCGTGATCCAGCGTTCCGCCCGGCGGATTCGCAGTTTTCATGAGAAGCAACCGTTTACTTCCTGGTTGACTGAAGATATGGGCGGCCAATTAGGGCAACGCTTTACGCCCATCGAGCGGGTGGGGGTCTATGTGCCAGGGGGTACTGCGCCTCTACCCTCCTCGCTGCTGATGAGCGTGATCCCGGCACAGGTCGCCGGTGTTCAACGGGTGATTGTGACCACCCCCCCAAACCCGCACGCTTCGATCCTGGCGGCAGCCTATTTTTGCGGGGTCACAGAAGTATTCCAGATCGGCGGGGCGCAGGCCATCGCCGCGCTGGCCTTTGGCACGCAATCAATCCCCAAAGTAGATAAGATCGTTGGGGCAGGGAATCTCTTCGTGACCCTGGCAAAACAGCAGCTTTATGGCGTTGTCGGCCTGGACGGCCTGGCGGGCCCAACCGAGACTATGGTGATCGCGGACGATACTGCTGACCCGCAATGGGTGGCGGCGGATCTGTTAGCCCAGGCCGAGCACGATGTCCAGGCCAGCGCCATCCTGCTCACGCCGGATGAATCCCTGGCGGACGCCGTCAGGCAGGCGGTTACCGAGCAGATTGAACGGCTCTCTCGAAAAGAAATCATCGCCATATCGCTGGAGAACAAGGGCGGCATCGTGATTACTGCCTCGCTCGAAGAAGCTGCCAATCTGGCCAATGCTTATGCTGCGGAACACCTCTGTCTCTCGGTTGCTGATCCGCAGGGTTTGATGGAGCAGATCAATAATGCCGGCGGCTTTTTCCTGGGCGACCATTCCTTCGAGGTGCTGGGGGATTATGTCGCCGGGCCGAGCCACATTATGCCCACCGGGGGCACCGCTCGCTTTGCATCGCCGTTGAACGTGCTGGACTTCGTCAAAATATCCAGTGTGATCGCCCTGGATACTGAGACCAGCGCAAAACTAAGCCCGATTGCAGCAGCATTTGCAGAAACCGAACAGCTCACTGCCCACGCCGCGGCCGCCAAAGCCAGGATAGAGGAGGCATGATCGTGGATTTTATACGACCTCACATTGTGGGGATGCCGCCCTATCAGCCGATCCTGCCCTTCGAGGTACTCTCAGCCGAGCTGGGTATCCCGGTAGAGAAGCTGGTCAAGCTGGATGCCAACGAAAATCCCTATGGCCCATTGCCTGAGGTACGTGAAGGGTTGGCCGCTTTGAACGATTTGCACATCTACCCAGATCCGGAAAGCAGGCGCATTCGCGAGTTGCTGGCTGAATACCACGGCATTTCCGAGGAGAGCATCGTGATTGGTGCTGGCGCGGACGAGTTGATCGATTTAATCATGCGACTGGTGCTAGCCCCCGGTGAAAGATTGATTAACTGCCCGCACACATTCGGTATGTATGCCTTCGACGGTGCGCTGAACCAGGCTGAAGTAATCAATGTGCCCCGCCAGGCAGACTTCTCGCTGGATATAGCGGGCATCGAAAAAGCTGTGATGAAATATAAACCAAAATTGTTGTTTTTGGCCAATCCCAACAACCCGGATGGGGGGTTGATCCCCACAGACCAGATCAAGGCTTTGCTAAAACTGCCCTTATTGTTTGTCCTGGATGAGGCCTATGTCAATTTCAGTTCTGAGGAGAGCCGCTGGATTAATGAAGTCCAGAGCTACCCGAATTTGGTTGTCTTGCGCACATTCAGCAAATGGGCTGGTTTGGCCGGGCTGCGCATCGGGTATGGGGTTTTCCCGTTGGCATTTGTTCCCATGTTGATGAAGGCCAAGCAGCCTTATAACGTCTCTGTGGCTGCTCGAGAAGCAGCCTGCATTTCAATCCAGAATGTCGAGAAGCTCAATCGAAATACCGCTCTTATCCTCGATGAACGAGAGCGTCTCTTTAGCGCGTTGGCCTCGATCCCCTGGCTGGAGCCGTACCCATCCCAGGCTAATTTTATCCTGTGCCGGGTGGTTGGCAGGCAGGCGGCCGAAGTCAAAGAGCAGTTGAGGGCGCAAGGCATTCTGATCCGGCATTTCAACAAACCCGGCTTGAGCGATCACATCCGTATCAGCGTGGGCCGGCCGGAAGATACGACCAAGATAATGACAGCCCTTGAAAATATGGAGTAGATCATGAGAACAGCGCAAATCGAACGAAAGACGAAAGAAACGGATATTCAATTAGAACTCAACCTGGATGGCGATGGAAAAGCCGAGATCGATACCGGGATCGGTTTTTTCGACCATATGCTCACTCAGATCGCGGTGCACGGCCTGTTTGACATCCGCCTCGAAACCGAGGGAGATTTATTCATCGACCCGCATCACACAATCGAGGATTGCGGCCTGGCGCTGGGGGAGGCTTTGACCCAGGTTTTAGGCGATAAGCGCGGCATCACCCGTATGGCAACCAGCTTTGTTCCTATGGACGAAGCCCTGGCTCAGGTTGTCCTGGACCTCTCCGGGCGTCCGTACGCCGTCATCCAAACCGCATGGACTGCCCCAGACATTGGAGGGATTCCGACTTCGCTGATCGAACATTTCTTCGAGTCTTTCGCCGTTACCGGCCGCGCCAATCTTCATGCCAGCGTGCTTTACGGGCGCGATAACCACCATATGGCTGAAGCCTTATTCAAAGCCCTGGGCAGAGCGCTGGATGCTGCCACGCAGATCGATCCACGCCGTGCAGGCGAAGTACCCAGTTCGAAAGGAGTGCTAGCATGATCGCAATTATCAATTACGGCGCAGGAAATCTGCATTCGGTGCATAAGGCTGTGGAATATGTCGGCGGGGAGGCTGTGGTTACCAGCGATGCGCAAACGATCCTAAGCGCAGAAAAAGTGATCCTGCCCGGGGTGGGCGCGTTCCAAGATGGTATGGAGGGTCTGGATGCTCGCGGCCTGCTGCCCGTGGTCAAACAAATTGCCGAATCTGGCAGACCGCTGCTGGGTATCTGCCTGGGGATGCAATTGTTCTTCGATGTGAGTGAAGAGCAAGGAGCGCACCAAGGGCTGGGATTGCTGCCCGGTCAGGTTCTCGCTTTCACCAAGCCCGGGATGAAGATCCCCCAAATCGGTTGGAATCAACTCGAAATTACAAGTAATTTCCCTCTGCTCAAAAATATCCCGAATGAGGCTTATGTCTATTTTAATCACAGCTATTATTGTCAACCCAAAAACCAGGCCCATGTGATTGCAACCACCGATTATGGGAGCCAATTCGCGTCGGTGGTCTTAAGCAAAAATATCTACGGGGTTCAATTCCACCCCGAAAAGAGTCAGAAGGTCGGGTTGCAAATCCTGAAGAATTTTGTGGAGTTGGAAAATGAATGAATTTACGATCTACCCTGCGATTGATCTGCGCGCCGGAGAAGTTGTGCGCCTCAAACAAGGCCGGGCGGAAGAGCAATCGACTTACAGCAACCAACCGGGAAATATCGCTCAATTGTGGCAGGATGCCGGTGCGCAATGGCTGCATGTTATCAACCTGGATGGCGCGTTTGGGGAAAACACAACCAAAAATCAAGCCGCCTTGCGATCCATCCTGGAAGTATGCGCGGGCTATCCCAAAGTGCAATTTGGCGGAGGTATGCGCGATATGGATAGCATTGAACAGGCATTGGCGTTGGGTATCGCGCGAGTGATCCTGGGGACGGCGGCGATCCAATCTCCCGGATTTGCCAGGTCAGCGATCGAAGAATTTGGCGCTGGCCGGATCGCCTTCGCGCTCGATGCCGCGAACGGCGAATTGATGACCCGCGGCTGGCAAGAAAAATCCGGTGTAAATTTATTGGCCTTTGCGCAATCCCTGGCCGATTCTGGTGCAGCCACCCTGATCTATACGGATATCCAAAAGGATGGCATGGAAACCGGCGTGGATTGGGAGATCGCTGCGCAGCTTGCCTTGAAGACCGGTTTAGAAACTATCGCTTCGGGCGGCGTAGCTGCGCTCGAAGATGTCGAAAATACCAAAGCTGCCGGGCTGGATGGTGTGATCATCGGACGTGCTTTGTATGAAAAGAATTTCACCCTCGAGGAGGCGCTGCGATGTTAGCCAAACGCATCATCCCCTGTCTGGATGTGAAAGGCGGGCGCGTGGTCAAAGGGATTAATTTCATCAATCTGCGTGATGCCGGTGACCCCGTTGAGCAGGCCAAAGCCTACGACCAGATGGGCGCGGACGAATTGGTCTTTTTAGATATTTCCGCCAGCCCCGAGGGCCACGAGACCACGCTGGAGGTCGTGCGTTCAGTAGCCGAGCAGGTCTTCTTGCCGCTCACTGTGGGAGGCGGGATTCGCACTGCCAACGATATTCGCAATACACTCCTGGCCGGTGCGGATAAGGTCAGCATCAATTCGGCGGCTGTTAAGAATCCATCTTTGTTGACAGAAGGAGCCAGCCGTTTTGGCAACCAATGTATTGTGTTGGCCATCGACGCCAAACGCCAAACCGAGGGGGGCTGGGAAGTGTATATCCACGGCGGAAGAACCCCGGTTGGGTTAGATGCGGTCAAGTGGGCAGTTCAAGGGGTTGAGGCCGGCGCTGGCGAGATATTGCTGACCAGCATGGACCGAGACGGTACCGGCGAGGGCTATGGCCTAGAGCTAACTCGTGCAATCACTGAGGCCGTATCGGTGCCAGTGATCGCCAGCGGCGGCGCAGGGAGTATGGAGCATTTTTATGAAGTCTTCAACCAGACCACGGCTGATGCCGCCTTGGCAGCCACTTTATTCCATGACAAAATCTTGCAGGTAGGCAATTTAAAAGCTTATCTGGCCGATAAGGGTATCCCCATCCGAATCGTCCGTACAGGAGACATACGATGAAAGCGCTGAAATTCAATTCCAAGGGTTTGCTGACCGCGGTGATCCAGGATATCAATACCCAGCAGGTGTTGATGGTTGCCATGATGAACGCCGAGGCCTTCGAAAAGACCCTGGAAACCCGGCTGGCCCATTTCTGGTCTCGCAGCAGGCAGACTTTATGGCTCAAAGGTGAGACTTCGGGCAATATTCTGGGCGTAAAGGAAATGCGTATAGATTGTGATGCCGATGCGGTGCTGTTGTTGGTGGAGCCGCGCGGCCCGGCCTGTCACACCGGAGAAACCAGTTGTTTCTTCACACCATGGAAGTTAGCATGATCCATCGATTATTTCAAATCGTCATAGACCGCAAATTGAACCCGCAGCCAGGATCATACACCAATGCGCTGCTGGATAGCGGTCGAGATCGTATTGCGCAGAAGGTTGGCGAAGAGGCTATCGAAGTAGTCATCGCGTCTGGCGGGCAGGGCAAGCAGCGCCTGATAGAAGAAACGGCGGATCTCATCTATCACCTGTGGGTGTTACTGATCTCCAATGATATTTCTCTGGCCAAAGTGGAGGCAGAACTCAGGCGGCGTCACCAACCAGAGGCAGAATAATGCAGATCCTTCTTTTCGATATGGATAGGGTTTTACTGGAACCAAACGGTTACCATCGAGCCCTACAAGAGACTGTCCGGTTAGTAAGCCTTTTGCTTGGTTTCGAAGAGTACATGCTTTCGAATGAGGCGATAGCAAAGTTTGAGTCACTCGGCATCAGCAGTGAGTGGCATTCGAGCGCTTTGTGCATGGCTTTGATGGTTATCGAGACACAAAAGAGATGCGCTGCACCGGTTACCCCTCCCTCAAAAACTCCTCAAAAAACCAATCTGGACTTATCGCAATTATTTGCCTCGATCGAAGTACAACCCTTCGGTCTTCCCGCTCTCGCCCGATCTCAAACAGCTATAGAACAGATTGCCACTCAAGCACGAGTTGACCCAACTTTGCCAATGATGATTATTCAAAATAGCGAATCCATCGATTATTCTTTGACCTTCACAATATTTCAGGAACTGGTGCTGGGCAGTGAAATCTTTGAACAGGCTTATGGGCAGCCCTCTCAATTGGGACAAGAAAGCTATTTGAACAGCTTTGACCGATCTAATATCAAACCTTCGCTAAGGGAAAAGCTGATAGCATGGTCAGATCACCCCCTAAATGGTGCCGCGATCATGACTAACCGGCCATCAAATTCGCTGCTGGGTTTGCCAGGCACACCAGAGGCGGAGTTGGGCGCCGCATTGGTGGGCTTGGATTATCTGCCGGTCATTGGCGCAGGGGAAATGAGATGGTTGGCAAATCGATTTGATGAAGATGTGAGGACTTTATTGAAGCCATCCTCATATCACGCTTTGTCTGCAATTTTGGCTGCTTCTGGCCTGCCCGCAGACGATTCTTTGCTCAAAGCGCATCAAATTATCTCGGGCAAAAGCAGCCCTAGGCTCAGCTATCTAGATCAATGTACTATTTACATCTTCGAAGATACGCCTGGGGGAATCCTGGCAACCGATAACGCCAGGGAAATCCTTCTGACTCGAGGAGTAAATATCCAGGTTCGAAAACTAGGGATCACGAAAGATCCATCTAAGCGAAAATCCCTGGTCGCAATTGGATCAGAAGTATTCGATTCGGTTGATCTGGCTTTACAATCGATAGATTCATTCAACAACTTGTGATCTTTCCCCGGCAACAGATATTTTTACGAGCGTTTTCACTCGATACCCAGTCTCATTTTCCACGCGCTGAACGCCAGCGTAGTCCACTTTCTCCGCCACGGAGACGATGTCAACGATTTCAGCCTGTGCTAACTGAATTGCTTCGATCATCGCCAGCATGGTGCCCCCGGTGCTGATCATGTCGTCGATGATGACGACTCGATCAGCCTCATTGACACCGTTGAGAAATAACTTCCCGCTGGTATATTCCATCTCGAAATTAACCGAGACCTGTCCATCCAACCCAGCGGGGTACCAGCGCGCCATACCAAAGGGCAGGCCGGTCATCAATGAAGTCGATGCAACCAGAATAGCGCCCTTGTCTTCCTCTCCGGCGATCTTATTGGCTTTGTCGAAATCCCCCACTTCGATCAGCCAGTGCGTAGTTTCTCTCAACAATTCAGCTGACGTGGCCGGGATTTGTTCAGTGAGCGGGTTGATCAGGAATTTATACTGCTTAACCGAAAGCAGGGGCTTGTCATCAAAAGCTTGCTGTACTATTTTATATTGGGTTCTCATTATTCATTCGATCCGGGAATATTTTCGTTCTTATCGGTTCAATTAGTTTTACCACAAACCGCTTACATCTTCATCACTATCGACCTTATGCCAGCGATAAAGAATACTAAAAAGCAGTTAAGGTGTTGAAAGGTGCTTGAAAGCACACTTTTTTTGTTTTACAATGTGCACGCTTTCGTTTTTCAGTACTTTTCGCGTAATGAATGCATTTTATCTGAAGTCGTAAGAACGTAAGTCGTATTTCAAGAAATCTACATGTAAATATTGTTGCCCTCTTCGGGGGCGATATCATCGTTGGGATATACTATTGCAAGCCCGTGCTCTACAAATGCCCGATCCTTAATAGTCAGACCAGGGGTTGTGGCTTACAAAATGCCCAATTGGTTTGATTTTAGGCCGTTTATTTGCCAGAAGGGGTCGGATGGAGTTTTTATACCCTACGGGGAATTGGTCGATATTAAGCTGTTAGTTTTGCGAGGAGGCGTCGATGCAAGAAACCAGAAAGCAAATTTCAGGGATGAAAGGCTTCACAGTTGTCTGGGTGGGTCAAATCGTATCGTTGTTAGGTACGGCCATGAGCAACTTTGCTCTTACGCTGTGGGCCTACGAAATCACAGGCAAAGCAACACCGTTAGCATTGGTTGGGTTCTTCTTCGTGACCCCCATGGTGATCTTGGGCCCATTTGTGGGAGCCTTGGTCGATCGCGGTAACCGAAAGATGATGATGATGCTCAGTGACCTGGCAGCAGCGGTGACCATGTTGTTCGTGTTGATCCTATTCCTGACGGATAGCCTGCAAATTTGGCACCTGTACGTCGCGGCAACCATCACCGGTATCTTTCAGGGTTTCCAATGGCCTGCTTATTCTGCAGCGATATCGCTCATGCTGCCCAAAGATCAATACGCCCGGGCAAATGGCTTGTTAGAGCTGGCCGGAAATGCTTCAACAGTTGTTGCTCCTCTGTTTGCAGGAGTTTTGATCGCGCCTTTGGGGGTGGGTGGCATCCTGTCAATCGACTTAGCAACGGCAGTCTTTGCGATCGCTACATTGCTGTTAGTGGAAATTCCTCAACCTGAAAAAAGCACAGTTGGGCAAGAGGGAGAAGGTAATTTCTTTCAAGAAGCTGCTTATGGATTTCGCTATATCTTCGCCCGTCCGAGTTTATTAGGTCTGCAATTCGTTTTCCTGATGGGAAACTTCTTCAATGCTTTGGCATTCTCTGTATTCGCGCCTATGATCCTAGGACGAACTGGGAATAACGAGTTGATCTTTGGCAGCGTACAATCGGCGGGGGCCATCGGTGGCGTCATTGGCGGCTTGGCCATGAGCGCCTGGGGGGGCTTCAAACGTCGCATCGATGGGGTAATGCTGGGCTGGATATTTGTTGGTCTATTTGGGCAGGTGCTGACTGGCCTGGGGCAGTCACTACCTGTCTGGGTGGTCGGTATTTTTATCGTCACCTTCTGTGCCCCGATCCTGAATGCCTCCAACCAGGCCATTTGGCAAGCCAAGGTTCCACCGGATGTACAGGGAAGAGTCTTCTCCACGCGCCGGTTGATTGCCTGGTTTGCATCCCCGCTCAGCCGTCTGTTAGCGGGGCCGCTCGCTGACAATGTTATGGAGCCAGCCATGTCTGATGGGGGGACGCTAGCACCAGTTTTTGGCTGGTTGGTCGGGACTGGCACAGGCGCAGGCATTGCCCTGATGTTTGTCTTCACCGGCGTCTTGTTGGGCCTCACGGGGGTCGTAGGATACCTTATTCCCGTGATTCGCCGGGTAGAAGAGTTGCTCCCAGATCACGATGCTTCAATCCCTTCTGCGTAGGAAATTCATACTGCCTTGACTAAAAGATAAGGGGAAATCAGAGGATTTGGCCTCCTTGATGTGCATTTATTTCTTAAAATGTAACTATCTCAGCCTACCCCGCCTGCGGCGGGGAAAAGCCGCAAAAAAGGGTGTGCATGGGGTGCTGCGCACCCCATG
>JADHXE010000197.1 GCA_016783125.1 Anaerolineales bacterium
TATATTTCTCATTCATTTGCGTAAGTCCTGTAGTATTGAAAGATGACGATGGATATTTTCTTCACAGACCCTTCAGATGTTCCGCTGCCTCCTGATGAGGTGCGCATTCGCCAATTCAAGGCTGAACCCTGGCCGGATGGCCGCCGCGTTAAAATTTATCTGGAAGTGACTCCCTTCCAGAAATACCCCAGCGGTGAGGTCGTCATCACGGACATTTCAGGTCAGCCGGTGGCAACAGCCAGCATCATCGAAACCATCGCTCCCAAGATGGAGATCAACATGCACTTGCGTACGCCTGAACCCAGTGGTGAATTCAGCGCATCTGTAGTGCTCTTCTATCTCCAAGAATTCGAGGAGGAGCAGGATGGGGAAATCATCGCTCCGCCTGAGCGTATGATCGTCGATGAGGCCCAAACGTCATTTGAAATTGATTAAAGATTGGAAGCTGGAAGCTAGAAGTTGGAAATATCTAATCTCCAATATCTAATTTCCAACCTCCAATATCCAACTTCCAAAACCATGCCCCCCGCCCTCCCGCCCCTCTTCCTCTCCCGTATGCAGCGCCAACTTGGGGATGAGTATGATGCTTTCCTGGCCAGCTACGATCAACCCCCCGATGTTGGTTTGCGCGTCAACACTTTAAAGCTTTCTCCAGAAGAATTCGAGTCGATTTCCCCTTTTCAACTGACTCCTATCCCCTGGGCACCGGCGGGATTTATCGTCCCCCCTGACTCACGCCCGGGTAAACATCCCTACCATACCGCGGGACTGTACTATTTACAGGACCCCTCAGCCATGGCAGTGGCGGAGTTATTAGCTCCCCAACCTGGTGAGCGCGTCCTGGATTTAGCCGCCGCCCCCGGGGGCAAGGCCACCCACATCGCTGCTTTGATGGCTGCTAAGGGGCTGCTGGTCGCCAATGATCTAAACTTCCGTCGAGCGCAGGTGTTGGCCAAAAATCTGGAACGCTGGGGAATGCGTAATGTAGTTGTGTTGAATGAAAGTCCACCCCGACTGGTGGAACATTTCGGCGCTTATTTCGACCGCGTTATCGTGGACGCGCCTTGCTCCGGTGAGGGCATGTTCCGTAAAGACCCGGCCGAGCGCGCAAAATGGATGCCCAAGCTCGTTGAAAGCTGCGCAATGCGACAAGATGCTATCTTGGTTGAGGCAGCCAAACTGGTTCGTCCAGGGGGCATTCTGGCCTATGCTACCTGCACCTTCGCCGTTGAAGAAGATGAAGGCGCTATCGCTCGCTTTTTGTCATCCCACCCCGAATTTGAATTAATTGATCCTCCGCGTTCCCCAGGCTTCTCAGCAGGGCGCGCGGATTGCCTGGGTGAGCAAGCAGCTCAATCTCAGGCATTGCAGCACACTGTCCGCCTATGGCCGCACCGCGCCCCTGGCGAAGGCCATTTCATCGCCCTACTCCAGAAATCTAATACGAGTCACGATATTTCTGTGCCCCTTACTTCCCTACTCCCCTACTCCCTACCCCCAGAACCCAGACAATATTTCCAAAAATTCTGCAATGAAACTCTGAACTGGCAACCCTCTGAAGACCGTCTCTCCCTGATGGGTTCCCACCTCTACCGTATCCCCGATGATTGCCCCGATTTGTCCGGGCTGAAGGTGATCCATTGGGGGTGGTGGCTGGGCACGCTGAAGAAGAAGCGATTCGAACCATCTCATGCCATGGCGATGGGGTTGCGGGCAGAAGATATGCGCAAAACACTACCATTAACGCTTGATGACCCCGCCGCGCACAGCTATCTGCGCGGTGAAGTTTTGTCCTCTCCCGGGGTTGATGGCTGGGTGCTGGTTACCATCGATGGTTATCCATTGGGTTGGGGTAAACGCGTTCAAGGGCGGCTGAAAACTCACTTACCCAATTGGCTGCGGCAGTTTTGAGCGATCATCTTGTTTTGTCTTTCAGGAGAATTTCTGTGCCGCGTGCTATAATGATTGTGTCAAAATTACACGCTTATCGGAATCAGGATAAGAGCTATGACTACTCCCGTGTTAACAGAGATTGTAGAACAAGTGAAGACATTACCTGATAGGCTGCAATATCAAGTGTTGTCATTTGTGCGTACCTTGAGAACGCTCACACAAAATGGCACACCTGGGATAGAACTACTGCAATTTGCAGGAAGCATCCCTGCTCAAGATGTAAAAGAGATCCGTCAAGCGATCGAAACCGGTTGCGAGCAGGTAGATTGGAATGAGTGGTAAATATTTGCTGGATACCAGCATCATCATTGATCTTTTTGCAAATGATGAAGTTGTAATCGGCCAGTTAGAAGAGGCGGAGAGTACCTTTGTCCCAAGTATTGCAGTCGGGGAGTTACATTGATCCTTCCCACTGACCCCCATGGGGATAATGACTTCAGAGAGCAAAACGAACGGCCGCGCCCTCGCCGTATCACCCTTTCCCCGATCACATTCATCCTGTTGTTGACTGTCAACCTGATCATATTGATGGTGCTGGCCTGGCCGATTTTGGGGGCTCGTTTTGGCCTTCCTGGCGGGCTGCCTTGGGGTGAAGAAATTGCGGTTGAATCAACCCCCTCTCCCAGCGCCGTTGATATTGTCCAAGAAACGCCAGTTCCAACGCGCACCCCCGTGCCGCCCGAAGAAGCCGGCCTGCTGATACTCTCTATGCAAGAGGGCTTGGATACACATCTCTTTGCTTACCATCCTGTGGATTCGAGTGGAGAGACAGTCCCCCTCTCCCGCCTGACGGATGGCCCCTGGCATGATATCACCCCTGCCCTCAGCCCCGATGGACATCGATTGGCCTTCGCATCCAACCGGGATGGCGATTGGCAAATATATGTATGGGATCTGGAAAATGGGGGGATCACACACCTGACCGATACTCCTGGTTACAAGGCCTCCCCGAGCTGGTCTCCGGATGGTTTGTGGCTGGCCTATGAGCGCTATTTCGACAATAATCTAGAAATCTACATTCAGCAGGCTGAGTTAGGCGCTGAACCGATCCGCCTCACCAGTGACCTGGCTGCTGATTTCTCGCCGGCCTGGTCGCCCGGGGGACGGCAGATTGCCTTTATTTCTACGAGCAGTGGCCGAGAGGGTGTTTGGCTGGCTGACCTGGATAAAAGCGGAGAGGACCGTATCGTTCCCCTCGAGCATGTCGGTGAGGCCAGAGCTGCCAACCCTGCCTGGTCTCCGGATGGTCGTTACCTGGCCTGGGGCGCAGTCATGGATGATGGCTGGCACAAGATCTATCGTTGGGACAGCGCCACGCCTGAAGGTGCGCCCCGAGAGCTTGGCGTTGGTGATCACCCGGTTTGGAGCCGTGATGGCCGTATTCTGTATACCACGTTGGAGACTCCTTACCAAACCTATCTGACCGCTTTCATTCTAGAGCAGCCCGATCTAGTCTGGCTGCCGCCCAGGGCCATGCCTGGGGTGGTGGAAGATTTAGCCTGGGTCAATTACTCGGTGAATGATTTGCTGCCCGATGTAATCAGCCCTTCGCCAACGCCTCTTTGGAACCCAAATATGAACCTGGAACCAGAAGTGCCTGGCGGCCGCTGGGGGTTGATTGATCTCCAGGAAGTCGATGCGCCGTATCCACAATTACATGACCGCGTGGATGAGGCCTTCAATGCCTTGCGGGCAAAGCTGGCCGAGCAGGCTGGCTGGGATGCTCTGTCCACGCTAGAAAATGCCTACGTGCCGCTGACTTCCCCGCTCTCGCCGGGTTTACAGGGAGATTGGCTGTACACCGGGCGCGCCTTTGCGGCGAACACTTTGCCTATCAACGCCGGATGGATGGCGGTTGTGCGAGAAGATTATGGCCAGGAAACCTATTGGCGAATATATCTGCGTGAGCGCTTCCAGGATGGTTCTAAGGGCCGTCCGCTGCACGCGCTGCCCTGGGATTTCAGTGCCCGTTATCGAGCGGAACCGCTTCCTTATGAGCAGGGTGGTGAGTTAGCTCAAGGTGTCCAGCCGGGCTATTGGATCGATATGACCCAGTTGGCATCAGCTTACGGATGGGAGCGTTTGCCGGCCCTCCTGACTTGGCAGTCTGTGCTTTCGGCGGCGCGCTTCAATGAATTCGTGCGCAACGATGATCTGGAATGGATCACTGCCATGATGGAGTTGTACCCGCCCGAGATTTTACTTTCGCCTACGCCAATCCCCACGGCGACCCCGACGCCCACGCCCACAAACACGCCCACCATCACGTCCACGCCGACGATCACCCAAACGCCAACAATTACTCTGACAGGGCAGCCCACAGCGACTCCAACGCTTAGCCCGACAATTACGGCATCTCCAACGCCAACGGATACTCTTTTCCCGAAGCCAACGCCATGATATTGTCAAAGCGAATCAAACGAAAAACTCCCGAAAAAAGGGTGTACAGGGGTTGCGAAGCAACCCCTGTACACCCTTTTTTCGGGTTTATTTGTATTTTGGGATGGGTTGTTGTGTTGTCAGCTTGTGGCTTCTCAAGTAAGGAGACAGGAATCCCCCAGGGAACAGGTACCACCCAACCCTCGGCCACCGTACATCCTACACAGGTGGTTGCCGCGTTCGATGCGGATACTGTCTCCGCGGAGGATTCCCATATCCCTACCCCCGTGCCTAATCCCCTGATCATAGATTTCCCTGAACCCGAGCCTCCTCCAGTTTCAGCCTGGCGTCCCCCGTTGTATGACATCCCCTGGGCGCCGACACCCTTCGATCATTTCTATTTTGCCCGCCCCATCGCTGCCGACGAAGTCAACTGGCCTGCGGCGGATTATCGTTATGGCGGGGTATTTTTTGAAGACGTGGTGCATACGGGGGTGGATATTCCCGCGCCTTTAGGAACGCCGGTGTTGGCGGCGGCTGATGGTAAGGTCATTTGGGCTGGCTATGGCTTATACCGCGGTATACCCGGGGATCTTAGCGACCCCTATGGCCGGGCGGTGATGATTCGGCATGATTTTGGCTATCAAGGCCGGCGGCTTTATACGGTGTATGGGCACTTGGAAGAAGTGTTTGTGCCGCGCGGGCAATACGTCTCAACTGGAGATTTATTGGGCCTGGTGGGTGATACCGGAAAAGTTACCGGACCACACCTGCACTTGGAAGTGCGCTGGGGAGAATTAGGATTTTTCGATACGCTGAATCCCGAGTTGTGGCTTGTGCCGCCCCAAGGGTGGGGAGTGCTGGTAGCTCGCCTGGTGCGGACAGGTGGGGGCGACCTGCGTGAACATTACGTTCGGATTTCATCGATTTATACGGGCCAGGTATGGCAGGCCAGAACCTATGCCGATGGGGCGGTAAACAAAGACCCTTATTACCTGGAAAATCTTGTGGTCAGCGATTTGCCCGCCGGTTTGTATGAGATATCGACTTCTTATATCGGTAAGCTGTACACGACGGAAATCGAGATCCATCCGGGCAGGGTGAGTTTCCTGATTTTTCAGGGCCGCGATGGCTTTCGTTTCGATCAACCAGCCGCGCCAGGGGAAGATTTTGTCCCTGTGGAAATCCCTTGACAATTAGAACATTCGTGCTAGACTTGGGTAGATTTTTGATGTCGTTTTTTAAAAAGTACTTTTACATGATATCCAGGACGCTGTGTCTTTTGCTAAAGCCGCTTTCTTTTGGCGTCCGCATCTTGATGGTTCGAAACGGAAAAATTCTATTAGTGAAACATGTCTATCAAGATCAGTGGTTTTTGCCTGGGGGACTCATTGAGCATGGCGAGTCAGTGGAAGATGCTGTTCGCCGTGAGGCTTCGGAAGAAGTTGGGGCAACTTTGCGCAACCTATCCTTATTCGGTGTTTATACTAATACTGAATTTCGTAAGACAGATCACGTGATCGTTTTTCTATCCCGTGATTTTTCACTAAACGGTCATTCGGACGACGAGATCAAGCGATTGGAGTTCTTCGATCTGAATGCGCTACCTGATGATATATCTCCAGGCAATCGAAAACAGATCAGACGTTTTGTGGATGAAGATGCTCCAGCTTTTGGGTTGTGGTGATACCGAAGGTAGGAAGCTGGATGTTGGAGTTTGGATACTGGATACTGGATATTGGATGTTGGCTCCTTCTGCCCTCCAAATCTCCAATCTCTAATTTCTAATATCCAATAATTTGAGCACAGATTGAGTAAGTTAACAAGCAAGGAGTGAAAGATGGCGAAAAATGAAGATGGAGCCCGTCAGGCAGCCCTGGACAAAGCCATGGGCGATTTGGAAAAACGTTATGGCGAAGGGACGATTATGAAGTTGGGAGACGCGAAGCATTTAGCGGTTGATGTCATCCCGACCGGATCACTTTCGATAGACATTGCCCTGGGTGTGGGTGGCATCCCCCGGGGCCGGGTAACGGAAATCTTCGGCCCTGAATCTTCGGGCAAGACAACCATATGCCAACACATTGTTGCGGAAGCGCAGGCCTTAGGCGGCACCGCGGCATTCGTCGATATGGAGCACGCCTTAGATCCCAAGTATGCCGCGGCTTGTGGCGTCGATGTTGAAAATTTATTGATCTCTCAGCCAGACACTGGTGAGCAGGCCTTAGAGATCGTTGAAGCCCTTGTCCGCTCCGGCGCGGTTGACGTGATCGTGATCGACTCTGTAGCAGCGTTGGTGCCCCGCGCTGAGATCGAAGGCGATATGGGCGATGCCCACATGGGTTTGATGGCCCGTTTGATGTCCCAGGCTTTGCGCAAGCTTTCTGGCGCTATCAAGCAGACCAACACGGCGGTGATTTTCACCAATCAGCTGCGCCAGAAAATTGGCGTTATGTTTGGAAATCCTGAGACTACCACCGGCGGTCAGGCGCTCAAGTTCTATGCCTCCGTGCGCCTGGATGTGCGCCGCATTCAATCGATCAAGGTAGGTTCAGAAATCATCGGCAACCGCACCCGCGTGCGGGTTGTCAAGAACAAGGTCGCGCCGCCTTTCCAAACGGTTGAATTCGATATCATGTACAATGAAGGTATCTCCAAAATTGGCGATATTGTTGATCTGGGCACTGAGTTAGAATTCATATCTAAGCGCGGCTCTTATTATTCTTACGGCGACCTGCGCCTGGCCCAGGGACGCGAAAACGCCAAAGAGTTCTTGCGCGATAACCCTGATTTGCTTGAGGAGATCGAAGGTCTCATCCGGCAAGCAGCGATGGGTGACGAACTGCCCCCTGGTTCAGAGGATGATATCCTTGAAGAATAAGGCTTGATGCGCCAATATCGCTTGTTTCTTTTCGTATTTACTATGATGCTCCTGACCGCCTGCGGTGGTCAGGAGCCGGTTCCCGTCCCCACGCTGACTGCTACAGTTTATAAGCCGCCCACCGTTGACCCATTGGTTATCCAGCTCCAGGAGACCGAGGCCGCCAGGCTCACCGCGGAAAGCTTGCCGACGCCGACGCCAGCCTGCACCAATGGCCTCGAATTTGTCGAAGATGTGACCATTGAAGATGGCTCCGTGGTTTCTCCTGGTCAGCGCTTGGATAAACGCTGGCAGGTGCTCAACGCGGGCTCGTGTAATTGGGATGCTGATTATGAAGTGCAGTTGATCGCCGGTCCCGCCATGAAAGCGCCCAACCCCCAATCGCTCTTCCCAGCCCTAAGCGGCACTGAGGCGGAAATCCGCATGGTGTTTACTGCCCCCGAGGAGCCGGGCGCATATCGCAGCGCCTGGCAGGCTTTCGACCCGGATGGTGATCCCTTCGGCGATCCGTTTTTCATCGATATTGTGGTAGTGCAAGAATAAATCACCAAATACCAAGCACAGAGGAACCGTGTTGATTTACCAACACGGTTCCTTTTACATATTTTTGGTATATTTCTCATTCATCTGCCAAGACATCAAAGAGCCACATTTTCGATTACAATCAGGGCGGAGGTGAAGAATGTCAAAACTCAGTTCCAGCGCTCGACGCGTGCAAGATGCCTTGGATCAACTCGGCCTGGTATTACAGGTTGTTGAGTTGCCTAACAGCACCCGCACCGCTGCCGACGCAGCACAGGCTATCGGCTGCACAGCGGCTCAAATCGCCAAATCGCTGATTTTCAGCGTAAAAGAATCGGATCGTCCAGTTATGGTGATTGCCAGCGGTATCAACCGGGTCAATGAAAAGAGCATCGCTAGCATTTTGGGTGAGAAAATAGGCAAAGCCGACGCCGACTTCGTCCGCCAACGGACGGGGTTTGTGATTGGGGGAGTCCCGCCCGTGGGGCATATCGAGCAAGTTGAGACATTCCTCGACGAAGACCTGCTCCAGTATGACGAAATATGGGCTGCCGCCGGAACCCCTCATGCCGTATTCCGCCTGACCCCTGATGATCTGATCCGGGCAACAGGGGGAAAGGTAATATCCATTCATTAGGCGTTTTATTCGTTTCTTGTAATGGTCAATAGAAGATTGAACATCTGGTTTTATAAGGAAGCCAGGAATCCATGAATTTTTATTCCTGCGTTCCTGGTTTCCTTATAGATCATCGTGCTGAATTATGTTCAACCTATTCTTGACTAATACAGTTTTATTCGTTTCTCGTCAAAAATTAAGTGTGATGGCTAGCAGGCTGTCGGAGAAGTAGGGATGTCACCACCAAAAGGAGCGAAATATACCCCAAAGAGCGGCTAATGGCCTTGCCAATGATCTAAAACGAACCGTGGCGAGGCAAATTTAGGGCAAAACGCGCAGATATAGTA
>JADHXE010000198.1 GCA_016783125.1 Anaerolineales bacterium
CTTCCGCTGGAATGAAATGCACCCTAATCATATGTACATTCTATCAGAGAAATCGCGCCACCCGCAGAAAAATGCCAACTCTTCCTAACCAAACCTTACCAAAGGCTTATTGACACATTCGAGAAAATACACAACAATTACGGTGTCTACGAAACTTTGGAGATAGCCGATATGGATGAAATCAAGGTCAAATTTAACATCAACAACCAGGAAATGATCAGGCCCGCATTAGCAGGGGTCTATTTTTTGATGCAGGGCGAGCAAGTTGTTTTTATTGGTGAAAACAAGGATATCAAACGTCAAATTGGCAAGCATATCAAAAAAGGCCTGCAATTCAACACCATTGGCATCAGCCCCTTCGCTGGAGGCAATAAGCAGCGCAGGAATCTGGCCTTATCACTGATCGACAAATATCAACCCAAACACAACAAGGTCAGCCGCAAGAAAGCCGCACAACCCGCAAGGGCGCAGAAAAAACATCGGGGCAAACCAGGTAAAGCGGTAACCCCGCCACAGTCCAGGCTCGATATGATCAAGCCCGGGCACACAAATGGATCGGTGCATTTAACGGAAGCGGCCGCCAAACAAGTCGAGTGGCTGACGCATCAGGGTTTGGGTGCGCGCAGCGATATTGTCCAACAGGCTATCGAGCAATTGTATAAAGAGCAAATCGCCCGAAGACAGCTTGATGAAGACACTCAACCCGAAGGTATTGCGCGCCAGGATGACGATCCGCTCGAAGAACAGGAAAAGAAAGCCATCTCAACTGAAGCCAAAGAAGCCTTGATCGAATGGACAAAAAAGATCACCGAAGAGGCTTACGAAGAGATGAGCATCAAGGAGCCTGATCCGCAACCCGAAGAGCAGGGCAGTGATCTTCCCGATTGGCTGACCAATTTAGCAGATGAGACCTTATTCGGAGATATATCCATCGAGCCTGGCCTTATTGAGCAGAACTCCATCGAAAATGTGCCCCAACCGAGTCTAGATGATACACTTCCAGATTGGGCCTTAGGATCATCCCAGCCAAGCCCGGAAACGCCGACTCAAGCTCCCGCCAACCAGGTAGAGGAAGATGAAGATACCCCTGAATGGATGAGCGATATCGATACGAGTAAACCCCGCGGCAAATCAGTCTCCCCCTTTGGATAATTGCAGGATTTTATGAGGCGCGTCCAACAAACGGACGCGTCTTCTTTTTTCCCCTACGTTTTCTGTCTTTTTAAAAAGTTGATCAATTTCAGAAGCGTTTCCTTCTGAAGTTTACCTTCGCGCCTGGCATCGGGATCAGGGATGATTTCGATATCATCATCTTCAGCGTGAATATAGTAATGTTCAACATCCTGAAAAATGGTGAATAGCGAGTTGGATATCTCGACGAAGTACTTTTGGTTTTCTTGATCCCAGCGTTTATTCGAATGTGGGGTCAAAAGGATAATGCCGTTGTTATCGATAGCTGGGAAAAATCCCCCCATCAAGTGACCTGTAGAAGTCAAACCCAAGGCTTTGCCAAGATTATAGAGGTCGGGTGAAGTGCTGCTCGCTTGTAATCGCAAGGATGCAGATTTGTGATACGAAGTGACCAACAGTGGTAGTTGCTTCTCATGCAATCTGATATCGTCGATATCTCTTTGGTTATGCCTATCATATCCACCTTGCAGGACGAAATGACGGCCCGAAGTGTGTTTGATCGAAAAGCAGATATCGGCCTTCATGATTTCGGCCACGATACGCGTCACCAATCGAATAACATCCATGGGGGAGAAATCATCAAACAAAGAGATGATATGGCGAAACTCTTCCGGGTTGATACGATATGGCCCCGTATCTTCAACAAAGATAGGCTCTTCATTTACTATGGGCGGTTCTTCTTCATGAGAATCCACCCGCTGGGATAATGTAAACAAAAGAGGATATGCTGCCATCTGGAAAAGCCGTACGCCGCCCGGGAAATTACCCGTAATATTTGGAATAATCAAATGCAGCAGGTGCCCAGCTAGTAAGGTCGCCAACATCCCCAACCCGCTACCAAAGTTGATCGGCGTTCGCATCAAGATGAGAACAATGCCAATAGCTAGAAGAGTTAGTCCATAAAGATTCCACCCATCATCCAGGATACTCTGGTTGAAACACAAACCAGAGTATTCGCCAAGCCACCAGCCTCCACTCAAAATTGCCAGGATCATGGTCAACAAAAACAGCACGGATACTGAGGCATCGGCTAATTGGAATCTGTCAGGGAACAGCCACAGCCAAATAATGATGATCACGCTAAACGTTGTTGAAAGCCAATCTAGAATGGGGAGGATCGCGATTGAATTGGTAAACAGGGGGACAGAAATAACCGAGTATGCGAAAACCAGGATTCTAATCCCCATCAAAACACCCAAACCGAAGATAGTTCGTTTTCGAGTGGGATGTTGTCGCGACCTTTGGGTTGATCCTGCTGAGATGAGCGCGTTGAGAATTGAGAAGTTGACGATGATGTGATAAACGATATTCCCAGGAAATGCAGTCAGAGCCAAATATACCTGCTGAAGTTGATCGCCCATAAGAAAAATCCATTCCTAGGTCGGTGTTGAAGTGATAGGGTGTGTTTCAAACGAGGTGAAAAGTTTCGGAAATAGGGGTGTGCGGGGGAGTGTCACCCCCCGCACACCCCTATTTCCGGGCTCACTTCAACTGGAGTGAAACGCACCCAAGTGATAATCGGTCAAATCCCAATCAAGGAGAGCCGGATACCGAAAAGGGAATTTAAGTATAGTGAAAGTTATGGTGGATTTCTATGTTACTTTAGTTCTATCAAACGCTGGCGCTTCATTGACCGTGAATGAAGTGAAATGATAGATAATTTTCCCTTCCAGCAAACCAAAAGTATCGTTGCCATCTTCGACCTTGAGAACACTTTCTCGATCCAGATACTGGGCCCGGATCCCCAAATGGTTCGATACCACCCTTTCACTACCATCGCTGGGTGAATTGACTACTTTGGGGACGCCATAATCGTCCACGGCCAAAGTGCTTGATCCGCCGCCATCCAGATTGATAGCATTCAGGACGCCCAATTCCAGGTTCAGGGTGGCCAACTCTTTCAAGGTCAACGCGTCCCGCAGGGAATCCTCGGTCCCCTGCGCGACGATGAGGATCAACTTGTTATCCCCGGTCAGTCCCAGCGATGTGCGCGGCGCCAGCGTGATGCAATAGACTTCTGGTTTGGCGCATGTTTTAAGTTTTCTATTCACCTTCCCATTCCTGACCAGCGTATGCGATCCCGAGATGGCATCCCATATGACGGGTGGAGGCTCTCCGCCAACTTTCACTTGATTGCTCGCCGAAATATACGCTGTAGGCTCCGCAGATGGCGCCGAGTACTTCACCCCCTCGGAGACAGCCAGCCCTTTGGGGTTCGTCCAACTCAACCACTCATCACCATTGACCGCCAATTGCAGATCATAGCTCGTGAGAAAATCCGAGGCGGTTTTTCCCAATCCGGAGGCAGGGGTTACCATCAAGTCGATGCTGGGGTCGTTCAAGTCGATGCTGATGATATGGGCGGTGTGCTTGCGCGGTGAAGAACGCACGAGCTTCTTATAAAACACGCTCTTGAAAATCTCGATAACGTCTGAATATAGAAGTGGCGCGCTTGTGCTTTCGCTAGTGCGGACGCGGCCAGGCTCGAAGATGCTCTTCTCAGCCCTGGCGGTCCATCGAAAAATGCGAGAATTGCCAGAACCGGAGTAGTTCGTCAGGATGAAATCTACATCGGGGAGCACCTGGGTGAACAACCCCTGAAACCAGGCTTGCATGTTCTCCTCACCCGCGATTGTGCGAGCCGAAGTGACCAGGGCGCTTTGGGGTGCGTATAAGTCGATTACTCGCTGTGCGTCTTTGGTGTTCAGCGCTGCAAAATATCGTTCGACAATATCCTTTTCAGCAGCGGGACTCTGGAAGGGATGGTTTCGAATCGCCTCCCACAACTCCAAAAGTCCGTCAGTTATCTCCTCGTCCCAACCCCACAAGTTGATCCCTTTGATCTCACTATCTTGAGAAGGGATCAGAAACGAAAAGAGGGCTGTGGATGCATCCAGGGGACTGATTGGGACGATTGGCCTACTGGGTGTGATCTCTAGAAATTCAGATTGGCAGCGGATAAGTTGTCTTCGAAGGCTCTCCCCATCCAACCGACAGAACTGAGGCATGTTGAAATCACAATCCGTCAAAAATTCAGTCCATGGAATTTGGGGGTGGTATGAGGGAAGCCCGTATGAACTAAGCGCCAGGGGGATTTCCGGCAGCCGGTGGCGCAACTCATCCAAATACTCGCTGGCGGCTAAGTTCTTGCCTGGCTGCTTGTACTGCTGCTCTACTCGGAACACTAAACCATCCAGATTATTTTCGTTGATACATCGAATAGCAAAACGGGCTTCTTCTATGGGGTTGTCACCCAGAATAAATTGCCATCCCCATATGCGGATTCCAGTATCCCTGAGATTCCGCACGCAAGTCTGAAGATGGTCATCAGCAATATTGATTACGATATGGCTCAAAGTTGAATCTCGAACTTTACTGACTATCGAGTCAGCATCGTCAACTGTACAACTTGCCATCGCAGCATTGAAATTACCTTTTCTTTGTAATGACACAACCTATCCTGGATGCAATATTTAAACCACCCTTGTTATCAACATAATTCTACATGAATTGTAACTATTCAGGTTACGGAAGAGATACCCCGAAAAAGGGTGTGCGTGAGGCATAGCCTCACGCACACCCTTTTTCGGGAACTTTCTCTCGATGGCTGAGCAGTTACCATGAACTTACATAAATATTGTAAAATAGACATGACCAGGCACAAATTAGGAGGGTGCTTTGGCCCAAACGCACATGCTGCATCTCTGGGGGCGATCATCTGACGCACACAACAACGTCAGGATATATTTGCGCGTTGCCATCATCCTGGGATTGCTCTTTGCTCTGGCCGGCCCGTTTGCCAAAGTAGCTTACGCGGCTGAGGAGTCCCCCGAAGGAACCCCTTCGCCCCCAGATGAAACATCAACTGAAGAAATCTCGCCACCGGCCGATGAGCAGAATAGCTCTGAAGAAGCCGTGGAAATCGATGAACCTGTTGACACCATTGGGGAAGAAACTGAACCCGAGAAAGAACTCGCTCCAGATAACTCAGATGCTGGCGCAGATGAAGCCGATGCAGGTGAGGCCGACGTAGGTGAGGCGTCGTCAGAAGAGCCACCCGAAGAGGGCGTTCAGGCCGACGAGCCTGATAACGACCCCGTCGAAGAAAGCACCGCTAAAATCAGCGTCCCCGACCCATACTTCTATGTAGACGGCGATAAACACAGCTTCTTACCCGAAGGCGGGGACTGTGCGGATGCGGCCAACTGCCAGGTATCCACCACGCCCATTCAAGATGCGTTGGATGCTGTCTCCGGCGGCCTGACCCCTGATGGCAATACCATCTACATCGAGGGCGGAATCTACGAGGAAGATTTCAGCATCAACGACTTGAGTGAGCTCACCTTGCAGGGCACCGCGGACGACAGTCCCTCGATCCTGGCCGGTGTGGTCAGCGTGGTGGACTCATTCAACATTGCCCTGCGAGATCTCATCTTCGGAGAGGTCATCCTGGTCAGAGACTCAACGGATGTGACCATCACGGGCACCGATGGTGATGACGAGATCGAAGTTGAGCTGAATGGAACCGTTGAAGCGGTGAGCGTAGAGGGTGGCGCTGGGAGCGATGCGATCACCATCCACCAGGGCGCAGAGAGTAACGACGTTCATGTGGGAGGCGGTGCGGGCGATGATACGCTGACGTTGGATTTCAGCGCCGGGACCGCCGAAAACAGCACGGTTTACTATGATGGCGGCGAAGATTATGATGAGTTGAACGTGATTGGCGATGGCGAATCTGATGGCAGCTACACCCCCACTGAGAACCGCCCGGATGCAGGCGTGATGACCAGCGGCAGCAACACCATCAATTTCGTAGGCATCGAGCCGACAACGGTCACCAATCAGGCCAGCTACACTTTCACTACCAATGGCGGTAATGACAGTCTGCAAATCGACAAACCCGCTGCTGGTCAGAACCGCATTTCCGGCACCAGCGGTGGGGTGGCGTTCGAGGCCTTGACCTTCAGCAACATCACCAGCTTCACCATTGACACGGTGACCAATGGCAGCGATGGTAACGACGACGTTACCATTGATAATGATGGCCTGGTGGCCACTGGTTTGCAGAACCTCACCATCAACACTGGCAGCGGTGGCAGCGATACGGTACAAAACAACGGTACCATCGATCTCTCGGGCACGCTGGAGATCACCACCGGCACGATCAATGTTGTAGGCGATATTACAGCAGATAACGGCGTGACATTCTCAGCGCGCAATGGCGTAACACTTGACAATACCATTGACACCAGCGGCACTGAAGTATCCATCAATGCAGATAGCGATAGCGACGGCAGCGGCACCTTCACCCTCAATGCAGTGATCACCACAAACAATGCTGACGCCACTATCGAGGCGGCCGATATCAGCATTGGCACAGCCTTGGGCGAGAAGATCGATGCAGGTAACAACGGCTACATCACACTCAAACCATCTACTGCGGGCGCGACCATTGGCATTGGCACTGCCGCTACCGGCGACTTCAACCTGAATTCATCAGAATTGACCAACGGCCTGGATGGAAGCGTCTTAATCATTGATGGCACAGGCGCCGTAAACATCCACACGCTAAACATCAACGACATTCACATTATCATCCGCGGCGGGGATGTGACCTTCAAGGGTCAACTGACCCAAGACAGCCACCATGTCGAAATCTTCTCCAACGGCCGGATCATTGACGGCAACAGCAACAACCCGGATGTGCAAATAACAGGGGGTTCACCCTGGACACTGGTTCTCAGCAGCAAGAACGGCGTTGGCACCAACGGCACCACCATTGATGAACTCGAAACCCAAGTGCCCTGGCTGGTCGGTGAGGCTTCTGCTTTTGCTGGTTTCTATCTTCGCAACTCTGGTGGCCTGGAGATCGGCTTCTATACCCTCAGTAGGCTTGTCGAGGGCATCACAACCAACGGCGGTGAGATCAGAATCACTGCCGACAGTCCCCTTCAAGTTAGCAGAGCCATCCGCGAGAACGCCGGGGGCGATATCAACCTGACCGCAGGAAACAACTCAACCCAATTGGGTGATGATCTGACCATTGAGGCTGATGTGGTCGTGACAGGCACCACGGGCAAGATCACCGGCAATGCAGGCGACGATATCGAAACTAAGAACGCCACGCGCGTATCTGCCCCAGGTGGTGTGGATTTCAACAGCGGGCTGGATGGCGATGACGATAACGGCGGAGGCGCTGCTACCGTCAGCGGCGCGGTTCAGGCCACCAACGCTGGCGCGGCCATCACGATCAGCGGCCCCAATGGCGTCACCATCACCGGCACTGGCCAGATCATTACCAATGGGGGGGACGCCACCTTGCAGGCCGCCAACGGCACCGTTACGCAGAATGGGACGATCATCCTCAACGGCGGCAACCTGACCGTCATCGAGAAGCCGCCTGACCCCGCTGGAGGCGCAGCCCCTGGCGTTACTGTCACCATCGACCCCGAAACAGGCGCAATTACGATCACAGCGCCAGATGAAGCCGCAGCAGCTGCCCTTGCCCTGGCCGCCAACGCAGTGCTGACCGTGCAAAGCGGCCAGCCAGTATCCTTACTCGCCGCGGCTGCCCTTGGCAGCTCTGTCAGCCTGCAGCTGCCCGAAGGCGATGGTGCCACCTTCATCACCGGCATCAATGCCACCGTCACCATGATCTCTGGCGCTGAAGTGATCCTGCCCGCCGGGCTGCCCACTGGCTTCAACATGCTGGCCAGCCTTGAAATCACCGTGGAAAGCGATCTCACTGACGACGCCCTGGGGGAGATCCTGGTTTCCTTCGGACTGCCAGCAGATACACCCATCGAAGAGTTGGTCATCTTGCAGTATGTTGAAGGAGAAGGTTGGGTGGAAGTGCCCCTGGAAGAATCGCTCAATGGGCTGGTGGAAGGCATTTCAGAAAGCGGCGGTGTTTTCGTGCTGGCCCAGGGCAGTGCATCCGCATCGGTTGATACTGGTACTGGCAACGGCAGCGCCCAGGCATCCTTGAGCGGCAACAGCGGCGAGAGCGTCACTTTAGAACTCGATCAGGGCAACCAGGTCACGGTCACGGGCGGCGCAGGGGATGCGGTTTCCGCAGCCAACCAGGGCCTGGATAATTTGCCTGGCGCACTGCCTGCAGGGTCGGCATTTCTCAGCGGCCTGGCTGTGGACGTAACCCAAGGGGGCGCGGGGGTATCGATCCTGCCCAATGGCGAGGGTATCGAGGTGTCCTTCGACTTGCCTGATGGAATGTCCCCTGAAGATGTGGTCGTCCTTTACTGGCTGGATATGCTCAATGGCGGCCAGGGGGGCTGGCAAACGTTGACCCCTGGGATCACCCCTGATGGACGCGTAACCCTCCAGACCTTCTTCGACGGCACCTTCGTCCTGGCCAATCAAAGTGGATAAAGAATCACACCAAATTACATCAGGACTTACGCAGATGAATGAGGAATATACCGAAAATAAGG
>JADHXE010000199.1 GCA_016783125.1 Anaerolineales bacterium
GGAGCAACCCGGCACACCCCTTATTTTCGGTATATTTCTCATTCATCTGCGTAAGTCCTGCATAATCATCAATGATTTGTTGAGCTTGTTGGAAAGTTGGGTTTTTGATCTTGCGAATAGCTTCTTCTTTGAGATGTCCAAAGAAGTTTTGGCATGGGGGCATTATCCCAGCAATTACCTTTTCTTTTTGTTGGGATTGTTTGACGGTTTTGGTAACTAAACCGATTGAGTTACTTCGTTCGAACTGATGGGCCACAATGAAACCGTCAAAGAGATCCTTGATGGTGGAGAGATAAGCCCAGCCTTGCTGAGTGCGGATATAGGTTACATCCGTGACCCATTTTTGGTTGGGTCTGTTAGCTGTGAAGTTTCGATCAAGAACGTTCGGATCATTTTTAGGGGGTCAATTCAAAGGGGTGCATTTCATTCCAGTGGTAGTAATCCCGGAAATAGGGGTTCTTACTCTAGTCGTATTATTATGCGGTGAGACGTTTTTATTATGCTTCTAGATTGGCTGCTCGTTCTCTTTCTTCTTTGATCTCTTTTCTGGCTTTGAAGAACTCTAAAACGGGTGGAATAAACGAAATGAAAATAATGGCGAAGATCACCAGCTCGAAGTTATCTTTCACGAAGGGCAGATTGCCGAAGTAATAGCCCAGCAGCGTGAAACTGGTTACCCACACGATTCCGCCGATCACGTTGTAGGAGATGAACTTGCCATAGCTCATCGTTCCGACACCGGCCACGAAGGGGGCAAAGGTTCGGATGATGGGCACAAAACGCGCCAAAATGATGGTTTTGCCGCCGTGCTTTTCGTAGAATTGCTGGGTCTTTTCGAGATAATCTTGCTTGAGCCAGCGGATATTGCCGCTAAAAGCCCGGTCTCCGATGTAATTGCCGATCCAGTAATTGAGCGTGTCCCCGATGATCGCGGCTACGGCAAGGAGGCCGATGATCAGCCAATGGTTCAATGCTCCCAGGGCGGCGAAGCTCCCCGCCGCAAAGAGCAAGGAATCACCGGGCAGGAAGGGAGTCACCACAAAACCAGTTTCCATGAAGATGATCAAGAATAGAATGGCATAGGTCCAGGTGCCGTATTGCGAGATGATCGTGCTCAGGTGCTCGTCCAGGTGGAGTATAAAATCGATAAAGAAGGTGATCAGTTCCATGTTTTTTCCTAACTTCATTGAGAAGCGAAACTTCTTGGTGAAGTTTCGCTTCTGAGATTACTTTCTGAAGGTTTCAGCGGGCGGAATTATAGCTTGTAAAGCGAATCAGGGCAACCGCAAACTTTAAGATTCGGGTGCGTTTCAAATGAGTTGATGCGCTGAACGCAGGTGTCCGTATTGCGTACTGCCTACGGCGTATTTCGTAAGTCTTCCCAAATACGTAATACGCAATACGAAATACACAGCGACATCTTCAACTGAGATGAAACGCACCCAAATCATTTACTGTTCCGTGATGGTGACTGTGATGATGCTGTCCCCTGGGGGCAGTTCGCCGCTCTGGGATGGGTCGCGCGGGGTCAGGTTTTGGACTACTTCCATGCCATCGATGACTTCGGCAAAGATGGTGTAGCCGCCGTCGAGGTGCGTGGCTGGGCCGTAAGTGATGAAGAACTGACTGCCATTGGTATCAGGGCCAGAGTTGGCCATCGCTACCAGGCCCTCACGATCAAAGGATAAATCTTCAGATGATTCGTTCTTGAAGGCATAGCCTGGCCCGCCCAGGCCTGTGCCGGTAGGGTCACCGCCCTGGGCCATGAAACCGGGCAGCACGCGGTGGAAGGATATATCATCGAACCAGCCTTCTTGGGCCAGGAAGACAAAACTGTTGACCGTCAGCGGTGCCACATCGGGGAAGAGTTCGATGACGATATCACCTTTTTCGGTTTGAATAGTGGCGGTGTACCCTTTGAGCGGATCAATGACCACCGGCGGACATTCGGTGTATTGCTGTTCGGCGAATTCATTCAGGCTGAGAATGGCGGCGATGTTGGCGGAATCCAGCGGCCCGTTGTAGGGGTTGTTGTTGAGCACAAAGAAGGGCGTGCCGGGGAGGCCGAGCTGTTGGCCCTCTTCCCAGGTGCTCTGCGCCAGGGCAACGATCTCCTCGCTGGTCAGGTCAGACTCGAATTGATCCGCATCCAGCTCTAAGGGGACGGCATTGTCGATCAACCAACCTTGGAAATCTACTACAGAGAGACTGGCCCAATCGGAGAAACGTTCATAGAGAAGGTAGTGCATCTCCCAGAATTTACCTTGCAGCCCGGCGGCTTCAGAGGCCTGGGCAGCCAGCAAAGCTTTATCGTGGATGGAGGCCAGCGGGAAATGACGGTAGACAATGCGTACATCTTCAGGAAAATCAACTTTGAGTTGCGCCAACACGGGCGCAATTTGAGCGCAGTACGGTCATTGATAGTCACCGTACTCGACAATAGTCAGCGCGGCGGTGTCGGGGCCTGAAACCCAATCAGCTTCGGTGACGCCAAAGAGATCAACGTATTGCGAATCAGCTTCTAGTGGTGATGAGCTGACAATGGTACACTCGCTGACCAGTTTGACCGTGACGGGTTCTTCTTCGGCAACGAGTACGGGAGTCTCCATGGGGGGAGCTTCAGTATGAGTCGCCTGGGGAGCAGGAGCGGCTTCTTGTACAGAATCCTCTTCAACCTGAGTCTGAGCTTCCCCGCCGCAGGCGGTCAATATGAAGGTGAGTACCAATAAAGGCAAGATTAAACGTCTGAACATAAATTTCTCCTTGGGTTATGAATTTGTATCTACAGCCGCTTGCAGCTGTTCGAATGACCATATCCAAGAGATGCGTTTGACGAAAGCGGCCAGGGATGGACTTTGGGCACGCAGGGCGCGTACAGCCGCGCCGACGGGTTCTTCGCTGACGCCAGCCGCGCCGCCGGGTTGGTCTGCATAAGCGCCGTGAAAGGCGAAGTAGGCCTGGTTGAGTTTGCGGATGCGATAGCCGTTTTCGAGGAAGATTTGACGGCGGGCTTCCATATAGATTTCGGCTTCTGCGATCTTTCCTTCAGCCAGCATCTGATCGGCGTTCAGGCGGGTTTCGTGCATTTCTGCTCTGTAATCGAAAGCCGGGGGTTCCGGTTCTGGGATGGGGTCATTGCTTGATTCTGCAACGGGCAGAGGCGGGGGCGGAACGAACTCAGGGTAATAGCGTTCGATGAGCGCGGCGCCGATTTCTTTACCGGCGATGTTGGCGGTAGTTTCGTTGATGATGCGCAGTTCTGCATTTTTCATATAGCTGGCCCCCAGGGGACGGGGGGTCAGGAAATTGTGGGTCCATTCGTGGGCGACCACCTCGGCCAGCCAGTTGATGTGGGTGGTCTGGATGACCATGGTGGGATACATGCCCACACCGCCAACGTTGGTAACCAGCGAAGAAACGTTTAGCGCCTGATCAACCTCTGATTCAAGGATAGAACGTTGATCGGTAGTCATGCCGGGCTGGATGGAGATATTCGCATCTTGCCGGATCACGTCACGCGGGGAGACGATCAGTGCTAGAGGCAGCGGGGTGACATGGTAGAGCGCCGGGGGTATGGTTTGCCCCCCGAGAGTCAAACCCAGTTCGGCGGCGATGGTGGTGAGCTGATTCTGAAAGATCGATTCAGCCAGGGGAGCCAGATGATCGCGTTGAGCGTAGAGCCGGCCAATATCCTCGCGCAGCGGCTGTGAAGCTGCCTCTGGATCGGTGATTTCTGGGTTAGTATAGTATTCGTCGAGGTAACTTTCGTATTGAAATATTTGCTCCACGAGATCGATGTAATCCAACACGATCTGGCTTTGATGATCCGGAGCCAGGTAATCTGCGGACCCTAAGCCGATCTGGCCTAATTTCCCGTGCAGAGCATCCAGAGTCCAGTTGATGTAATCGAATTCGATCTGGCGTGTGAAGGCGCGCACGCGCTCGGTTTGATCTCCAGGCTCTAGAACGCTGCGTTGCAGGAACAAAATGGCTATCAAACTGAGAAGAGTTATGCGGATAATCCGCCATACCCACAACCATACACCAGACATAACGGGGGTGATTGTATCATGGGGAACTTAGAGGGGGATGAGTTAGACGATAACCCGAAAAAAGGGGTGTGCGGGAGGTACCCCCCGCACACCCCTTTTTTCGGAACAACAAGCAATAAGTAGGTTATACTATCTGTCAGAACCATCCCTAGCGTCAGGTGTTTTATTCGACGAAAGCAGCCAGAATCCCAATTAATCCCAGGAGAGAAAACATGGATGACAAAAACTATAAACGAACCATCAATGCCTGGTCGATGTACGACTGGGCCAATTCGGCCTTTGCTACCACGATCATGGCGGCGGTGCTGCCGGTATACTATGCCTCTGTCGCTGGCGCGAACCTGCCGGGCAATCGTGCTACCGTGTATTGGGGGTATACAACATCTATCGCCCTGCTGCTCGCTGCCATCTTGAGCCCAATCTTGGGCGCCATCGCCGACTTCCGCGGCGCGAAGAAACGCTTTCTGACCCTCTTTGCCATGACAGGTATTTTTGGCACCGCCCTGCTCTTCTTCGTCACTACCGGGGATTGGTTGATGGCCTCGATTTTCTTCATCATCGGCAATGTCGGTTTTGCAGGCGCCAATGTATTTTATGACTCATTACTGCCCCACGTTGCCAAACCTGAGGATGTCGATCAAGTGTCATCCAAAGGCTACGCCATTGGATACCTGGGCGGCGGGTTGCTGCTGGCCATCAACCTGGCCATGATCATGCTGGCGCCCGACAACCTGACAGCCCTGATGACGCGCCTCTCGCTGTTGAGCGTGGCGGTGTGGTGGTTTCTGTTCACCATTCCCCTGTGGCGCAGAGTCTCTGAACCTCCGCGGCGCGTATTTGCTGGCGAGGAAGATTCCAGCCCGGTAAGGGCAGGTTTCAGCCGCCTGGCGAAAACCTTCCGCGAGATCACCAAATACAGAGAACTGCTCAAATTCCTGGTTGCTTTTTGGCTTTATAACGATGGCATTGGCACGATCATCAAGATGGCCACCATCTATGGCGCGGAGATCGGCATCGGGCAAACCGCCCTCATCGGCACGTTGTTGATGGTACAGTTTGTGGGTATTCCTTTCTCGTTCGCCTTTGGCTGGCTGGCGAAGAAAATCGGCACCAAGAATTCGATTTACCTCAGTTTGCTGGTTTATACCGGGATCTCCATACTGGGCTATTTCATGTCCACTGCACTGCATTTCTGGCTCTTAGGTTTTGCCGTTGCCATGGTGCAGGGCGGCAGTCAGGCCCTCAGCCGCTCACTCTTCACCCGCATGGTGCCCAAGAGCAAATCGGCTGAGTTCTTTGGTTTCTTCAGCGTGAGCGCCAAGTTCGCCGGTATCGCCGGCCCCTTCATCTTCGCCGTTGTGGGGCAGCTTGTCGGCCACAGCCGTTTGAGCATCGTCTCTCTGATCATCTTCTTTATCCTGGGTGGTTTGATGCTCACCTTCGTGGATGAAAAAGAGGGCATCCGTGTAGCCGAGGCGGAGGAAGCAGCCCTGGCCCAAGCCTGATATTCATCTTTCTGTGATACTCTGCGACGCGCCTCTGTAGCGCGTCGCTTTTTTTTGCGTGGAAGGGCGCCTTCCTAGGGAGCGACCCGCCCGGCGATTCCTCGCCGGGCGGGCAGGCATGCAAACGCGCAAGTTATTTAATCACCATTCCTTAGGATTGGGTGTGTAACGGATGCCACACCAGGCGCATCGGTAGCGTTGGCCGCGGCCCTTGAGCTGTGCTTCTGCTCTTGCGCCGTTGCTTTTCCAATTTCTTCTGCCTGCGTTGTTCCTTTCCCTTGCCGTTTTTTATGGTGCAATTTACGAAACCGCGCCAAGCCAAATGGGGCGTACTTTGGGAGTGCACCCCATTTGGCTTGATCAGGCTGGTTTCATCCTAAAAAAAGGTGTATACTGAATACACGCGAGTCTAGAGAGAATTTTTATGACTACTTTGACAATGTCAAGTTACCCTATCGAAGGGAAGATTGCTCCGAAATTTCGGGGTTTCCTCGCTAAGTTGACATTGTCGAACTACTCAGCCTGACGGGGGAGCTAAAAATCCGTTCCATGGCTGGGCAGTTTCAGATATTTTTTTATTCATTCAGGAGGAGCAATCATGAAAAGAGCAGTTAGCGTTAGCTTAGGCTCATCCAAGCGTGACAAAGCCGTCGAAGTCGAATTACTGGGGCAACAAGTTAGCATTGAGCGCATTGGCACGGACGGTGATATGGAAAGAGCCGCCCAACTCTATAAAGAACTCGATGGCGAAGTGGATGCCTTTGGCGTGGGAGGAGCGGATATTGGCGCTCAGATCGATGATAAGCATTACCCATACCATTGTTTTAAACCTATGTTCCGCTTTGTGAAGCAAACCCCATTGGTAGATGGCACTGGTTTGAGAAGTACGCTCGAGACCCAGGTTATCCCCTACATTGAAGCCAACATTGGAGATGCAGTTACTCTAAAACGAGCCTTCGTGACTTTGGGAATAGATAGATGGGGAATGACACAATCGTTGTTGAAGCACGACTACGAATGTGTTTTCGGGGATTTAATGTTTGCGCTGGGGCTTCCAATTCCGCTTCGCACCGAGCGCGCCCTTAGAATAATGGCGGCGCTTCTCATACCAATAGCTTCTCGCTTGCCTTATGAGTGGTTATACCCAACGGGTGAGAAACAAGAACAAAGGGAACCCAAGTTTGAAAACTATTACCAATGGGCAACAATCATATCCGGCGATAGGCACTATGTTGTTCGCCACATGCCCGACCAGCTGGAAGGAAAAATTATTGCGACAAACACAACCACGGAAAGCGATGTGGAACTCTTCCGGGAGGCCGGCGTCAAGTATTTAGTCACTGCCACCCCAGTGATGAATGGGCGTTCCTTTGGAACCAACATGCTAGAGGCCGCGCTGGTGGCGGCAGCCGGAAAAGGGAGAGCATTGACAAACGGCGAGTTAAACCAAGCCATTAATGATCTGGGCATGACCCCCCAAATCCGGGAGCTAAACTAACATGGACGCAATTGTGATGGCGGGAGGTATCCCCAAACCGGACGAGCCGTTATACGAGTATACCCAAGGTATCTCTAAAGCCATGGTCGATATGGCAGGCAAACCGATGATCCAATGGGTATTGGACGCGCTCAGCGAGGCACAAAAAGTAGACAGCGTTACGATCATTGGGTTGCCAGAAGACAGCAGTATTACCTGTAATAAGCCGCTTTACCATGTCCCCAACCAGGGAGGCATGCTGGATAATATCTCCGCTGGAATTGATAAAGTGCTGGAGATCAATCCAGAAGCAGAATATGTCTTGGCTGCTTCGTCAGATATCCCAGGCATCAACGGTGAAATGGTAGATTGGTTGATTGAGAATGCCATGCAAACCCAGCACGATATCTATTATGGCATCGTAAAACGCGAAGTTATGGAAGCGCGTTATCCTGGCGCCAATCGCACTTTCACCAAACTGGCTGATATGCATGTCTGCGGCGCGGATATTCATATTGCGCATAAAACAATGACCACAGACCCTGAACACCTGGCGATGTGGGATGAACTGATTGGCAAGCGTAAAAGCCCTCTCAAACAGGCTGCATCTATCGGCCTGATGACGCTATTTTTCCTTTTTACTGGCCGATTGTCTCTGGAGGGAGCCATCGAGCGCGTAACCAAGCGGCTGAACATCACTGGCCGGCCCATCATCTGGGAATATGCCGAACCGGCGATGGATGTTGATAAACCCCATCAACTGGAAATCCTGCGCGCGGACCTGGAGGCCCAGGTCGCTGCATGAGTTTAGAAAACTTACTGACCCTCGACGCCCGCATCTCCGCACAGATGCGGGTGGCCGAGTCACCTGGATTGCTGCGATCCATGGCGGCATTTTTCGCCCACTCCGGAGATTCCTGGTTTTGTATCGCAATGTTGGCTCTGGTGTGGTGGCGAGGAACTCAATTTTGGCAGGAACGGGCAAAAATCATGATCATCGCCATCATCATCACCGCAGTGATCGTGCTGGCGCTGAAGTTTGCTATCCGTCGTCAGCGCCCTGAAGGCGAGTGGGGGGATATCTACCGCACCACCGACCCACATTCTTTTCCCTCTGGCCATGCCACGCGTGCTTTTCTGCTGGCTACGATGGCCCTCGGCCTCGGCCCCATCTGGTTAGGGATTGCCCTGGCTATCTGGGCACCATTGGTCTCCATCGCCCGCGTTGCCATGGGCGTGCACTACGTTTCGGATGTGGCTGCCGGGCTGGGGGTTGGAGTGTTTATGGGTATCCTCATTCAATTGGTTTTATTGTAAAACTATATGGGGGTGTTTCATTTCGGTTGAAGCCGATCCATACTCCGTATTGCGTATTACGTGTTGCGTAAAAGCATTCCCAAATACGCAATACGTAATACGCAATAGGTACACTTTTCGAGTATCATTGGGACGAAATGAAAAAGTGGACTCTATTTCTCCTATTAGGGCTGATTCTATTTTCCCTGAGTCTGAATCCTTACCCGAAGCCCCCCCAGGTCGAAGATGCTTACACCGTTGTCGCGGCAGTCA
>JADHXE010000200.1 GCA_016783125.1 Anaerolineales bacterium
ACCCCTTATTTTCGGTATATTTTTCATTCATCTGCGTAAGTCCTGATAGAATTATCATCTAGTGACCTGACACTTTCGATATGATGTCGAACGCCTGCCCGTAGGGCCGCACGCCACGCCGAAGGCGGGCCTATGGCCGGCGTGCATAGCAAGGCCCGCCTGTGGCGCGGCTTATCCGGGTTAGAATGCTCTTAACAGATCGGGGAGACTTCCGAAGTCTTATGAAGAAATGTTCAGCTCGGAAGTCTGGCACCCAGGAATTGTGATATGAATAAAAGATCACTCCTATCTACACTTATCCTTTTGTTGTTGGTGACCCTGGCCTGCGGCACCACAACTAATGTCCAACCAACCGTCACATTGGATAGAAGCATGGTTGAGACGATGGTCGCCGCTACAGTACAGGTGTTAGAAGCCCCCACGGATATGCCGCCTGAAGAACCCGGTGGCGAATCTGCTGAACCCGCTCCGACAGAGATAGCCCCTACGCCAGAACCCACCCAAGAACAACCTGCATCTGCATCTGTGTGCCTGGCCCAACACCCCGGCGCGCAGATACCCCCCCAGCCAATGGGGTTTGGCGCCAATATCAATACATTAGCTATCGTCTTCTATGATTCAGTCGGGAACGTCTTAGGCAATATCCAAACCGCCGGGATGACCTGGTTAGACCCCAACCAGATCCATATCGGCGGCCCCTTGTCGCAGGGAATAGCCAGCATTCCGTTGGTTTACTACAGCCTTGAAAATGGCGGTATGCTGAAAAGAAGCGAAAACGGCATCGCTAACCAATTGGTGCTATCACCCAATCTTGTGACTCTGACCGGCGGCGAAGGCTCTTCGATAATTGCATACAGCACCAATGATTCGGACCAGGCAGCCGGGGGTTGGGTAAGCTATCTCTACGCCGGGGATTTGGAAACCATCAACGGAGCGCTGCCCATGCTCACCCGCTCCGAAGGAGATGGTTTTGTCATCTATCCCCTGGCGGTGCACTCCCAAGGCGGTGTGGATCAGGGAGTCTGGTACACACTCTCGATGTGGGGCATCGGCAATATTAACTTCGCGCCGTATAATGGCCTTTACTACTTGAACTTTTCAGATGGGAGTGTAAGCGAGTATCTGGCATTTTCAGATCGTTTAGCTGGCTTCTCTCCCGATCAAACCAAAGTCGCTTTTACCCCCGGGGCTGGTGGACAGCCCGGGGGTCCGGGGAACAACCTCACCCTGCGCGACCTGATCACCTGCCTGGAGACAGTCATCCCCTTCAACCCACAGACCAACCTGGGGGGCGGATTTTTATCCTTCTCACCAGATAATCAATATTTCGCCTGGCTTGAGGCCAGCGGTCCCAGCAATATGGAAGCCCAGATGCGGCTGCGGGTCGCCAATATCAACGGAACCTTTCTGGTTGACTCAGATTTCGCGGGGCTTAGCGGGTTAGCTGGCGGTGAAATCCCCATATATATCAAACCTGTGGGATGGCTGGCGAACCATCTGCTGCTCTTAGAAATTGGCGTGCCATCCCTGGCATCTCCTCTGATCGTGGTGTGGGCGCCAGACCCTAACCAACCGCTAAGTCCAGCCCTGGGAGCCAACCAATCCGCCCCCCTGGCTGATGGCGTCTTCGCAGGTTTTCTTTATCCATAGAACATGAATAGAAATCTACTCTTAGTTGCCCTGGCCCTGTTTACCTGGGGGATCGGTGAAGGGGCATTCTTCTATTTCCAGCCCATTTACCTGGAAGAGCTAGGCGCTTCTCCCATTGCGATTGGATCGATCTTGAGCGCGGTTGGCGCGGCCATGGCCATCGTGCATATTCCAGCCGGTCATCTGGCAGACCGCATCGGTCGCCGCAGGATGTTATGGGCAGCATGGCTTTTTGGTTCAACATCAACCTGGGTGATGGCCTTTGCGCGCTCCTTGCCAATGTTCGTATTCAGCATGATCCTATATGCATTGACCGCTTTTGTCATGTCACCCCTGAACAGCTATGTCACCGCCGCGCGAGGCAAATGGTCTGTGGCGCGCGCCATCACGCTGATCTCAGCTTCGTTCAATGCTGGAGCCGTACTCGGCCCACTGCTCGGCGGGCTAATTGGAGATCACTTTGGGTTGGGAAAAACGTATCTTTTCTCAGCATGTATCTTCGTCGTTTCGACATCGATCATTTTTAATATCCAACACCAACCTGTTGAACCAAGGCCAAGCGTCAGTGGGGGAGAAGAATTACTAAAAAACCGCGCTTACCTGCGCTTCTTGGGAATCATCTTCCTGACGATGTTTGCCATGTACATTGCTCAACCTCTCACGCCGAACTTCCTGCAAAACCAACGCCAGCTCTCGTTAGACAATATAGGGCTGATCTTCGCGGCTGGCAGCCTTGGGAATGTGGTGTTGAATTTGAGCATCGGTCGCATGAATGCCAGGCGGGGATTTCTGCTCAGTCATTTCAGTGTGGCGCTATTCGCCCTGGCATTGTGGAGGGGCATTGGGCTTCCCTGGTACATCCTTGGGTATTTCATGCTCGGGGGATACCGGGTGGCACGCTCCCTGGCCATTGCACAAATACGCGATCTGGTTGCGCTGGCAAATATGGGGCTGGCTTATGGAGTCACTGAAACTGTGTCTAGTACAGCCATTATTTTGGTTTCACCATTAGCCGGCTATCTTTACGATCTAAATCCAGAGATTATCTACCCCATAGCTATCATCATTTTACTGGGTTCATTTTTGGCCAATATTTTCTTTATCCCGCGTTTCTCAACCCAAACACTGGCCACCTGACAGTTTTATCACGAATAATATCGAATGACACATGCGAAGTACACCTTTGGTGATGGCACGAATATCCTTTGATGATCAAGTAAAACCACAATATTATTCGTGTCACGTTTGTACCCTTCAGGGTATTCGGAAAATTCGGATCTATTCGTGATCACCGCGCTCGCTTTGCGCGCCGGCCATAGGCCCGCCTTCGGCGTGGCGTGCGGCCCTACGGGCAGGCGTTCAAACCTCATGCTGAAAGTGTCAGGTAGCTAAACTCAAACAGAACAATTGCTTTAAGGAGGCAAATATGGATATCGTCCTGTTTTTACAAAACCTTGGAGATGGACTTGCGCCAGTGATGCAGTTCTTCACTTCCCTGGGCTTCGAAGAATTCTACTTAGTGATTATGCCAGCCATCTATTGGTGCTTTGACACAGTCATCGGGGCGCGGCTGGCTATCATGCTGGTCGCTACGACTGGTGTCAACGCCATATTGAAAGTTGCCTTTCACTCCCCGCGCCCATTTTGGGTATCGAACGAAGTACATGCCATGAGTTCGGAAACTTCATTCGGCCTCCCCTCAGGACATTCTCAAAACGCGGTCAGCCTGTGGGGTATCTGGGCATCTTCCATGAAACGCCGTTGGGCCTGGATCGTCGCTATCGTGGTGGCCTTCATGATTGGTTTCTCACGGCTCTACCTGGGGATGCATTTTCCCATTGACGTGCTTGTTGGCTGGCTCGTTGGGGGGATCATCTTGTGGGCTTTCATCCGGCTGGAACCCCCTACCTTGAAATGGTTCAAGGGGTACTCAATTTGGGGACAAATCATCACCGTCGCGCTCGTCTCGATTGGCATCCTATTGATTGGGAATCTGGCCCTCTGGGGATTGAAAGACTGGCAAATCCCTTTGGATTGGATTCAGAATGCCACGCAGGCCGGCACCCCTCCAGAGCCGATCAGCCATGATGGCATCACCACCGCGGCGGCGATCTTCTTTGGACTGGGGTCTGGGTTGATTCTGATAAAACAAAAGAGGGGATTTGATCCCAAAGGTGTTCTGTGGAAACGCCTCGTTAGGTATCTCCTGGGGATTGTTGGCACAGTAGCCATTTGGGCTGGTCTGAAAGCCGTCTTCCCCTCGGGTGAAGAGTTCATCCCCCAGGCCTTTCGCTACATCCGTTACGGATTGCTTGGCTTCTGGGTTGCCGCAGGCGCGCCGCTGATCTTCCGCTGGCTAAAATTGGCTGGTCCTGCCAAGCAAGAATAAGAAGAACACGAATTGCATCGAATGACACTAATGGCACGAATTTTGTTTTGGTCAAAACCACCTTGAACATAGCAAACTTGTCATTCCGAACAAAGTGATGAATCCCTGAACACCTGCTTAAATATTTCCTACGTTGGCACTTGCGTACGGTGGTATCAGGGATTCCCTTCGGACTTGCCCTCAGGGCAAGCTTCACTCCGCCTGGCTGAAAAGCAAGCCAGGCTCCGTTCACGCCGAAGGCGGGCACACCGAAGGTGCGCAAAGCGAGCCATGACAAAAATAAGTGAGTTCCCCGAAATACCTGGGAAAAAAGGATCATTTATGCCACCAGCATTCCCTCCGCCGCCATCGATCACCATCGACAAAACCAGTGCGCGGCGCTTCGTGCTGGCGCGCCACCACCTGTGGCCGCCGCGCCAACTCTCGGGCAAAGAGGGTGTGCGTCAATATATCCGCCACGTGGGGGGCATCCAATTCGATCCCATCAATATCGTCGGGCGCAACCCGGATTTGGTGCTGCAATCGCGGGTGAGGGATTACCGCCCTGGAATGTTGGACGAATTACTCTATACAGACCGTCAACTGCTGGATGGCTGGGACAAGATGGCTTCCTTATATTCAGTCGAGGACTGGCCTTACTTTGCTCGCCGGCGCGCCCTGATGGAAAATTATCACGGCAATCCTGAGAAGATCGTCATGCAAGTAGCGCCGGATATCCTCGGGCAAATTAAAGAGAATGGCCCACTTTGCTCCCTGGATTTCAAAGGATACGAGAAGACCGATTGGTCATGGGGGCCTACCAAAGCCTCCAGGGCTGGGCTGGAAGGGCTGTATGCCATGGGGCATCTGGGTGTGCACCACAGGGTCAATAACCGCCGCTATTTCGATCTCACCGAACGGTTATTGTCAGATGATCTCTTGACAACACCTGACCCCAATGAGAGCGATGAGCAATACGAAGATTGGCATGTCCTCAGGCGAGTAGGCGCGATGGGATTGGCCGTCCCCAACGCCGGGGAACACTGGTACGGCATCGTCGGCGTTAAAACGCCCGAGCGCAAGCAGATCATTACTCGCCTGGTTGAACGAGGCGATTTGGTGTCCGTGGCCGTCGAAGATATCCCCGGTAAAACCTTCTTCATGCACAGCGTCGATCTTCCCACTTTGAACACCGCCCAAAATGCGAAGGATCATCAACCGGGCGCTGCAATCCTGGCGCCTTTAGACAACCTGCTGTGGAACCGCAAGCAAAACGGCTGGCTGTTTGATTTCGAGTATATCTGGGAAGTGTACAAACCCAAGGCTCAACGGCAGTATGGTTACTACGTCTTGCCCGTGATCTATGGGGATCGCTTCATCGCCCGCTTCGACCCGTCCTTCGACAAGAAAACCCGCCACCTGACGATCCAGAATTGGTGGTGGGAGGGTGGAGTGCAGCCGGATGAGGAGATAGAAACGGCCCTGTATAAATGTTTTCAAGATTTTGTAAAATATCTTGATGCATCCAAATTAGAGCTTGGGGAAGCAATCACCACGGAAAAATCACTACGCTGGCTTACTCTCTGATTTGGGTTAGTTGGGACTACAGCCAGCAAAACATTTACCACAAGGTCACAAAGGTTCTCAAAGAATAATCAGAAACTAATCACTTTCGTTTCCTTTGTGTTTCTTGGTGATCTTCGTGGTTGCAACCGTACGTGAAGCGAGTTTTCTTATTTTTTGTAAGAATAAACTCTGGTTGGATACTATCGCCCCTTTTTACCTTCCTTCAGCATCTCAATCGTTTTAGCAATCCGCCGTTGACGGGTGTCAGCCCGCTTGGCTTCCTCGATCCAGGTGATGTACTCTTTCTGGTGGGTGGCAAGGCATGACCTACCCCCCAACCCCCTTCCAATTGGAAGGGGGAGCTTTTCGATAGGAGAGAGAAGAAGCCTTGTCAGTGATACAATAAGATCATGGGAAAGGAAAACATCGTTATCGGTCAAAAGGTCAGCCGGGAAAAACTGAAACGAGCCAGAGAATTGCGGCAAGAGATGACACCAGCTGAGCATCGCTTGTGGAGCCAGCTTCGGGCAAACCGGATGGCTGGCTGGCACTTCCGTCGACAGCAAATCATTGACGGCTTTATTGTTGACTTCTACTGCCACAAAGCGGGATTGGTGATAGAAGTAGATGGCCCAATTCACCAAAAACAAAAAGTGGAAGATGCAGAACGAGCAGAAGTCTTATCCGCTCGGGGGCTTCGCATACTCCGGTTTACCAATCGCGAGGTGATGAATAACCTGCGCCAGGTTTTACAAACCATTCTGGATACACTCAAAACAGATTCCCCTTTCCTGGAGGAAAGGGGCTAGGGGATAGATCGATTTGGCGGTAGTTCGATTTCTAACGTCCCTTTTGTCCCTCCTTCAACATCTCAATCATCTTGACAATCCGCCCTTGACGGGTTTCGTCGCGTTTGGCTTCTTCGATCCAGGTGACGTATTCTTTCTGATAGGATAACTTATTGAAGAAGGATTGCGCTTGTGAATTTTTAGCGAAGGCCTCTTTTAGGTCACCGGGAACTTCGGCCAGACGGGGATCGACGTCTTCCTCAATGGTCACATCCACCTCGTTGGCGAAGGTCTTGCCGATCTTATTGCGAATATCTTTGATCACGATCAGGATATGGCAAGGCTCTCCCATGCGCACGAAAGCTCCCCCACCGCCTGCATCTACAATCTCGGCTCGAAAAGTATGTCTCTCAGCCATGCTACCTCCGATGGTCTCCCTGTAAAGTGTTTCTAGCTTTATCACCGGAAATTACTCGAAATTGTCATTCTGAACGTAGTTCTTCGTCTCCCCTGTGGGGATCAGGATAAACTCCGCGGAGCGAAGAATCCCTAGAACCTTGATTTGTAAGCCAACTTGTCAGGGATTCCTCGTCGCTGCGCTCCTCGGAATGACACAACCGGTGCACATGAAATCAACAACACCATAGAGGGAACCTCCCTACCTCCATTCTATTTGATTCTACATTAGAATACCCTTTATGCAACGACGCGCCCTGCTGATCATTTTCATCCTCATCCTATTGACCGGCTGTGCCCCCACGCCGCGTCCCTCTGCGGCATCCACGGACGTGTGGCGATATGCACATCTGCGGGCGCTCGACCCTGCTGACGCGGCACAGCCCAGTTTGGATTTGATCGCCCTGTATACCCGATATACACGGCACGATCTCCAAATTCGCCTCGACATCCTTGATCTACCAGAAACCGCGCACCCTGATATCTATATCGCTCTTGATCTGGTGCCAGGCGGCGAAGTCGAACTACCCATCAATGCCAACACTTCAAGGCCTTGGGATCATCTAATCGTCATTCCATCAGATGACCTTCCTACCATATTAGAAAGCCAATATCCAATATCCAATCTCCAATCTCCATTTCTTCCAATCCCCCGCGTCATCCGCGACCCGGTTTTAGACACAATCACGATCAGCCTGAACGCTCACTTGCTGCCCAAGCAGACAGGGGTTTTCTATATCCAGGCTTTCACCACTGAGCCAGACTCAACTGTGGTGGCAGATTCCATCAATATGACTTCATCTGAGGCCCAGCCCCCTGGTCGCGCGCCTCTGCTGATCTCCTTCTGGAATGCGCTTCCTGCCCACACCCCGGCCCAGGCCCTGCGCCGCTGGGACGGGGCACACACCGGCCCCCTGGGACGTCGGCACGGGTTGAAACATCTTCTCGATGCTGTCGAAAGCCACCAAGTGCCCATCACTCTGCTGGATTTAAAATCCCCCCTCTCGCTCTCCGCTCTGGAAATCTTGGATGCTGCACCCCAAATAAAAGAACTGGCCGCCGATGGCTTAGTTATCATCCCTGACACACTACAAGCGCCGTATTTCGGAGGGCTGCCGACTTGGGTAAATCAAAAGGCAGCCGCCATCAGCCGCGAGACTGCGATTAATTTTGGGCTGAAAGGTTCACAACTGCTTTATATTCACGACCAGCAGCCCAGTCAATTGACTCCCTATAATCTGTCATTGGTAATTCAATCTTCAGGTGATGAAGAAGTGCCCCAGACTCACATTTATCGATATGGGGATCAGACCATTTTGCCCATCCCGTTACGGAATTATGATGCTGTTCAAATTTCAGAAGAGGGAATTGATCTAGATATCAAAAAAGCGCTGTTGGCAGCGGCCATCGCAGCAGATTCTTCATCTAACACACCCATCACCGTGCTGGGCGGGGACCTGCCCCACTCCAACTGGGGAGACCCGCTGATCGTCGGTCTGGCGATGCGCTACATCGCTGCGCACCCCTGGATACAGCCACTTTCCGAAGCGAATCTGCTCACTTACGGGCGAATAACTGGCTATGAACCCCCGATACAACAACCGACTTCTCAGCAGAATGACAGCAATTCCCGGAAGTTAGGGGGAGAAAAGGTTGACAAGGGTTTTCGTAAACATTAGGATGAGAAGGTATCAGGAAATAAGGTCGAGAAAATAGGAGAAGGCGCCATGAAGACCCGAAAACACCTCTCAGCCAGCGG
>JADHXE010000201.1 GCA_016783125.1 Anaerolineales bacterium
CCCTTATTTTCGGGCTTTTTCCATCGCTGGTGCGTAAGTCGTATCCAATTGAAAAGCCGCCCTGATATCGAGCGGCTTTTTTTGTGCGGCCCCGGAAGGACTCAAACGCCAGGGCTTGCGGTTATTTCGATAACGCTTGCAAAAACGTTTCGCGGATGGGCTGTGCAATCAAACGAAACGAATATTCCCCCATTACTTCAGGAGAAAGAGCCATATCATTATCCAACCACCAACGCAGCAGCGTAATCATGGCCGAGACCATGTGGTTGGCGATAATGTCAAAAGGGATATCAGTTTCAAGCAGGGAACCATAGTTCGCCTTGAATTCCTGGATAGCAAACGCCTCTAGCGGTTGGATAATGGTGCGGTCACTGAACAGCAATACGCGGTATAAATCGCTGTTTTCTTGAACATGCCAGAAAAGAATTGCACCATCTGTCAAATCGGCAGCATCGATATTGGGGTCAATAAAATACTCGAGCGGCGGCGGGGCCATTAACTCACGCAGTTCCAGCATCGTCGAATTTAACACTTCTTTGAGCAGTTCATCCTTGTCTGAATAATGCCGAAAGAAAGTCCGGTAGCCGATATCTGCCCGATCGGTAATCTCTTGAATGGTGATCTCGCCATACTCTTTTTCGAGTGCCAGAGCGATGAGCGCTTCTTCCAGTGATTTTTTTGTGCGGCGAACTCGCCGGTCTATTTGTTCCATACTATAATCATAATCTAATTTTTATGTATTGACAAGCCATATGCACTATGGCATACTATGCGCCATAATTAGTTACCAACTCAGAAACACGCAAAAAATGCATTTATCAAAACAGGGGTGGCGGTGGTTCGCCACCCCTGCTTCTTGGAAAACCTAATATCGTTTTACAAAGGAGCTTCACATGAAAACAAAAAAACTAACCGGATGGATTACCTTCACTGCCCTGACTCTTATGTTGGCAGCCTGCAGCACAACACGGCCTACCGAAATCCCCGCAGCCCAACCTGTCATCACCAACCGCATACCAATGGTCAGCGCCACGGCTAAAATCGTCCCTGAGCAATTTGCCTCGCTCAGCGTCAACACCGCGGGCGTTGTAGCTGATGTCCCCGTCAGCGAGGGCGATTTCGTGACCCAGGGCCAACTGCTCATTCAAATCAAGGGCGGCGAACAGGCCCAGGCAGCCGTCACCGCGGCACAGTTTGAACTCACCAACGCGCAGGTAGCGCTCGACGATCTCTACGAAAACACCAACCTGCTCGCTGCGGACGCACTGAAAACCGCCGAAGATACTGAAGATGCGCTCGAAGACCTGCTTGACACCGAACTGCAAGAAGCGCTGGCACTGCAAGCGATTGCTGATGCCGAAAAGGCTATCGAAAACACCGAACGCACTTACAATTACACGATCAACACGGCCGATCAAGCCGATATTGATGCGCAAAAAGCCCAGGTAATCCTGGCCGAAGACGCCCTCGAAGACGCTATTGACGACTTCAAGGATTATGAAGACAGAAACGAAGACAATCTGGAACGCGCCAACTTTCTCGCCAGGAAATCGGCCGCACAGCAAGTCTACGATGATGCCGTACGGCGGTTGAATGCCTTACAAGGCACCGGCAGCGAAGCCGATATTGCTGTAGCCACAGCCAACTTAGCCACCGCTAAAGCACATCTCTCTGAAGCCGAACGCAATTGGGAACGCGTGCAAGAAGGCCCCGCTCCAGGTGATGTTGCCTTGCTCAAAGCCCAAATTGAGAATGCCTACCGTGATTATGAAATCTACAAAGATGGACCGGACCCCGATAATGTGGCCGTTCTCGAAGCGCGCATCACCAATGCCGAAGCACAACTGACCGCCGCCGAAGCCGCACTCGCAGATTTACAGTTGCTGGCCCCTTTTGACGGTATCGTCTCGGAGTTAAATATCAACCCCGACGAATGGGTATCCCCAGGAATACCAGTTCTCATTATGGCGGATCTAAGTCATTTGCAGGTTGAGACAACAGATCTCGGAGAGATCGATGTCGCCCAAATCCACGTCGGCGATGTAGCTGTGGTCACGCTTGATGCGCTTCCCCATCTGGAGTTAGAAGGCACCGTGATCAGTATTGCCCCCAAGGCAAGCGAAGGTTCCGGGGTGAATTATTCTGTGACCCTTGAGCTAAACGAGGTACATCCAGAATTACGCTGGGGCATGACCGCTTATATCGATATTGAGTTGGAGTGATTCGGTGTCAGGTACCAGGTGTCAAGTGTGGGATCTGACCTGACACCTGATACTTGATACAGGTAAACTCATGAATAATATACAAAAATCTATCATCCAATTGCGGGATGTGGTCAAAGCCTACGCCACCGGCGATGGACCTTTCGTCGCACTGTCTGATGTCACTTTAGACATCAGACTAGGCGAATTTTTAGGCATCACCGGAAAATCGGGCGCCGGGAAAACGACCCTGCTCAATATGATCTCCGGGATCAGCGAGTTGACTTCAGGAGAAGTTCTATTTCATGGTTCAAGCAATGGATCGCCTGCATCAGATGCATCGGCTGTCCCGATCCACACGTTGGATGAAGATAAACTGGCCCTGTGGCGGGGCGAAAATTTGGGGATTATTTACCAGTCATTTGAGTTGATGCCCTCACTCAACCTGGTAGATAACGTGATGCTGCCCCCCGACTTTTTAGGCGGTTATCATCCAATCACCAGCAAAGCCAGAGCGCTCGAATTACTGGAACTGGTCGATATTGTCGAACACGCTTACAAAATCCCCGCCCATATCTCAGGCGGACAGAAGCAGCGCGTCGCTATCGCCCGGGCTTTGGTGAACGATCCACCCCTGATCATTGCCGATGAACCCACCGGCAACCTGGATAGTGTCACCGCGGAAACTATTTTCCAAATTTTCGAAAAACTGGTCGATCAGGGAAAAACTATCGTTATGGTGACCCACGATGAGAGCTTGGCCCCCCGTTTCACTCGGCGGCTGCACATTGTGGATGGTGTGGTTGGCAGCCCTCCCAAAAATGGATCTGTACCGGTCAGCCCGACCGCGGCGACAATAGCCCCAATTACTGGTCAAGAACCCCAGGCCGCCCTTGATGCAGCAGCGCCCTGCGGCGAACCTGTTGAGGCGCTTACAGAACCTCAGCAGGACCACCCCGCAATCGACTTACGCGGTGTGGACAAGGTCTATGAAAACGCCGCCGGGAAATTCGTGGCCCTGAAAAACGTTAATATGCAGTTGAATTATGGTCAGTTTATCTCCATTGTGGGGAAATCGGGCTGTGGAAAATCCACCCTGTTGAACATGATTACGGGCATTGACCATCCCACTGCCGGTGAAGTCATCGTCGGTAATGAATGCATCTATGAGATGAGCGAGAGCCAGCGGGCTTTGTGGCGGGGACGCAATATAGGGGTTGTTTTTCAATTCTTCCAACTCTTGCCCACCCTAACTTTGCTGGAAAACACCATGCTGCCTATGGATTACTGCAAGGTCTACCCCTTCTACGAGCGCCCTGACCGAGCCATGGAACTGCTCAAGATGGTCGGTTTGGAAGAGCAGGCCCATAAACTTCCTGCATCAGTCTCCAGCGGGCAGCAGCAGAGTGCCGCCATCGCCCGGGCCTTGGCTACCGATCCTGCTCTCATTCTGGCGGATGAACCCACCGGCAACCTCGATTCGCGTTCCGCGGAAAATATTCTCAACCTGTTTGAGCAACTGGCTGCCGAAGGAAAAACCATCCTGATCGTCACCCATGACCCCTCGATCACTCAAAGGACGGATCAGACCATCATTCTCTCGGATGGTGAGATTATCGACCAAACGGTAGCCCGCGCCCTGCCATTCTTGTCCCACCCCCAAATGCTGGCTACTACGCATCAGGCCAAAAAGCAAGAATACACCCCCCAGGCCACGATCCTCCATCAGGGGGATTCGGTCGAGCATCTCTTTATGATTGTGTCGGGCGAAGTGGAGATTGTGGTCAACAATGAGCAGTCCAACGAAATGAGCCTGGCCTGTCTAGGTCCGGGACAATTCTTTGGGGAGGTGGAACTCACCCAAGGAGGCGATTCAATCGCCAGTGTGCGGGCTGCGAAGAGGGGTGCCGAAGTCGCACTTCTCCCCAAAGAAACATTTTACAAGTTGGTCGATGGTTCCCCCTTGACCCGTAGTGCCATCGAAGAAGTAGCTGCCACCCGACGGGCTGAAAACCAAAGCAGAAGGAAGACAGATTAGTGAATACCGAGATCGAGCCCAATACACTAAAACCGCGCTGGAACAAAGTACTCGCTGATCTATGGGATAACAAAATGCGCACCCTGCTGGTGGTCGCATCGATAGCAGTGGGTGTGTTTTCGATTGGCATGATCGTCAGCGCCTATGCCATTTTGGCCGAAGACATCGATCGCAGCTATGCCTCGGCTTCGCCCGTCAATGTAGAAATCTGGACCGATCCGTTTTATAAAGATTTCGTCAACGTTATTGAGCACATTCCCAGTGTAGCCGCTGCTGAAGGACGCCAGGTTACCAGCATCCGCGCCAGCATTGATGGCGCTGAGTGGCAAGACCTAAGTTTAATCGGCATCACAGATTTCGAGAATTTGGGAATGAATCAACTTTCCGCACTCTCTGGGACCCAATATCCAGGCCGGCGAGAGTTATTGGTGAGCCAGGATTTTATGGCGAATACAGGTTTCCAGGTTGGGGATCAAGTTCAATTGGAACTCGCTAACGGAGACACTCACACCCTGCCCCTGGTCGGTGTCGTAGGCGATCAAGTTACCGACGCAGGTGATTTCACCGCCGACCCCAAGGCGTACGTCACTATGGATACCCTGGAGTCGCTTGGAATGTCTAAATATTTCAACCGTCTTTTTGTCAGAATAAGTGGAGATGGCAGCAGTGAAGTAGCGATCAAAGCCCTTGCGGCGGACGTCGAATATAAAATTGAACACAGCTATCGTGAGATCTACCGCACCGAAATTATTGTCTCCGATAAACATCCTATGGGGTCTCTCATTCTCGCAGTATTAGGTGTATTAGGCGCCTTAGGAGGGCTGATTACATTTTTGAGCGGCTCCTTGATCATTAATACCCTCAATGCCCTGCTAGCCCAGCACTTGCGCCAGATTGGGATCATGAAACTGATTGGGGGACGCAGCTTCCAAATCCTGGCGATGTATATGACCTTGATTTTCACATATGGCCTGATTGCATTGATCATCGCCATTCCCAGCGGTGCTCTCGCCGGGTATGCCATGGCCAAGTACATCGCCTATACGATGAATGCTATCTTACAGGATTTTCGGATCATTCCAGTTGCTATCATCGTCCAGGTGCTGATTGCCTTCCTGATTCCCTTGGGGGCTGGTTTTTTCCCGGTTAACAAAGGTTCCAAAACCAATGTGCGCCACGCCATTACCAATGACCGTGCCCGGAATCAATCCAGCGGTCTTGACTGGATCAACAGAATAACCCAGCGGATCGGCTTTATTGCGCGTCCAATCATGCTGTCCATCCGCAACACCTTTCGACAGACTGCACGCTTGCTTCTGACCATCTTCACCCTGACTGTCGCCGGAGCGATCTTTATCGCTGTATTCAATGTGAGAACATCCATGACAGAATTTATGGATCAATTGTCGATGTACTTCATGGGTGATGTAACGCTCAGCTTTAGCCAACCTTACCCGATTACGCGCATCGAAAAAGCAGCTCTGTCCATCCCAGGGGTGATCAGTTTGGAAGGTTGGGGCGGGGTTAGTTCCGAAATATGGGACAAGGACGATAATGTTGTTGATAATATGTTTATCATCGCTCCTCCTTACGATACTGCCCTTGTTGACCCCGATATCATCGCCGGCCGCTGGCTATATCCTGGAGAAGAGAAAGCAGTGGTTGCCGCAGATACGATCTATGGATATTACCCTGATATTCAGCCTGGTGACACGATCATAGTAAAAATTCCTGGACAGCGTGAGGAAGAATGGAATTTGGTTGGTGTATTTCGGTTCGTCAGCATGGTCGGGGACACGCTAGCCTATGCAGATTACGATTATATCGCCGATCTGCTTGATCTATCAAACCAAGCTTACTCTTACCGGGTGATCACCACAGAGCACACCCTTGAAAAACAGAAAGAAGTTGCTCAAGCTTTGGATAAATATCTATCCGACCGCGATTTTCAGGTGAATAGCATTAACGCAGGTCTGATTATTCAAGAAGAAAATGCCAGATCGATAAATGTTCTGGTGGTATTTTTGCTGATCATGGCCTTGCTGACGGCCTTCGTTGGCAGCATCGGCCTGACGGGTACCATGGGGATGAATGTTTTGGAGCGTACGCGTGAAATTGGGGTGATGCGCGCTATCGGTGCCGTCGATTTGGAGATCATCAAATCCGTGGTCATCGAGGGCATGATGATTGGTTTGATCACCTGGTGCCTGGCGATTGGGCTGTCCTTCCCCATTAGCGATATCTTGCTTAATATCATCAGCGAATCCATGATGGGCTCATCCATGGATTTGACCTTTGCTCCCGAAGGCGTGGTCATTTGGCTGGGTATGGTAATCTTGCTCTCTTTCGCAGCCAGCATTCTCCCAGCGCGCAATGCGGCCCGGTTGACGATCAATGAAGTGCTTGCTTATGAATGAGTACCTTGACAATGTCACATTTCAAGCAATATACTCGAAATTTTGGGGTGCGAGCGGGGCGATTTGTACCCCGCTCGCACTCCTAAATTTCGGAACTCTCCGAGCATGTGTCATTGTCAAAGTACTTATCCTTCCCCCAACATACGAATCAAAAAAGCCATCCATTTACATGGATGACCTCTTTGATGGCGATCCGTGGGAAGGCGATTTCCTTGCGCCATCCCACGAATTCGGTGCATGAGCACCGGAGATGCCCCCAGGGAGATTCGAACTCCCGTTTTAGCCTTGAAAGGGCTACGTCCTAGTCCCCTAGACGATGGGGGCCTGTCTTGAAGCGAGCAGAATTCTACCAGACCCCTAAAGCAGGGTCAAGTGCGTTATTCCGAAAGCGTCGATGCAGGGGGGTCATCTCCTGTTGGGCGGGAGCGGCGCGCCGGTCGAGATGATCGTCCAGTTTGTGGGTCCAACAAGACATTCAACCAGGAGAGGGCACGATGATCGTATTCGCGACGACCACAGACATCACAAACCCAGGCAGGGAATTCGGGTACAGTGATAAACTCACCCAGCAGTTGCGCGAAGTAGGTGATATGCCGCAAACGCAAGATTCCCGCCTGACATTCGGGGCAGGAATAGGCTTCCTGGGGTTCGATGTGTTCTTCTTGACTCATTTTAATCGATCTCATTCTCGTGTATTTCAAACGAGTGAAAAAGTTCCGGAAATAGGGGTGTGCGGGGGGTGCCCCCCCCGCACACCCCTATTTCCGGGATTACTTTCACTGGAAAAAAACACACTCATTTCATTCTCAAGGGGCAGCCAAAGCAACAGAGGGATGATCAATTACACCGATTGAGGAAACTGGCCAATAAACGAATACCGCCTTGCCTACAACATAGTCCACCGGCACCGGCCCCCAACTGTGGGAGTCGGATGAATTATTACGATTATCACCGAGCACGAAAAACTGCTCATCAGAGATTTGCCAGGCTCCGTAATAGGTTGGTTGGGCATTGATATAAGGCTCATCAAGTAACGCCCCGTCTACAAATACCCTGCCATCATCTATGACGACTTCATCACCTGGCAAGCCAATTATGCGTTTAATATAATCCTGGTCGGGATCACGCGGCAGGTGAAAGACAACCACATCTCCTCGTTCAGGCTCTCCTAATTTATAGGCCAACTTAGATACGATGATGAACTCACCGCTATCAAATGTTGGCAGCATAGATTGTCCATCGACACGCACGCGGGCTGTGATGGCGTTTATTCCTAAGAATAATATTACCGATAATAAAACCGTCTCGAGAATATCAACCAGGAATCGCAGAATCCCAGAGCCCTTTTTGGGGCTCTGGGCTTCTGGATCTAGTATTTCCTCAGATCTAAATTCTTCCAATTTTTAACTCCAATTTACCAATCTCAGGATCTCTCGATCCGCCGGGGAGATTATAAAGCGCGTTCAAAACTCCGACAAGGACTTTTAAACGAAAAAAGGGTGTGGGCTAGCGTAGCTACGCTAGCCCACACCCTTTTTTCGGGTTTTCTCATTAGTTCAACGAGGGGATATGCACAGAGTCGATGATGCCTACGATCACCGAAATCACGCAGCCGTCAGGCTGGTTGAGGGTGGCGCGGGCGGCATTACCTTCACGGTTCACCAAGACGGTATCGCCGATGCCTGCATGGGTATTATCCAAAGCGACGAAATCCCCCTCGGCTGGATCGCCGGGAAAGGTCAAGGGCTGCACGACCAACAGACGCCGGTTTTTATAATCCGGGTGGCTGATGGTTGTGACAATCGTGCCAACAACTTTACCAATAGTCATATCAGGTGTGTTTGCTTATTTCAATCAAGGACTAGACAATAAGTCCGAAAAAAGGGTGTGCG
>JADHXE010000202.1 GCA_016783125.1 Anaerolineales bacterium
TGTGTGATGATGCTATCAAAATACTTGTCAGTTTCGTATCTATCTTGTAACATTGGTGCAGGCCTCCGTTGTCGTTGTTGGGTGTGCACCTTTTACAACAGCTTCGGTGGCCTTTCGTTTCGCACCATAAACTAGCTAGCACCCAGCGTTTTTAATCAAGCAACTTTACTCCTGTCGATCCGTCATCCTGTGGATGCGCAAGGCCAGTTGAGCCGCCAGGCGAGTTTCGGTGTTATTCAAATCTAATCCGCTGACTTCGGCGATGCGATCCATGCGATAAGTCAGTGTATTGCGGTGAATAAAAAGCGCATCAGCAGCCTGCGAAAGATTGCCGTTATGATCGAAATACACTTCCAGGGTATGGAGTAATTCCCCTCCCCCCTCATAGGACAACAGTGGGCCTAACATCTTGGTTTTAAAGGATTGCAACTCAGGGTGATGTTCTAATTGCAGCAAGAGCCGGTATACAGATAGATCAGGGTAATAGAGCGGCCTGGCTTCGCGCAAGCGACGGGCCATCTCTAAAGCCTGACCGGCCTGTTGGAAGGAGACACGCCAAGCATTCATCTCTGCTGCCACAACCCCAAGGCCACAGCGAGCAGGAACTTCGGGATATTCTTCTTTAGCCCTCTCCAAAACTGCATTCCCAAGTGTCAGTGCTATATCCGGGCGGCCAGCGACAGGGGCTAATTCGCAGACGCAGACCACTTCAGTGCCCATCAATTCAACGATGACGCGGTAGTCCTGACGGCTGACTTCCCCGTTGACCAGGGTTTCCAGACGGCGCATCGAGGGCGTCGCAGCCGAGGAATCCCAGGCGAAGCGGATGGCGACATGGGCCTGGTCCAGATCTAAGCCCATGCTTTGCACCCAAAGGTTAGCGTCCCTGGGCGTGATATTCTCCTGCAAGAGCGCGGTGAGCAAATTGCCTTTCAGGCGCTTCTCAGCTTCACGCACCGCTTTGGCGCGGGCCATCTCGACGGCGCAAACTAAAGCCCCTTGCTCAACAACCAGATAATCCAGGGAATCCAGCATCCCGGTAACATCCACCAGGGAAAGATAACCACGCGCTACACCGCCCACAGAAATCGGCGTAATGATGCGTTCCAATTCGCCAGGCAGGGATTGTTGTTTGATGGTGATGTATTTCCCGGCTCGTTTACGATCATGGAATTCCTCCGGGAGATTTTCTATATCTAACAACTGAACCAGGACATCATCCCAGATAGCATGCAATGCCGAGGATGGGTATTCAGCCAAAATGCCCAGGCGTTTATCTTGCACCAGGACACCCCGGCCTGAAAGGTCTAACATCGCTCGTGCCAAGCCGCTTAGTCCATCCCCTTCAGCAGCTATTTGTGAAAGCTGGGTGTGGATGCGTACGCCGCGCTCCATCAAATATGCGCGTTGATTGACCAGAATGGTCAGCATGGTGCGATAGAGTGCGCGGAGGTTGGTCTCTTTGGGAACTGAAACAACAGGAATTGCAGAGGGGATCTGCGAGCCTCCCAGGGGTGAGTCACCCACTATGATTAGCGCCACCCCTCCTCTCTTCCAGGTTTGTTCCGCCACTTTGGGAGATAGATTTATCCCAGAAGTCAGAAACACATCCCTCGGACCAACATCATCCACAGTTAAAGCCACCCAATCAATGAGAATATCCACAGCAGGCTGATCGGAAATCCAAACCTGGGGGTTGGCTCCACTCAAGCGAAGCAATTCTTTGAGCGTAAGGGGGTGATCGTTCATCTGGAACACCAGCCGGGCAAGATAGCTAATATGGGCATAATTTCCACATCATACCATAACCAATCTTGATTGTTCTGGTGGTGAGCACGGAAAACATGTCAGAGATTCCCCGAAAAATGGGTGTGTGGTGTGCTCCGCACGCCACACACCCATTTTTCGGGATACTTTCCTGACAACATTTGCGCGCTCACGGTGAGTTGTCTAGGCTGAAGCTGGGCTTTGCAAAGCATCCGCGAATACTTGAATGGGGTGCAATGGCGGCCGGGCAGTCGTATGGACAATTTGCTCACGACAGGAAGTGCCCATCGCGCAAATGATGGTGGCTGCATCCGCAGCACGCACAGCGGGGGCCAGCGACATTTCTGCCAACTGAATTGAAAGATCGTAATGCTCCTGCTCATAACCAAATGAACCGGCCATACCACAACAACCAGAGTCGATTTCTTCAACCGTGCAGTTGGGGATCAGCTTCAACATTTTATGCGTGTTTTCAGTTCCAAAGGTAGCTTTTTGCTGGCAATGTCCGTGGAATAATATATGGCGCGGCTTCTCGTCAAAACCCATCTTCAAGCTGCCCGATTCCGCTTCACGCACAATGAACTCGTCCAACATCATTGCTGCCGAGGCAACCGCGCGAGCGTCTTCGCCGGGTATCAGGTCAAGATATTCATCGACCAACATCGCCATCACACTGGGTTCGCAGCCCACAATTGGAATGCCCTGTTTGGCATAAGGGGCCAACAATTCAATATTATGCCCTGCGAGTTTTGCGGCATCACCAAGCAATCCTTTTGACACCGCTGGGCGTCCGGAATCTTTTTTGTCAACCAGGATGATCGTTTCGAAGCCAGCAGTCTCTAACACTTTGATCGCTGCCCGACCGATATGCGGCTCGTTATGTTCCATAAAAGTGTCGTGGAAAAAGACCACCAGCTTATGCTCCGTGGAAGAAGGGCCATTGCCTTTGGAGTTTCTGTACCAAGAACTGAAAGTCTGTTGCGCCAGGTTGGGGAAAGATCGCTTTGAATGGATGCCAAGAGATGTCAAGGCCCATTTGCCAGGCCCATTCATCAGAAAGTTGACAAGTGGAGCAAAAGGTTGAGCGAGTTTATTCAGATCTCCAATATTGGCGAAGAGGCGCGAACGCAGGGGAATTCCATGCTCTCGATAGTATTGATATAAAAACTCAGCTTTGAGTTTGGCCATATCCACCCCTGAGGGGCATTCGCTCTTACAGGCATGGCAGGATAGACATAGATCGAGCACATCATATAATTCCTGGGAGTTCATGCCATTGGCATCAAGCAAGCCCATCATAGCAGCGCGCAAGGCATTGGCTCGCCCGCGGGTGCTGTGAGTTTCATCTCTTGTGGCCTGGAAGGATGGGCACATAACTCCCTGCCCAAGCTTACGGCAAACTCCCGCCCCATTGCAGGTTTCAACCGCCCTGGCGAATCCGCCATCGGTCTGAAAACTAAAGGTGGTTTTCTGAGGTTCATATGGGACGCTGTATTTGCTGCCATAACGCAGCAGAGATTCGTCATCCATGCGGGGAGCGTTGACAACCTTTCCCGGGTTCATGCGGTTCTGGGGATCGAAGGCCTCTTTGACCTGTTTGAAAGCCCGTGTGAGCCTGCTCCCAAAGAGCTGCTCAGAAAATTCGCTGCGCGCCAGGCCCTCGCCATGCTCTCCGCTGGTCGTGCCATTGTATTTGAGCACCAGCTCCACCGATTTTTCAGCAATCTGTCGTAATTGACGCACACCCTGAGCATTTTTCAAATTCACCAACGGTCGCACATGCAGGCAGCCCGCGCTGGCATGAGCGTACAAGGCAACCCGATCCACGCCGGCAGCGTGAGCGTAATCATAAATTTCGGTGATGTAGTCAGGCAGGTGCTCGACGGGTACGGCAGCATCTTCGATGAAAGGAATCGGTTTGGCATCACCGTGCACACTCATCAGGATTCCCAGCCCCACTTTGCGCACATACCAGACATTGGCTTGCTGTTTGGGATCGGCAACAATCACGATCGGATCGTGATGATTGATCTGTCCCAATTTAGATCTCAATTGCTGTATGCCATGCTCTAACTCAGCCTCGGTTTCGCCAGCATACTCTACGAGCAATACCATGTGGGGATTACCTTCTACAAATGTCAGCAACCGGCGATATTCGACCTTATCGCGCGTCAAATCGAGCAGCATCTTGTCCAAAATTTCAACCGCGGAGGGCTTGCTCTCCAGGATGTTCGGGACAGCCTCCATAGCGGCCCGGACATCCGAGAAGTGCACCATTGCCAGCCTTTTTACTTTGGGAACAGGCACCAGGTTGAGGGTTGCCTCGGTGATCACACCCAGGGTGCCTTCTGAGCCAATCATCAATTGGGCCAGATTAGGCTGCTCCTGACGCGATAATAGATGCAAATTATAGCCAGCCACATGACGAAATGTTTTAGGATAACGCGCAGCAATATCAGGGGCATACTCACCCAAAATACTCGCTACGGATCTGTAGATTGAGCCTTCCAAAGCAGGACGCTGCACTTGAACTTCCCAACCCCCATCAAAACTTTCAAAGGTCACCCGATGGCCATCCGAGAGAACCACATCAGTAGAAAGAACATGATCGTGAGTCATCCCATAAACAATGGAATGAGCCCCAGTGGAATTACTCCCCATGATGCCCCCCATGGTAGCACGGTCAGCGCTGGCAGGGTCGGGGCCATACATCAGGTTGTGGGGAGCAAGCGCCTGGTTGAGTGCGCCTAAGGTAATGCCTGGTTGCGTTTTGACAGTGCGCCTCTGTGGATTTATTTCGATCACCTGATCCATATAACGAGAAAGGTCGATGATCAGAGCATGGCCAATCGCATTACCGCACAGACTGCTGCCACCTCCACGCGGCAATACGGGCATCACATGTTTTTCTGCGATCTCTACCGCAGCAGAAATTTCATCAGCATCATGAGGGAATAGGACGCCAATCGGCATCATTTGGTAAATACTGGCATCGGTGCTGTAGAGCAAGCGTGTCATATGATCAAAAGCGACATTTTTGACTGCCCTACTGAGATCATGGACGAATGCTTCGGTAGCTTCGATCATATGCGGGTGAGGATGTAGCATTGGGATTCTCCAAGATTTCTAGTTGAGTGACAATGTAATTTTGAGCTATTCTGAAGAATGGGGGCGTTTGATTTCAGTCGAGCGCCTTGCTGCGTATTTCGGATTGCGTATTCCGTATCGCGTATTGCGTATCGACGAATACGCAATAACATCTCCAACACACCCCTATTTCCGGGATTACTTCCACTGGAATGAAATGCACCCATGAATAACTAACCATATTTTACGGTAAAGACAGGATTTGGCATAGCAGAGGGGAGCTTTCCCCTAATCTTTGAGAAGATACCGCACCCCAATCAAAAAGCCCGCATTTCGGCGGGCTTTTTGTCAGTACTTCCTGTGGATGTTCTATGGCTTTGTATTAGACGACAAGTTGTTTAGCCAACTCAACCGACCCAACGGCATCTTCGGCATAGCCGTCCGCGCCGATGGTATTGGCCCACTCCTGGCTGATCGGCGCGCCGCCGATTACAACTTTCACCTGATCGCGGATGCCCGCCTCTTCCAACTCTCGGATTACCTGGCGCTGCACTGTCATCGTAGTGGTCAACAATGCTGATAATCCCAGTATGTCAGCGCCAGTCTCTTTGACCTTGGCGATAAAGACTTCCGTGGGTACATCGACACCCAGATCATGCACCTGGAATCCACTCGCGGACATCATCGTGCCTACCAGTGATTTACCAATCTCGTGGATATCCCCAGCTACAGAGCCAATCACCACAACACCAGCGGATTCTGCTTCTTGCTGGCGGGATTGCAATTCGGGTTCCAGTATTTCCATAGCTTGTTTCATGCCACTGGCGGCGATGATCAAATGGGGCAGATAATACTCACACGTTTGGAACTTATCGCCAACGATGTTCATCCCCACAGTCAGCCCTTCGTCAATGATGGTCAACGGCTCCAGGCCATCAACGAGAGCCTGTCGGGTCAGGTCTACTGTTTCGTCCGGCCTGCCTTCAACGATACTGATGGTGATTTTATTCAACAATTCACTTGACATTTCGTATTCTCCTTGCGCTGCATAACGCTCAGCTAATCTAAGGGTAATGGTGGCAGTTCATCCATGCCAAACTTTTGCGCCGCATGGGTGGTGATATCACGCAGTTCAGCCCGCAATTCATCCGAAATGGGTGCGGGTTGATATGTTGCCAGCAGTTCTTCGACCCGATCCTGGGCCCGCTCCCAGGCAGTCTTGGCGCCTTTTTTCTTCCAGGCGTCGAGCGAACCCCGGTCGATCACCGCTGATGGGAGATAAAGTTCTTTATCGAACCATTTGAGCGTATGAGGCTGCGCCAGATAATCCGCCCGATGACCCAACTCCTGCATGAGGGTCAGCGCGATAGGGTTATCACGGGCCTCGATTCCTCTGATCAGCCGTTTGGACATGCCAATGATCTCGGCGTCGATGACCAATTTTTCATAGCTCTGGCAGCTCTCGAAGTCCATCATACCCGCGCCCGAAACCATATTGACTCCGGCCAAGGCTGCCATAAGCGCCCCGCCAGACGACTCCAATCCGCACTGGGCATCGACAACTTTGGCGTCGGTCATTCCTAGATAAGCGTGAGTGGGCATACCCAATGCCTTGCCAATCTGGGTGTAGGCGCAGTCGATCATCCACGTGCCGACAGCGCCCATGGGCGTCGTACCTTCGCGCATATCGAATGCAGCAGGAGAACCGCCCCAAACGATGGGTGCGCCTTCATGGGCCAACTGACAGATTGTCACACCGCTCAGACACTCAGCCGTATGCTGTACCACCGCCGCAGCTAATGTGACCGGCGATGTTGCGCCAGCCAGTGGCATTGACACCAATTCGGATGGAATGCCGTACCGGGCACTGTCAATCATATTTTGACAAGTCAGGTCGCTCCACAGCAACGGCGGTGAAGGACACACATCAAAGACTGCGATGGGTTTTTCAGCAAGCGCTTTTTCGCTCCCCACCATGGCGACCAGCATATCTTTCATCGTCCACCAGGTGTCCTTGCGAAATGCGCCAGTGATGATTGGTTTGCGCATGAAGTTCAATGCCAGGTAGAGGCGATAGAGATCACCAATCTCGTCTGGGACATCGACGCAAACCAAAGCTGTGCTCTGAGCGTCTAACTGCGGGATGGTTTCGACAAGTTTGACGAACTTGACGAAGTCGGCTGTCAACGGCTGACGTTGTTCTTGAGTCTCGCTATCGAGTACGGTGATGGCAGCGGAACCGGGATCGAATTGGACTCTGTCGCCACCATAGTGGACAACTTGCTCGCCATCCAAGTTATATAGATGGAACTCGGAGGGACGAGTCTCCAGCGCTCTCCGGGCAACGGATTCAGGGATGTGTGCGATTTGGGTTTCAAAATCCACTTTGGCGCCCGCATCAGCGAGCAACTTTAGCGCCTCAGCATTGTGGACTCTCACGCCGGGATTCATCAACAACTCGAACCCCTCGGCGATGATCTGCTCTACCAATGCGTCGCTGAGAAGATTAAGTTTGGGTCGCATTCTTATGCCTCCTGTTGGGTAATGGACTTCTTCTTTAGTTACGTTCCAGGTTTCGGAAATCTAATCACTATTTGAATTTACAAAACCAAGTCGTTCTGATATTCGTTTAGCAGCCTGTATAACCTGGTTCACAACACCTTGCAGATGACTGGCTTGCAAGCGGGCGCCTGGGCCGCCTATACTGACAGCAGCGATAACTTCGGCGTTGTGATTGAAAATTGGCGCGGCAGCAGCGACAAATCCAAGTTCCAATTCTTCATGGACGGTGGCGTAACCCTGGGCGCGAACCTGAGCAAGTTCAACCTGCAACTCGGCCAAATCCGTGATCGTTTTTTCGGTATACCTGACCAGGGGAACAGTAAAAAGCTCCTCGCACTGAGTCACCGGCAAATAAGCCAATAACACCTTGCCTGTCGAGGTAGCATGAGCTGGCCAACGAGTTGCAATTTCCTGCGCTGCGCCAAGCACATGTGCTCCCTGCACTTGATCCACAATCAAGACATCGCAGTCAACACGGATTTCTAGCGTAGCACTTTCCCCAGTATCGCCAGCCAATTCCTCCAGCTCTGCTCGGCTAGTTATGTGTAAATCATTGGTTCGCAAAGCGCGTCCACCAAGCACTATGGCGCCTGGTCCGAGATGATATGCACTCGTATGAACATCACGCGCCACCATGCCTTCATTCTCAAGAGCAGTCATTAGGCGATAAGCGGTGGTTTTATTCAGTCCAACTGCCTGCGCCAGATCAGTTAAACCCCATTCGGGCTGGGCATCGGTGAAAGCCTTCAGCAAGCTCATTGCTCGGCGTATGGATTGGGTTCCGGGATATGGCGTCTTGGTCATATTATGTAACTGCGGTTCATATTATGAACTCATCGTAGCACATATGCTGCGAAATTTCAAGGATGAAACGATTCTAGTGACATCGTTTGCATACTAGACTTGTTCCTAAGGTACACCGTACTATACAAATACATCATCCTGAATAATCAGGCCAGGAGAACCTGGTGTTTTGGCTTGCCAAATGCCCAATTGGTTTGATTTGGGTGCATTTCATTCCAGTGGAAGTAATCCCGGAAATAGGGGTGTGCGGGGGGGGGTCCCCCCCCGCACACCCCTATTTCCGGAACTTTTCCGCTCGTTT
>JADHXE010000203.1 GCA_016783125.1 Anaerolineales bacterium
TTGATTTGGCTAAACCGCTCCCCTATCCTACAATACAACCCACTGGCTGATAAATGTTTCCGGATTTTCATGCTTGCTCCCTTTTTCTTGCCTACGAACCTGACTGTCCTGAGCATTCATTATACCCGTCTCAGCTTTATGAATACTTCATCTTTCTTCACATCGGGAATTGTTGTGAAATTGGGGGAATAATCAATCCGTACAAATACGGATAACTAGAGTACTAGAGTTAAAACGACACAACAGTTCCTATGGTGGCTGGATGCCCCGCTCCAAGGCATAACGCACCAACTCGGCAGTGCTTCCCACACCCAGCTTATGCATCAGGTTGGTACGATAGGTTCCCACAGTGCGCACGCTGATTTTTAATCGTTGGGCGATTTCCTGGTTGGTCGAGCCCTCTGTCACGAGATGGAGCACCTGTCTTTCGCGTGTGGATAAGGTTTCATAGAGATCAACTTCTTCTTGGGCCACTTCCCAATAAGCCTCTATGGCTTCTTCGGAGATCAGTGAGCTTAGGTAACACCGGCCAGCTAAAACAGAATGAATGGACTGCACGAGTTCCTCGGATGCTGATTTCTTCAAAATATAGGCCAAGGCCCCAGCCTGCAATGCCTCTGCTACAAACACCTCATTCGAATGCATGGACAAAATAACAATATGTACCTGGGAATTCATTGCACGTATCTGGCGGATTACTTCTAACCCTCCCATACCGGGTAACATCAGGTCGAGTACTAACACATCAGGCTGTAGACTCTCCACTAAGTGTACAACTTCCAGACCATCTCCTGTCTCCCCGACAATCCGGAAGATCGCCTCACTCTCTAATACGCCCCGCAGGCCGTCCCGGACGATGGGATGATCATCTACCAACAAGATTCTAACGCTCATGCTGGCGCCTTTCAAGCCATTCTTCTAGAGGTAAAGATGCTTCCAGCCTGGTTCCCCGTCCCAGGGTCGAAATGATCTCTAACTGGCCACCTAACAAAACTGCCCGTTCCCGCATGCCGATCAAGCCACTAGCCTTCCCGGTGGCTAAAACCGCCTGATAATCAAAGCCGTTTCCCTGGTCTTCGACTTGGATATAGATTTCATTGTCCCTGCTATCGAACCAAACGCGCACTTTCGCTTTATTGACATTCGCATGCCGGGCGACGTTGGTGATGGCTTCTTGTACGATGCGATAAGCGGTGATTTCCACAGTGGCTGGGAAACGAGGCCCTAAACCGCGATGTTTGAAATCGATCTCTACCTTCGTTTGGGCTTTGTAGCGTTGTATATGCCAGAGTAAAGTAGGTAACAAGCCCAGGTCATCCAGGGTGGGTGGGCGAAGATCGAGTGAAAGATCATGCACCTTGTCGATTAATTCATCTACCAATGTCTTCGATCTATGGAGCATTTCCGCTTCCGGTAAAGCATGTTCGGATATACCAACAGCCGAATCAAGATTGAGTTTGATGCCCGTGAGGTTCTGGCCGATTTCGTCGTGGAGTTCATTGGCGATGTACCGGCGTTCGGCCTCTTGGATATGTAACAAACGCCGGGATAGATCCTGCAATTGATCGCGCCCGGTTCGTACTTGTTCAAATAACCGGGTGTTCTCGATGGTAACGGCAATCTGGCTGGCTAGAGTAGTCAACAGCTCAATGTCACGTCGAGGATAGTAGTCGTCGGGGTCTCGGCGCCCAAATAGCCAGACCCCGATAGAGTGCTCCCGAGTGATGAGTGGAATCGCCAATCGTACCCAATCAAACCTGTCCCCACCAGGGTTTATGTCCCGCGCCTCAGCGGCTTCGGCCATAGGTGGGCGGTACTGGCCAGCCTTAGCCAGCAGTTGCTCAACCTGTCGGGGAGATTCGGGTGCCTCGTGCGGACCAATATCCTGCGCATACAGGAGTTCGACGTCTCCATTTTCCAACAGAACCAGCGCCGACTGGCGAATGAGCAAACTTGGGACGATTTCATCGGATAATAACTGCACCAGGGATGCCCGTTCGAACGCCAGCGGGAGATGTCTAGCCAGAACACCGAGTACCGCATCCGGGTCGTGTTTGCCACCGTAGGCCAACCGGTCAACCAACCGTTGAAAGCGGATATGCAAAGCCGGCGCGGACATCACAAAGACCAGCGTTATCGCAAGGTTGACAAGAAACGTGCTTTCGGGACCAGAGGCCCACTGCCTGCTGATAGAAAAAATCAGCGCGAAGATAGTGGCAAACAGCAAAAAGAAGCTGTGCCCACCCAACAGGCGATTGGCCCGGAACTCCAACTCGCCCAGGTGGCGTTTGTAAATGGCGTAGATGTAGAACAGCGGCAAAGTGGGAAGCGCCAGGATGGCAATATTGGTCGCCAGGGCTGACGGAACAGAATAACCAAGCAGTCCTGGAATGAGCCACAGCGTAAGGCCTGGCCCAAACGTCAGGCCGACACCTACCAACATTAGGCGCACTGCCGGCAGAGCCGAGAGAGAAGACTTGTCGAATAAGCGGAGGGTAAGCAATCCCAGACTGCCCGCCATGGCCAGTAATACCCCCATAGTATATGCGGAGTAGGGAAGCAGTTGAAATAACTCCAACGTAGCCAGAAAGATCGCCATAGCGTAAAGAGAAACGAAAGCGTAACGAGGGAATCTTCCGAGAAACGGGCTAGGAATCAGGAAGTGAAGGTGAAGATAGATGGGCACCAGCAGCCAGCTAACGGCGTGCAGCACCAGCGAAGAGGCAGCCACCTGTGAACTCGATACCATCCCCGCTGCCAACCAGATGGCGGTCAAATAGTAAAATGAAATCAGCAGTCGCCAGCGTATGCCCCGGGATCGCAGGAACAACAAAACAACCGTACCCGCCAGCCAGAAGGGCAGGCAAAACAACAGGCTGCCAAGACGCTCGAAACGGTTGGCGGGGGTGACGGTCGGCATTATCCAGTGGATGATTCGTCTCTCCCCATTATCAATCAATGTAATCGGCACCGAGTCGCCCGGGTTGTAGCCACCAAAACGGACACGCCGCCTATCTTGCCGATACTCCTCAAAGGTCAGATTGCCAATAGCGATCAATTGATCGCCCAACTGGAGATTGCCCTGGTCAGTTGAGCACCACCCCGGATGGGCATTACACGGATCGATATGATTGACGATCCAACCGGCATCGCCGGTATCGAGAGTTATGCCTGAATAGGGAGACAGAAAAGCGTACGCGAAAGCGTAAAAAAGACACCCCAGGAGTACGAGGACGGAGATCGCAACGAGTGGCCAATCTAACCTGTACAGGAGGCGATCAGATTGAGCACTCATTTTTGCATATTCAAGAGAAGTTCCGGCGGGATCTCAGATCCGCTGGTTTGCAGCAGTTTGACCAGCGGGAGGGTCTGCCGCGCCAGTAAATCCCACATGGGGGCCGGATCAGCAAGAGGAATGCTATCCAGCAACCCCCGGGCATACTGGTGGCGTTTGGCCAGGTGATAAGCGCAGTAACTGACTGCCCCGCAGTTTATCAGAATGCCTTGGGCTTCGCGCAGGGCCTGGGGATCGTCAATCTGTTGCAATAGATCCATAAAACGAGTGCGATCAGGATGATCGGCCGTGCGGGCATACAGGATCGGCAAAGTATCGTGGCCCTGTACCCAATCCGGGCTGGCCGGTGTTTGGAAGGCATCAAGCAGATCGTCGCGGATTTGGATGATCTCACCGATGAGACCGCCGAAGTCACGTAATCCATTGGCAACTTCAGCCTCCGCGCCACCCAGCAGCGCGCCGATGTGGATGGCTGCACCAAAGAAGGGAGCGCTCTTGGCCCGCAACACTTTCCAGCAGTTTTCCTCGCCAGCTAGACTCTGTGTGTCCCAGTGTTGGCCCAAAGCGGTACCGAGAGCCAATCGGGCTAAGCTGGCTGTGATGGCAGCGCGCAGGCCAGTGCTTATCGTGGTATGTTCGAAAATCCGAAAGGCAGCAGCTTGAAAAGCGAGAGCCAGGTTGGCGGTCGGGCCGTGGCCGCTGCGCAGATGCTCCCCCCGAGGATCCTCGTCAAGCATATCGTCCACCAGGATGATACTGATATACATGCAGGCTGCCGCGGCTGCGCCAGGGGTAGCCAGGGTAACATCGCCACCCACAGCCTGGCAGGCCAACACGGGCAAATGCCAATCCGGGCGGGGCTTTTTCTCCGCGCGTTCAAAGAAGTCAGCCATCTGCGGCCAGGCAGCCACTTCCGGCACAGCCAACACGTGCGCCTTAATACTTTCTATTGTCATCCTATACCTCACTTAAACTAACAGCGTGTGGCCAGCCTCCACACGCTGCGAGTCGCTTCCGCGACGCTAAGTTAGACTCCTTGAGTAAATGAGCGAGCCAGGAGAGACGGCAAAGGATCACACAGCATTCCAATCCTCCCATCCCGCCACATCCTCTTCTGTTAGTGCGGTGATATCTTCCGGTTTTTCGATGGTCATCAGCTTGCGCAGCGCTGCCAGCAAGGGGTTGTCTTCCTCTGAGGATAAGAGCACATTGAACTCTTCAATGGTCATAGGCGTGTCCATTATTGTTACCTCCTTTCTTGGTCAGAATTCGCTTTACGGATACACTCAATGGAAGTTTTCCGCCAGTGTGGATGCCTCGCAAATAACCCCCGCGTTTTTCTCAGATTGTTGTCGGTGGATGTTGGTGGGTATTAGCAGCGTCCACTTGTGATGCCAAGTCTCCCATTAATTATTCAGTACCTATAAAATACACGAAGAAAGGATGTTTGTCAATGAGCCTACTAAGCAACTAGGAAAATCTATATTATCGCGTCTCTGCCAGGGCGAAAAGATCTTTCACTTCTCGAGCCAGCACAACGCCCTTTTTTACCTTATCTGCTTTTTAGTATTCTTCACCGCTGAAAATTACCCAGTTGCCTTGACATGAATCTAATTTGTCAGTACACTTACTATGTAAGTACATCGAACAAACAATATGCGTTGTTTCATAGTGGCCTTTCCCATGAAAAAAGCTACCCGTGAACATACCAAGGCACATAATAGAAACCTTATCCTGAATGAAGTATATTCACGCGGAGAAGTCAGTCGTGCCGACCTGGCACGGGCTACTAGCCTCACCCGAAGCACCGTTTCAGAAATTGTGACAGCTTTAATTGAAGATGCTCTCATTGTGGAGGTTGGTCATGGTGTGTCTGCAGGGGGGAAACCACCAATCCTATTGAATGTTGACAATGAAGCCAGACATGTTATCGGCATAGACCTTGCTAGCGGGGAATTTCGTGGCGCATTGATCAATTTGCGTGGAGAGATCAGGCACCGTGTCAACATCCCTGTAGGAAGATTGTCTGGTGAGAGAGCGCTTTTCATGGTTTATGAGTTAATCGATGAACTTCTCAAACTTGCAGATCGACCAATTTTAGGTATTGGCATTGGAACCCCGGGCTTGATGGATGTCAAGCAAGGTGTAGTCATTACCGCAGTAAATCTTGATTGGCAGAATCTCCCCTTAGCTGAATTATTACAAGATCGATATAACTTACCGGTATGTATCGCAAATGATAGCCAGGTGAGTGCCCTGGCTGAATATTCATTTGGAGAACATGATCAAATCTCGAACCTGGTATTGGTGAAAGTGGGTCGGGGCGTAGGTTCTGGTATCGTGCATAATAAAGAACTATATTATGGTGATGGCTTTGGTGCGGGAGAGATAGGTCATGTAAAAGTTGACGAAGATGGGGATTTATGTGGATGTGGGAATTATGGCTGCCTGGAAACGAAGATTAGCAGTCGTGTGATTCGTAATAGGGTTATACAGATTGTGAAAGATCACAAAGATTCAAAGCTCTATTCCATATGGGAGAGTGCTGGAGAAATAACCACAGCCGATATATTGCAAGCTTGTCTGAATAGGGAGGCTTATGTGGTTGAGATTATTGATGATGTCAGCAAAGATTTGGCCAAGGCTTTATCGTTTCTTGTAAGCATACTAAATATTCAACGGATAGTGATTGCTGGCAGTGTTTCGGAATTTGGGGATGCATTGATTATGCCGTTGAGAGAATACCTGCAGCCTTGCGCGTTATCAATCCTTACTGAAAACACAGAGATAGTTACTTCGTCTCTAGGAGAGAAAATCGTTATGCTGGGAGCTGCGGCGCTGATATTGCAGAATGAACTAGGAATCAAATAAACATACAAAACATCGAGGATGCGACCATGCCAATGATATTTGAATATGTTGAAACGCCCAAATTCATCCCGCCACTTGACCCGGAATTCAAGCCGGCAGTGTTGGCTAACCACAAATTTATCGAAGCAGTAAAAGTTTCGGGAAGTTCTGTGCCATTGATATTAGGTTTAGAACGAGTATCGGGAGCCTTGTCACGTTATGAAACACTAGTTTTCGATGAGAGCCATCCAAAGGCCGAGCAAAGTCTTTACTTTGTTGAACGCACCCTCAAGTTCCTTCTCTGGCAGCGGGGTGGTTGGAAGGTTTATGTAGGTGGACCTGCCTTCATCGGTGAACATATTCAAAAAGTCTATGCTAATGGCGGGCAACAATATTTTAGTCGCCAATTTATGAGCGGTGTCTACGATCATCCCTTCACGGTTGTACCCTGTGATGTGGAACAGGTACCACCTGAAAAGGAGATCGAAAAATCATTAGGTCGCCATCTCGAGGGCAATCGCATCGGGTTCGATTTGGGCGCCTCGGACCTGAAAGTCTCCGCGGTGATGGATGGCAAGGCGGTTTTCAGCACAGAGATTGAATGGCAGCCGCGCCAGCAGCCCGATCCCCAGTATCACCGGACGAAAATCAAGGCTGCCCTGAATTTAGCCAAATCTAAGCTGCCTTCCATAGATGCCATTGGGGGCAGTTCGGCTGGGGTGTATGTCAATAACCGCCCGATGGTTGCATCCTTGTATCGAGGAATTCCCAAAGACCAATTTGACAAGGTACACAACATGTTCTTAGAAATCCGGGACGAGATGGGTGTGCCTTTGGAGATCGTCAATGATGGTGAAGTAACCGCGCTGGCTGGCTCGATGTCGCTTGAGGATAACAGCGTGCTCGGTATCGCTATGGGGTCAAGCGAGGCGGCCGGATATGTCACCAGTGAAGGCAATATCACCGACTGGCTGAACGAGCTGGCTTTTGCCCCCGTGGACTACAATCCCAATGCTCCGGTGGATGAGTGGTCTGGAGATAATGGTGTGGGAGCTTTGTATTTCTCGCAGCAGTGCGTTTTTCGCCTGGCACCGAGGGTGGGCATTGATATCCCCCAAGATATTACTGATGCAAAGAAACTGAAATTCGTTCAGGAAAAACTGGAAGCCGGGCATGATGGGGCAGAACAGATCTGGCAAAGCATGGGAATTTACCTGGGATACACCATCGCCCATTATGCGGACTTCTATGACATTAAACATGTCTTGATCCTGGGGCGCTGCACTTCGGGTAAGGGCGGTCCAATCATGTTGGCGGGTGCCATTGAAGTGCTGCAAGCCGAGTTCCCTGAACTAGCTTCACAGATCAATATCCAATTGCCGGACGAAAAAAGCCGGCGCGTTGGTCAGTCGATCGCCGCAGCCAGCCTGCCGGATTTAGGGTGAATGACATGAAGTTAGTAAATCAAAACGCTGAGGTATTTGTACCAAATAACTCAGAACTTGAGGAGGCCTTGGGTCGCACAACGCATTTAGCGATTGGGGCACATCACGATGATCTCGAAATTATGGCCATCGATGGTATCCTGCAATGCTTTCAGCAGCCAGACAAGTGGTTTTCGGGAGTTGTCGTTACCAATGGGTCTGGTTCCCCCCGAACGGGGTTGTATGCGGATTATACAGACGAGCAAATGATGGATATCCGCATCGTCGAGCAGAAAAAAGCTGCTCTGCTGGGTGATTATGCTGCGCAAATATTTCTCAGTTATCCCAGTTCTGCTGTCAAGGATGGGGATAACCGTGAAACAATTGCTGATTTAGTGCAAATTCTCCAGGCAACCAAACCTCAGGTTGTCTATACCCACAACCTGGCTGATAAACATCTTACCCATATCGGTGTGGTGGTAAAAGTCATCCAGGCAATTCGGGAATTGCCCCCAGGTGATCGGCCGCAGAAGTTATATGGTTGTGAAGTCTGGCGCGGCCTGGATTGGATAATGGATGATGAAAAAGTGGTTTTTGATTGTTCAGGCCAAACCAATCTCCAGGCTGCTTTGTTGGGTGTGTTTGATTCCCAGTTAAGTGGGGGAAAGCGGTACGACCTGGCCACCATGGGAAGGCGATTAGCCAATGCCACATTTTACGCTTCCCATGATACGGACAAGGCAACTGGATTAGCCTACGCCATGGACCTATCCACGCTGATCAAAGATGACAACCTGGAGATAACCGATTTTGTGCAGGATTTTATTCACCGCTTTGCTCAAGATGTAGAGCGTATGATAGTCAGTGTAATCTGAATAATCAGGACTTACGCAGATGAATGAGAAATATGCCGAAAACAAGG
>JADHXE010000016.1 GCA_016783125.1 Anaerolineales bacterium
TATTCGGAGGCCAATTCCCAGATTTGTTTGATTGGCTGCTCAATCAAATGGGTGCGTTGCCCCTCCCTCGCAAACCCCGACAGCGCGTCGTTCACGACCCTTTGGCTACCGGTGCTGTCCCGCCTTAAGTGGATAGCCCCATCCAGGTATAGCCTAAACTTGATTACTGGCTGCGCTATTTGAAATATCTGGTGTTAGCCGCCATCGTAGTCGCCAGCACAATGGCAGTTTATCCGCCCTTACGCGATATCTGTCCGGCGCGGGCAATCTTCGGCTTCCACTGGAATACATCTTTATTGGGGGTGGTGTTGATATTGTTCATCCTGACCTCCATGCTGGTCAAGCGCTTCTCGTGCAAATATCTCTGCCCAATGGGTGCGGTTCTGGCGATCTTCAACAAAATATCACCCATCCACATCACTGTAGATCAACACAATTGCACCAACTGCGGGCGCTGCGAAGCTGAATGTCCGGTTGACATTCCCGCTATCCCCGAAAATATCCGTTCGGCAGAATGCATCCGCTGCCTGGAATGCATCGAAACCTGCGCAGTGCTGGAGACAGTGGAACTAAGGTTGGGGTAAGACTGATCACGGGCATAATTTTCGCTTTTTGCCTAACCCGGATTAACTTAGGCCAGACATAAAAATACATAACCACAAAGATGTTCACTAAGTTTTTTCTTTGCGCTTCTTCGTGTCCTTTGTGGTTAAAAAAATATCGCACGTGAGGGCCTAACTCGACTCCGGCTTTTTGCTAATTCTCGATAGTTTATTTGTTGCCATTGCCGCTTCCATCCGCCCACAAGGGATGCCCTGCATCGTCCCGCAGGTACACAATCTGGCCATTAGTCAAGTCGGTGAGGCAGGCAGCCTCGAATTCTTCATTCTCGTAAAAACCATCCAGCGTGACCTGATCTCCAACCTGTGGCGCGAAGCCCTGCTCTTGCGCAAACCGCCAGGGCCTGCGGGTGATTTCGATGTGTTGGCCGTCGGACTCAGCCACGAACATGCCTCGGGGGAGGATACTCGATACTGTACCGGTCAGCGTCATCCATTCGTGTTCTGCCACCTGACCCTCGTGCTCGTTCTCATCGTACCCGGCAGGCGCGTCTTGCTGCGAGGCGGCAGCATCCTCCTGTCCGTAGGTTTGTCCATTTTGTCCGCTTTCCAAATTCTGAGCCAATTCCCTTTCAGCAGCATTGCCATTTAGCACACCATCATCGTTCCCAATTTTCGTCGTGGTACGGTTGACCGCGCCGAAAATTAGCACACCGACGAAAGCGGCATAAAGTGTCCACAGGATGATCTTTTTTAGCATTTTTGTATCTCCGTTGAGAGTAGATGAAAGAGGGGAGATGGAAGATTTGGCTGTGTCCTGTCGTCCGTCACCTGTCCTCCGTCTCTCATTGCTGCACCGCAGATGGCTGTTTACTTGCCTGCCCTGTCAGGCTTTGCCCCAGCGCTCTCCAATATTTGCGTGTTACTTTGAATGCCCACTTCCAATGGATATAAAAGTGCAGGGTTGCCGCTGCAATCATGACGACTCCACTCCAGGTGTGGATCAAATCCCAGGTTGTGCGGCTGAACAGCCACAAGGGATCAGGAGCAATCGCTACGTGAGATGCGCCGGGGACCAGCAGGAAGTACAATCCGCTGAGGCCAAAAATCAGGGCGCTCAACCCGATCAGTATATTGACTCCCAGGTTGAATTGAGCATAAGCGTTCATTTTGCATTTCCCGGTGATCATTGTCAAAACGCGCCTGGTCATGCTCACGATCCATTTCCAGTGCAGGGGGATGTGAAGCGCAGCCAGGGCGATGATCGCCACCCCGGCCCAAATGTGGATGTCGCCCCAGGTGTGACGGGTGAACAGAATTACGATGCCGTACATCGGGTTGCGTCCCCCCTGATAACCGGCCACTGGCAGGAATAAGAAGTATATTCCCGATAGGGCGGTGATTACGCCACCGGTGAATAAAAAGCTGTCTATGATCAAGTTATTGCGGGTTTGGATGGAAACAATTCGTCTGTTTGTCATTTTATATACATCCATATAGTAGCAGGGTGTCTGTATTTGTATTATCTTTCACATTTATTCTAGTGCAATCTTATGAAGGAGATGTGAAGAAAATATGGATGGTGTATGAATTTTCAAACGTATTATACAAAAAGACTCGTGATGCTTTCGAAAGCATCACGAGTCTCGAAGTCTGTCTCGCTACAGCAATTCCCGGTTTGGTCGGCAAAGTAGCCGAGATTTCTAAATCTCGCCGCAGCGGGATATGGAAATCCCGACTACGCGGCAGTTAACCTACGCTCAAGATCTAATGAATTTTGCCGTGTTAGGAGATGGACTGCTTGACCCCTGGCTGGATTTGGGCGTGTTGCTGCTGACCGCGGTGCTGTTTCTACTCCCATCGGTCAAACTGCATCAACGCGCCCGTGTGTTGGGGTATTGAGCTGAATCAGTGACAATCACTTTCCAAAGGACTTCCGTAGGAAGCGAAGTGATTGTCACCCGCCTTCTTGATGACGAGCAAAAACATCATCCCAAACGTGACTTAAATCACAGACTGGTGTTATATTATGTAATAGTATAGTAGTTGTTATACGGCTTTCAAGCCGATTTTATCCAATTTTAGATAAGGAGAAAGCATATTATGAATCACCCAACTGTACTTGACATCATTCTTTTGCTTGCGACCGGCCTGACAGCGGTCTACATGGTCTGGCGTTTCTGGAAACGCTATGGCTGGGAGAAGAAAGTTTATGCCCTGTATTACATCCTGGGTTTTGCTGTATTGTTTGTCTCTGGCGTACTCTTGATCTTCATGGGCTATGAAATTCTTGCCACGCCTTTTGTGCTGACCGTTGCCAGCCTGATCCCATTTGGGATTTCCGTTGGTATCGTGCGCCAATACTTTGAGCAATATAAGAAAGCTTATATTTGGTTTGCTACGATTGGTCTCCTGGCGATTGCTTTCACCAGTTTCACAGGCTCGCCGCTCAAGAAATTTGCTGTTCCCATTTTCCACAGCGTCGCTGGGCTGATCATCTTCCTGGGCCCATTCCTCGTCAAAAAATATGGCGAAGGCAGACCAGCCAAGGGCTTCTTCTGGGTTGGCATCGGCGGCTTGCTGATCGGCATCGGCGGGATCGCTCTGGCATCGTTGAGCTTCGGCGCCCCATTGCTCGGCATCTTCACCGCTGACCTTGTTTTCAATATTCTGGCAGGCTTGCTCTTACTCATGTCCCTGGCCTTTGCCTGGGGCTTCATGAAAGATATCAAAGGGTAAGAAAATTACTTGCTCATATATATAAAGACAGGGCGCTGGTTCAGCGCCCTGTCTTTTTTCTATTGGATAACGGATTCACTACACAAATATCACTTACTCTCAGATAGCTCAAGTTTCACTGGTTCGATTTCTCGCGAAAACAGATCAAAAGTCACTCGCAGCACAGCGCCGATTCCACCCAGCGTCAGGATTGTTCCAACAACGATGAGAGGCATCTCAAACACATAAACCCAGTTTTCACCGTAGTAAGTATGAGAGGGAGCAGCCCAATGGAATACTGTTAACATGAGCATGCCAGCGATGATGGCTGCCATTCCGGCTGCTGAGGTTGTTTCAGCTTTACCTCCGGGATTCGAGAAGTCAACCTTTTCACGGATGCCCGGTGCTTTGAACAGCAAGAACACTATCAGCGTAAAAAGATTGGTGAAGAATTTTACGTTTGCTGGAGTCGCCTTGCCTCGTAAAGCTAGAGAAGCAAAAAATTGAATTCCACCGAGAATGGTCCCAATTACCAAGACAATTAGCGCATCCCGGTAAACGCTTGGGCCGCCGCGCACCAGCTTGATCAGCGCCCACACACCCGCAAGACCAATCAAAATAGTGGTCACCACCAACCCCTGATACAGCCAGCGATAATCCATCAATTCTTTAAATGCCATTCTATACCCTACATTACTCGAAAAGGCTGCGCACGTAGTCCCCACACCCCCTAGCAAATTCATGGCAGCCGTTAAACCCATAAAAACTATGGCTGCGATCCGTAGCGCTTTTCCTGTTTTGTTCATAGTTTATTCCTCCTGATATTTTCAGAACCTTGCATTCGTCTTTCATACATAGGGCTTTCGCTATCGCAGACGGGAAACCCGAAAAATAGGGGGATTTTCTCAATGTGCTGCGAAAGTCCTAATACAGATGATCTAAGGCGCACTTATACTATCCGACAACCCCCAAGGGTTATCAGCAAAGTGGCAGCGTTCGCAAGGTGCCTCCAAAACGATATTGTGCGAAGCATAAGCAATGGGTGCCGCTCCTTCTCCAGAACTGCCTTGGGCAAAGGTTGTCCACAAACCCAAATCCTCGCTAAGACCAACTTCCAACCCATCAGCATCGTGACAGGCCACACAAGAAACTAACTGGTGATCTTCATCGTGCCCTGCTAGCGGGGTAGCTGGTTCAATCACATCCGCGTCCGCGTGACAGTCAACAGCCCCACATGAAGCCATCGTATCGTGAGCGTTGTGACAATCTGTGCAAACATAATCTGCGTGAGCAGCACCCAACTGAACCAGCTCATGCTCAGGTAGATCAATCTCCCTGTGGCATTTCTGGCACAGCTCTGTCGTTGTCGCCACCTCCGCATATTCTCCAAGCGGTGCGATTTCCAACCAGGCGTACTCCGGCAAAATATTATCCTTTTTATCTACCTTATGGCAGACATTACAAGGAATACTCACCCACTCACTTTCAGGAATCAACGGGGGAGGATCTTCCAATTCAAATTTGCATGCAAAACAACTTTCTGGCAGATCATCCATCGACGGCAGCCAGTTGACGGGCGCGTGACATTGGGCGCAGGTGTTGTTGTTTCCTGCAACATCCAACACAAAAGCATCCGCGTGGGGGCTGGATACCCAGGCCGCCTCGATTGCGGCCGGGTCGACTGGATCAGGCTCGGAGGCAGATTCAGGCTCGGGTTCGGCATCCTCCACCACAGAGGGCGATTCGTCAGAACCCTCGACTAGCTCATCCCCCGAATCATCAGAGGGCTGTTGGGCTGGCTGCGATTGTTGAGGTTCATCTGCCGCCGGCGCAGCTTCATCAGCGGATTGACAGGCTGTCATCCCAAGTGCCACAAGCAACAATACCAGGATCAACACAAAGGAGGGGATATTTAAGTGCAGTGTTTTTCTCATAATTTTGGGTTATATGCACATGGTGGGGTGAGATGATCTCACCCCACCAACTATTTAGCTTACACAGGTTGTATCATGTTGTAGCAAGATGAAGCTCTCTTGAAACATGCAGAAATCATCTCGCTAACCGTCACCGCCTCCTTCGCCTTCTTCTGCCGGCGGTTCAGGAATCTCGCCATCGGCTGTGTAAACGGTCAACTCCCAAGTATTCTCTTCGAAGTGGCAGCGATCGCAGGCGACTTCGTAGACAATGCTGTGCGAGATGATCGCAGATGTGGATGGTCCTCCCCTGCCCATGGTTGTTTCCTGGGGAACCCAGATGCCACCCATATCCTCGTCGGGATGCGGTCCAACATCATAGCCTCCAGCATCGTGACAAGCCAGGCAGGTGAGCATTTGCATCCCGGCGTATTTGCCCTTGGCATGCGCGGCCACGTCGATGGTATGACAATCCTCGCACTGCATAATCTCTCCACTATGCGGATCGTGACAATCGGAGCAGTACGTCGGGGGAGCCACTTCTCCGAGGAAGCCACCATAGTTGAGGTGTGCGCTGCCCCCCAGGGTGATCTTGTGGTCAACTGCTGAGCCAAAAGCGTTGCCCGTAGTAGTTACGTGGCACTTCTCGCACAGTTCAGTCGGTGTGCTGACATCTTGGTATTCCATCGTGATGGGGTTGAGCCAGGCGTTGCCTTCAAGAACAACACCATCCTCCGTGCGGTGGCAAGTATCACATTGGATACCCACCCATTCTTCCTCTGGTACGAGTGGGTTACCTTCAGCGATTCTGATTTCATCGTCCGTAGGGAACTTGCAGGTGAAACATGAGGGGGGAGGGCCTCGGAAAGCAGCCGGATCCCAGTTTTGAGGGGAGTGGCAGCGGGAGCACCAGGTGTTAGGCCCTTTGCCCTCGTCCCAGTTATCCCCGTGTGGGCCATCCTCTGCCGCCAAAGCCGCGTAATATTCAGAATGGTCTGGCAGCGGCGTTGGCTCAGGGGGAACCTCAGTTGGCGGCGGCGGCTCTGGCGTGGGTTCAACCACAACAGTCACTTCCACATATTCTATGACCGGTTCGGGGGGTTCTACTTCTGCAGGTGTGCAGGCCCCAACCGCCAGCGCCAATAGCAATAACGCGCTGAGAACAAGTAGTTTTCGCATCTCCTTCACTCCTTTCAATAGGAAAAAAATCCCAATACGCGGGGATAGATCATTGGAGCCCCCGCTCTTCTTGTTCACTATATCACAAATAGCGCGGGGAGTATTTGACGGGTGTCAAATAGTTGCGATGTTTACAAATTAATATAATAAGACAATCTCCACCACAAATAGATATTGATAATTCCAAATACATCTCGAACACCGTGTTATAATGACATTCAGAGGCACTTGGTATTCCACCCAAGAAAAAAGATGGAAAAATATGCAAAAATACTTGGAGGGGTCTGGCACTTTCGGCACTTGAAACCAAACGATCTTCTTACGATCGTTAGTTCAGGGCAATTAAAGCATTTTCGCAAAGATGCAATTATCTTTCAAGAGTCTGAGCCTGGCGCAGGGATGTTTGTGCTGTTTTCAGGGATGGTGCATTTATGCAAACACAGCCTCGATGGACAGGTTCAACTCCTATCCGTTGTTGAACCGGTAATCATGTTCAATGAAGTTACAGCCATAGATGGCGGGACCAACCCCTTTACGGCAATCGCGGTCAAAGATTGTCTCACCTGGAACATCAGGTATGAGAGCTTTGAAACCTTGGTCAGGCGCTACCCCGATCCCGCGATCGGCCTGGCAATGCTGCGGGTATTGGCAATACGCACCCGCCTATTGCTCGACCGTTGTGAGGATCTATCCTTCAGACCCGTTCTTGCCCGTACTGCAAAAATTATCATCGAGTTGAGCAATAATGGCTTAGAGCCAATTGATCGTTTCCAATACCCAATAAAAGATCTGGCTGCCAGCATCGCCACCGTTCCTGAGTCAATCAGCCGCTCCCTCAGCCGCCTAAGTGAGGATGGTCTGATCTCTTGTACACGTGATCAGATCATGATCCTTAGAATAGAAGAACTCTATGAAATTGCTCAAGTAGCATCCGAATTGATGGGCGATTCGGTGCTATAACGCTCATCTTCCGGGGGAATTTCAGCGTGTCCTATCAGTTCGCTTTTTGGGGAAAACATCGTGAGAGCATTCCTTTTATCAGTAATGTGACATATATCACAGACAAATATCAGACAGCGTGAAATAATCCAGCAATGGCCGAGTATATCTACCCAACTATAGGATAAAATACATTGTGAATTGTCTTTTGTCAAAGACAAAATAGTTGCTTCATGCTATCTTTTAAGTGAAAAAGATAACAAAACAAAATTCTTCATTAGATTAGGAGTTTTTTATGGAATCACTGAAACATCGCTGGAATTACCTATTCCGCTCCACCCGAGGCCTGACACTGGTGGCGATTGCCATGGTGGCCCTGGTGACAGCCATCTGGGGCACCCTTTCTGGCCCCATGGTTGAGTGGGGCGTTCGGGACATCACCGTGAATCTTCTCAACATGGAATTGGTGCAAGCCGACCGTGAAGGCCGCATCATCATGCTCTATCACACCATCGCTATGACCATCGTGGCCATTGAGGTCTACTTCATGACCGAAATACTGCCCATGAAACGCCATGAGCAGGTTTCCATCAACGCCACCATCACTGTGGGCTATCTCACCGCGCTGATCTTCGGGCTGATCTTCGGTTATTTCGGGCATAACTTCGCCTACCACGGGCTTTTCCTGGTCGGGCAGTCGCTGGTTTTCTTCTCCGGCATTTTGCTGGCGGCGGCGCTGTGGCCCTGGAAAAAAGAATACCGCCTGGAAGCAGATTCCCCCTACGCTCACACCAAAAAGGGCATCGATCTGGAACGCGTGGCCTTCTTCGTCATGGTCGTCGCTACACTGCTCTCGGCCACCTTCGGCGCGGTGACCGGCTCCTATTGGGGCAACGGCCACGAGACTTTCCTCGGCGAAGACCTGATCCGCGTCCCGCACAAGACCGCCCTGCAAAAAGCCATCATCGGCCACCTGCATATTATGCTCACGCTGGTTGCTGTCGCGATTACCCTAATCGTTGGCCGCTGGATGAAATTCCAGGGCATTCTGCACAAGATCGCCATGCCTTTGATGATTGTCGGCACGATCATCATTACAACCGGGGCGCTCTCCGTGGTCTGGCTGCCCTGGGCGCATACCACGATCTATTTTGGCTCAGTCTTTGTGATGCTGGCGGCATTGATGTATGTGATCTTCACCTGGGATAAACTCATCAAAGAAGGCACTGCCGACATCGAGAAACCCAACTTCTTCCAAAAGATGGGCGTGCTGCTGCGTGATCCGCTCAAATTTGGCCCTGGCTGGCAGATGGTCTTCATGAACTTCACCGTCAGCGGGGTGGGCATCTTCATGGCCGTCAAGCTCGATGAAATCTTCCGGGTTTGGCCGCACCGAGAAGAACGCATCACCCTCACCGGTCACTGGCATATTTTGGCCGCCCTGATCGCCACGATCATCCTGTTTTATTACATGGACCTCTCCAAAGTTCAGGGCAAGCTGCGTAAATGGGCCGGATGGACGATTATCATAATGTCGGATTTGGCTTTTGCTTCAGCAACTATCTTCTCGATGAAGCGCCTGTTTGTGGCCGAAAGCGAACAGCAATCATTAGTCAATACGATCATGCTACTGATGGATATGGGTCTGGGGATTGTGCTGGTTGTGCTGGCGATCTTCCTGATTTGGCGCTTGTATGACCTCTTCAAAGACAAAGGTTATTGGAACGAAGAATTTACCGCCGAACGCAAGGCCAATGCTGAAGCCGAAATCGAGGAAGGTAAACGCAAAATGGAAGAACTCCAGGCCACTCTCGAGGAGGTGTCCAAATGAAACGCGTTATCTTGTCCATGTCACTGCGAGGAGCGCGCTTTGCGACGAAGCAGTCTTATCCTTCGAGCGGGAGATTATTGCTTCGGGCTGCCGCCCTCGCAATGACCCTGTTCCTGCTGGCCGCCTGCGGCCCTGCCCCCAGCGTCAGCGCCATCACCCCGCCCTATGTAGATACAGGCATTGACCCCGAATCCTGGGCCACCGTCCCGGCTGGCGATTTCCTTTACGGGCAACACGACCATCCCACTACTGTAGATTACGATTATCAGATCATGGTTACAGATGTGACCGTTGAGCAATACGCAGACTTCCTAAACGAAGCCCAGGCCTCGGGCGACATCAGCGTCGGCGAGTTTGAAGTCGAGGCCGGAGAAGTTGCCTGGCACGAAGAAGGCGCTGGTGGATTTTATGCAGGCGATCCCTTTGAAGGCTACAAACACGAAGAAGAAATAAAAGCCGGCGACAAGCTCTACATGCCCCTGTCTGACGGCTTGCGCCTGACTTACGACGGCTCAACCTTCACGGCGATGGAATCCTACATCAACCACCCCATGACAATGGTAACTTGGTGGGGCGCAAACGCCTACTGCGAGTATTACGGCTACCGCCTGCCCAGCGAGATCGAATGGGAAAAAGCCGCTCGCGGCACAGAGATCGTAGACGGCCACGGCCTGCCTTTCCCCTGGGGCACAGAAATTCACGGCAACAATGCCAATTTCTACTCATCGTTTGACCTGTTCGAGAAGATGTTCGGGAAATTAGGCAATACCACCCCGGTTGGCTTCTACAACGGCCAGACCTACGACCTCGGTGAGGGCAGCTACGAAACCCATGATTCTGCCAGCCCCTACGGCCTCTATGATATGGCCGGCAACGTCTGGCAGTGGATGGGCGACGACTACCCCGATCAGCACTACCGCTATATGCGCGGCGGCAGTTTCTACTCCTACGAAGTGGACTTGCGCGTCTGGAAGAGCAACTCAGCAGGGCCGCAGCATTACAGCCCGGCGTTGGGCTTCCGATGTGCGCAGGATTAGTAAAGCAGGTATTGGGTGATTAGGGATCAGGAAAAAGCCTGACTACCTAATCACCTAATTACCTAACCTTCAACTTTCTGGTAAACCTCAAGCATATTCATGAGTAATCTACAATCCGCAATCCACAATCTCAAATCAAAATACTGGCCCCTGATCAAAGCTCTGCAAACCGGGCTGTTGCTCACCACCGGCGTAGCTGGCTATATGAGCGCCCGCTGCCCGATCTTCAACCTGGGAACATTGTTAGGGCTGGCCGGCAGCCTGTTCCTGGCGATCAGTGGCAGTACCGTACTCAACATGTGGTGGGATAGAGATATCGATGCCATCATGGGCCGCACCCAAAAACGCCCTACTTCAGCCGGAGAAATTTCGCCAAATGAAACTTTGCGGCTGGGATTAATTCTATCTGTCCTCGGCGTGGGTTGGGCTGCCACCATAGATGCTCTCTATGGGCTGATCGTCTTCTTCGGGCTATTCTTCGATGTGGTTGTTTACAGCATGTGGCTCAAACGCCGCACTTGCTGGTCTATTGTTTGGGGCGGGGTTTCGGGCGCTATGCCCATTTTGGCTGGCCGCGCCCTCGGCCTCGGCTCAATTGATTGGATTGGCGTAGCCCTGGCTGCCAGCGTGATCTTCTGGATCCCTACGCATACCCTCACCTTCAGTATGAAATTTGCGGAAGATTACAAAGCTGCCTGCGTGCCCACTTTCCCTTCAACGTATGGTCTACCCTCCACCCGCGCCACCATAGCCGTTTCCAGTATACTGGCAGCCCTCGCCATGGGCGCAGCAGTTTTTAGTATCGGTATGGCCTGGGGCTTCCTGCGCCTGCTGGCCGTATTGACCGCCGGTCTGCTAATGCTGGCCTTCGCTATCACCTTCCGACCATCCGAGCGAGTCAACTTCGGGCTGTTCAAATACGCCTCGCTGTTCATGCTGGGCGCAATGCTGATGATCGTGCTCGATGTGCTTTAGTGTTAAAAGTTATAGGTTGAAGATTGCAGGTTACTTTCAACCTACCAACCTTCAACCCAATGTATATGAAACTCATCCATCGCATACTCCTACTTCTCACCGCCCTGCTCGCATCTTATCAAGTCGTCCAGGGGATTGACGGCCTGGAAACCATGGCGATTGCCTGCTACACCATCGCCTTTGGCGTGCTGATCGTCGCTGCCTTGTTGATGATTATCCTGGGCTTCGAGGTGTTGGATTCCCCATTGGTAGTCGTCGCTTCGACATTGATCCCGGTCAGTCTGGCCCTGGGGTTGGTTTCTGAATATCTCGATGGGCTTCTTATCCCCTATGGGATTTTCATCGTCATCGGTACGCTGACGATCATCATCACCCGCTTTGCTGGCCCTAAAAAATTGGCCGTCATCGTCCTGGCGGTGGTGCACGGCGCGGCCGGGCTGACCATCTTCGCGCTGCCGATCATCCTGGCGCTGCGCGGCGTCACGGCGGGCGGCTTCGCCTGGGTGGGCATCGGCGGGGGGCTGATCGGTATCGGCGGCCTGCTGCTCTCGTTTCTCAAGACCGGCAAGCCAATCCTGTCGCGCGAAACCATTCTGACCGTTCTCCCCGGCCTGCTGCTGTTGACCACGGCGGCGTTCGTGGCCGGGTTTATGTTTGTGTGATTAGTTCGACAATGTCAACTTAGATATTGTTGCGTTGTGATTCAATCTCTAATATCCAATATCTAATTTCCAATCTTCATTACTTCAATCTAACCTTTAGGAGGCACACCGTCATGGGCAAATTTCTACGTTTCATCGGCATTTTATTTATGGGCCTGACCGCAGCCCTGACCATCCTAAGCGGCGTAGGCACAACCTGTGTGGCCCTCGATGCCGCCCAGTACGAAGGCATGGAGGCCATCGCCCAATTCCAGTGGCTGTACATCTTCTATGTTCTTGCCGCCGTTGCCATCGGCGTGATGGGCGTGCGTGCTACCATCTCACTGGTGCGCGGTAAGGACAAAGCCTACCGTGACGCGCTGATCGCCCTGGTGCTGGGGATCATCACCGGCGGGATTCACATGGCAACCTCGCGAGCCTTACGCGCGACGGGTTCATCTATGCCGTTGGATTTCATCGTCTACGCTACGGTACTCACCCTGATTATTTTCCTGCTCTTCGGCATCCCAAAATTACGGGAGATTGTCAACTTCGAGCGGGAGTCCGATAATGTTTCAGGGGCCGCGGGCGGGATGACCGCCATCGTCGCCGGGATGTTGTTTCTCAGCGTTCACATGTGGGCTGGCCCTACGCATATCTTCGATGGCGTCAACCTGGCCGACGCCTTCCACACCGCTATGATGATCAGCGGTGGAGCATTTGTACTGCTCGGAATCGGCTTGCTGAGCCGCGCGGCGTTGCAAGACACGCTGCCAGCCCAATCTCCGGCGGAAGAAGCCCGGCTTTCAGCGTAGCAGCAACTCTTTACGAAGTTCTAGACCCCAAGGATTTTTCGAAACCCCTGGGGTCTATTTTATAGAAGTGATACAATTCCGCAGTCTTTTTTACACGTAATACAATGGTCAACGAATTCTTGAACTTTGGGCAAAAAATAACGCAGAGACGCAAAGGCGCAGAGAAAAAGTGAACGGATATGAACTTTCGGCAAAAAATAAAACCCGGCATCGATAAGAAATGGCTCCACCTTACGGCGGGGCTGATGTGGTCTGGAGTGGGGATATTCTTGTGCAGCCTAGCTTACGGCTGGCTCGTGCCGGTGGATATCATCCCCACGTTGCTGCTGGCACTTAGTGGGGTTTTGCTTGCCATCGTCATTTACAAATTTGGCTTTTCCAAGCTAGCGAAAGAAAATATTCACCGTATTATCGACTTACCCGCGGAAAAGCCCTGTATCTTCGCCTTTCAAAATTGGACAAGTTATCCGCTCGTGGCGGTGATGATCTCTTTAGGAATATTCTTGCGCACTTCCTCATTGATCCCTAAGCTATACCTGGCCGCTATGTACCTTGGCATCGGCGGCAGTTTATTTCTGGCCAGTTTCCACTACTACCACTTCCTGCTCGAGGCGCGAATAAATCCAAGTAAAATCAAGATATAAGATATGGGTGTGTTTCAGACGAGTTGAAAAGTTCCAGAAATAGGGGTGTGCGGGGGGAGATACATCCCCCGCACACCCCTTTTCCCGGCATCCCCTCAACTGAAATGAAACGCGGCCAAAAGATTCAGTTCAACACTTCAATATTAGGTTCCAAGGGGATGCGTTCGATCAAATCCAGGAAATCTGCCGAGGTGACATCTGATTGGGGCTTGTCCATCAAAGCCAGCAAGGTGGCCTCCATCACATTGGTGCCGAAACTGCGGCCTTCCAAGCGCGGCGTGGTTGTCACCAGGATATGCAAATTGCGCTCACGCAGTTCCTCGACATTCTTAGAAGTCGTAGTGTTGGTGACGATGATTTTCCCGCTCAAATCGTCAGGCATATGCGTACGAATGGAAACAAAATCTCCAGCCAGCACATCGGATTCTTGGTAGTACTTTTCCCAGCGTGGTTCAGGAGGTTTGTCCTGAGCGGTGCCCAAGGTATACAGCCAATGAAAGGGTAACTGAGAAACAACCGGTAGCAATACAGCAGCCAGCAACCTCACAGCGGCCAAGCTACGAATAGGGATTGGCAGACCAAAAGCAAACATAAAATCGCAAAAGGTGGCCTCGCAACCGGCATCGACCAGCGCGGCCGCCATTACATAGCGGTCTACGGCATTGGTTTTCATCGCTTTCATGCCATGCAGCGTTTTGCCTTCTTCATTGAGATGTTCTTCCAAGGCAGCCAAAGCGCGTTTCACCAGCAAACCCTTGACCCCATTGCCATCCCCAATTTTGCTGGTCTTGACTGCTTTACGGATGCGTTTGGCCTCGCGCAGGTAATAGCGTCGTTTCCCCACCCCTAAATAGAACTCCAGCCCGCCAACACCGAAGGCATCCACTTTGCCATCATAGAATTTATACATCTCAATGGCTTTATCCAAATCGCCGTTGGTGCCCTGGCGAGAGATCTCCACCTCCTGCCCCATAAGCTCCTGCCTGGTAGTATGATCCCGAGATGTCGACCCGATACTGACAGAGAGAACTTTCTTCATGATGTCATCCTCCATACGAATTTGGGTAAACTCATCCTACCACGAAAACAAAAAAGCCTGGCGTTCAGGGTAAAATTAGCACATCAGACTTGACCCAATATGAGACTCGCTGAGATAAAGCCATGAAAAGACACCGTAAATCCCAATTGTTTTTCCTGATTATTCTTTGTTTATTTCTCATTCAGAGCGCCTGCAATCTTCCAGTTGGAGGATCGAATCTGGAACCTGAGTTGGCTGCCTCGCCCGAGGCATTGGTCGAGGCCCTAAGCGCAACCCAACCGACCAATACAGCCACACCAACCAAGACTCCTGCCCCGCCTACGGCAACGGAGTCGCCCCCGCCAACACCTACTGAGACACCCACCCCTACACCTTCAGATACCCCAGTCCCGACTGAGACCTTCACCCCCACGATTAGACCCACTTATGCCATCTTACGCGGCAAAGTCATCCCAGAGCGCGCCAACTGCCGCTACGGACCCGGCGCAGCCTATCTCTACAAATACGGCCTGGTCGGCGGCAGCAATTTAGAAATCATCGGTCGCAATCAATTGGGAACCTGGGTGCTGATCCAGGCCATCGGCGGGGATAATCCCTGTTGGGTTAAAGCTGAGCTGATGGAGATCAAAGAGGATGTGATGAGTCTTGAGCCAGTTGACCCGCACATCGTCCAGGCCTGGTCGCCCTACTACGCCCCGCTGACCAACGTCTCAGCCAGCCGCGATGAAAATAATCCCAGCAAAGTAACAGTATTCTGGTCGCCGCTGATCCTGCGCGCTGGCGACGATGCCGAGCAAGTTCCCTACGTGGTCGAGGCCTGGATCTGCCAGGATGGAGAGATCATCTTCACCCCCATCGGCGCATACCAGACCGTCGCAGAAGTGATCGACGAACCGGGCTGCGAAGAACCCTCCCACGGCCGAGTTTTGGCCGCAGAAAAACACGGTTACACCAAGCCAGTTGAAATCCCCTGGCCGTGATCTCACTAGGATAATTTATCAATATTCGGTTCAGATCGTTGACGCTAAAAATATAAAATGCTAAACTACGAATAGCGAGATGATTATGACACCCGAAGAGAGTATCCACAAAATTGTCGATAAAATTGTACATCATATCAATCCACTGCAATTGATTCTCTTTGGTTCGCAGGCACGCGGTGATGCACATCGCGATAGTGATTACGACCTTCTGATTATCGCTCCATCTAATCAACCCCGTTGGAAACGTACTGTAAAAATCTACCGTCTTTTGGCCGGATCAGGTCTTCCAAAAGATATCGTTTGGTGGACACCAAGCGAAATAGCAGAGTGGAAGGATGTAAAAGGGCATTTCATCAACAACATTCTGCGAGAGGGCATTGTAATGTATGAAAGGCCCACGTGAACACGCTCAGGCACTGCTAAGAAAAGCGGCCAACGACCTTGTAGCAGCTCAGGCAACATTGACAACCGGTAGGGCTACAGATACCATCTGTTTTCATGCGCAACAGGCTGCTGAAAAAAGTCTGAAAGCTATCCTCGCCCTGCATGAAATTGAGTATCCCTGGCGTCACGATTTAGGTGAATTATTAGAACTTGCACAACCCATCATCCCTGAAATCTCGCCATATTACGATCGAATCATTAACTTATCTCCTTTTGCGGTAGAAATTCGCTACGATGCCGAGTTCGAGCCGCCATTACCTGACGCAGAGGCAGCAGTAAAAACAGCCATTGAAGTTCACAATCTCATCACTTCGTTGGTGTAGAAATTCGCCACACTACCCAAATTCCATCGCTGAAGCGGTCAGACCGATCATGAGCAACCCCGATGCTCTCAACCAGCTAGATTATTCCAGGCATCAGTCTCACCGGTAAAATTGTCCATTGCCAGCCTTTCCTTTTCCAAACGTGTAGCCGCACAAAACCCAAAACCTGCCCAAAGTAGAAAGGGCAAGCCAAGTAACGAACGCTTATGTATTGATAGTTAGGGTGATATACCCACACGAAACCTACTCTTCGCTATCGATCTCCTGCAGTACTTCTAAATCAGCTTTGAGATTTTTGAAGCGCATAAAGAAACTGACCAGGTAGACCAGCATCACGCCAAACAGAACAGCGTAACCAGCGATCATATAACCAGTCGTATCAGGGGGGGCTTGTTGTAACAGCATTTTCAACATACTCCTATCTCAAATAACAATAGACAACAGACGGCTGACCGCCGACCGCGGTCGGTCGTCTTCGGTCTGCGGTCTTTACACAGAAATCTTCAAGCGCAGTTCTTCGACTTTGGCAGCCAGCTTGCCGATACGCACCCGGTGCCAGAACAAATCCACGAAGAGCACGGAGAAGGTGAACAGGCTGAAGAAGAAGGTGGTCTTCATCGGGCCGGTCATGCTGAAGCTGCCTTCGGCGCTGGGATCACTATTGCCAACCACCACAGGGTGGATGGTTCGCAGCAAACGGATGGAGATGAAGGTCAGGGGGACGCTGAGGAAACCCAGAATGGCGTAAACAGCCCCAAAGCGGGCCCGGCGGTCGGGGTCTTCGATGCCCTGGCGCAGCATCATGTAGGCGGCATAGATCAATTCGACAATGGTCGCCGTGGTCAGGCGCGGGTCCCAGGTCCACCAGGTATTCCACACCGGCCGAGCCCAGATGGAACCCATGATAATGGCGATGAAAAAGAAAACCAGGCTGATCTCGATGGCGGCAAGCCCAGCGATATCATATTTGCGCTCATTTTTCACCAGGTATAGGATGCCCACAACAGCGGCGACCATAAAGCCCAACATACCAACCCAGGCGGTGGCTACGTGGAAATAGAATACCTTCTGCACCTGCCCCATGGTGCGCTCGAGGGGTGTGTAGAAAAACACCATTCCCACAGCAGCCACGAACAAGATAGCTGTGATGGTATCCAAGATAGAAAGAAAACGGGGTTTTGATTCCATAGAATTACTCCTCAACCACATAATCGAAAAACATAAAAGCGACTGCCACAAAAATCACGTCGTAGACAATCAATAAGTTGATCCAGGTGCTGACTTCGATCCAGGGCAGACCTTGCAGAAAACCGCCGCTGGCCTTTACGGCTGCGATCATCACCGGCACGATCAACGGGAACAACAAGATCGGCAGCAGGATATCGCGCGTGCGGGCTTGAACGGCCATCGTAGACAACAAAGTGCCTACAGCAACGTAACCGATCGAGCCAAGCAAGATCACCAACAACAAACCAGGGCGGAATAAATTGATATTATAAAGCACACTGTAAACCGGTAAGACAATCAATTCCACCGTAAACATGAAGATCAAATTGCCAATGGCTTTACCGAAATAAATCGCGCTGCGATCCACCGGGGCTAATAACAAACCGTTCAGACAGCCGCGGTCTTTCTCGGTCGCCATGGAGCGGTTGAGGCCCAGGGTGCCAGCAAAAGCAAAGGTCACCCACAAAACCCCCGCAGTGACGCTGGCGCGTGCTCTGGCGTCTAATTCCAGAGCGAAGTTGAAGATCAGGATCACTAACAACGAGAAGATCAACATGGCAGTGAGCAGTTCGCGGCTGCGCCATTCGGCGGAGAGATCCTTCCAGACGATGGCCCAGAGGGCGCGCAGAAAGTCGCGCAGCGGGGAGCGGGGAGCGGAGAGCGAAGAATTCCGAGTTGAGAGTTTCGCTTCACGCTTCACGCTTCACGCTCCTGGACTGCATCCCGGTAGAAAGCCAGCAAGTTGTCGGTGGTATCCATCTCATCACGGCGGACCGATGCGACGATCTTACCCCGCGAGAGCACATCGAAACGAGATGCCATGTCAGCAGCGCGGGCCAGATCGTGGGAGGTCATCACCACGGTGCGGCCGCGGGCAGCCACCTCGCGCAGAACGGTATCCAACATTACGCAGGCATCTTGATCCAGGCCGGTGTGGGGTTCATCGAAGAGCATCACATCGGGGTCATGCAGCACAGCGCGGCCGATGGCCAGCCGCTGCTGCATACCGCGAGAAAACGTGCGCACCAGGTCACGGCGGCGGGGGGCCAAACCGACCATATCCAACACTTCAGCGATGCGGGCATTGAGGTCGGATACAGCGTACATGCGCCCATAGAAGCGCAAATTTTCCTCGGCGGTCAGATCGCCGTAGAGCAGGGGCTGATGAGAAACAACACCCAGACGGCGACGCACGGCAGAAGCCTGGCCTGGTAAATGATAGCCCGCGATGCGCACTTCCCCCATCGCCGGGCGCGAGAGAGAAGCTAATATACGCAAAAAAGTGGTCTTCCCCGCCCCATTGGGGCCGAGCAAAGCCACGAACTCGCCGCTTTCGACTTCGAAATCGAGGCCGCGCAGGACGATTTTGGGGCCAAATCTTTTTACAAGTTTCTTAACAGTGATCATACAATGTCTACCACAAAGACACAAAGTCACTAAGATTTTTCCTTTGTGTCTTTGTGCCTTCGTGGTTAAAACTATGAGTCAGATTGCACAGTATCCTTCAAACGCGCTTTCAACTCTTCACGGCGATTGCGATAGGCTTCCTCGGGCAAATCGCCTGCTCGATAAAGATCATCGAGGGCGATGATGGCGTCCATCAAATCTTCTTGGTTTTCAGCAACATGCATTTCATGCACTTCATCCCCTTCTGCTTTCGCATCTTTATCATCCCATTCATCATCCTCAATGCGGTTGCGCTGCCAGAGGTAAATGCCAGTTCCGATCAATACAACACCCAGGGCGATCAGGCCAATCATCAGGTTGGTGGTCGTGTCCGTACCAGCCGATGAAGTCATATCCGATGGCAGTTTGGGGGTGCCAGAGAGCGTGAAATTTAGCGCTTCACCAGCTTGCAGACTGCCAGAATTATAGGTTCGGTAGGGGACGCCCTGGAAATCGCGCGAGCCGCCATCTTGTAGCTGATCTCCCTTTAGTTTGACGCCATCCTCCGGGGCAATGATGATCACCGCGGCAGTATCCAATGGCACCAGCAAGGAAAGATCGACCTTCTTTTTATCATAGGGCATCTCGAATGCGAAGGTCACATCATAAGGCTCAGCGGATGGGCGCACACTGCCAACGCCAAGACCAGTAGCGGTCTGGATGAAGCGCAGCTGCATGCTCTCTTGAACTTCAAGGTTGAGGGCGCCCTCGGGAAGTTCGAACTCGATCACCGGACTATCATCCGAAGCCACCACCGTTTGCCCGCTGGTGTTCGAGAGCAATACTAATTCAATCACCTGAACGGAGTCAGGGTTCACGAAATCAAAGAAAACGTGCAAGCGCTCGATTGTCAATCCCGATGTATCCGTTGTGGAGTCGTAAACTATCAGACTCAGGTTAGCATCGGTTGTATCACCCGTGACTTGGGCAATATTGGAACCATAAGCCACCTGATCGTGTTCCGTAGTCGCCAGGAAGACTCGCCCCTCTGGCATGGGAATTTCTTCGAAGACGATTAATCCACCTTCGGGCAGCGTGTCGATTTGGGTGAAGGTTTCTTCCATGCCGTCATAACCGTGTAAGACAATCTCAACGCCAACAGGAAGATTGCCACCGGACTCGTTGACAACCTGAATGAATACTGTACCGACGGCGGGATCAGCAGGAGTTTCAGGGGACGTTTCAGCGGGTTGAGGCGTACTCCCAGGGGATACTGCCCCCCCAGGGGTCGCGTCTGAAGCTCCCTCCCCGGGGGTTGCGTCCGCCCCATGGGCGTCAGGAGCAACAAAAGTCAAAGAGCGCAGGAAAGCCGTCAGGGCCCAGCGATCATCCTCACCCAAATCTGCAAAAGCGTGCATCTCACCCAAGCCGCCAGAGATAGACTGGTAGAGATCAGCAGCCGATTTATAGCCCATAAAAGCCTGATCGGTGAAATCGATCGGCGAGGTGGAAACCTCACCCGCATCCGGCCCATCACCCCGGCCGCGCTCACCATGGCAGGAGGCGCATTGCTCTGCGAAGAGCGCCTGGCTTTGAGACAGCTCTGTATCAGATGTACTCAGCGAAAAAACATAGGCAATCACATCCCAGCGCTGCGGCACGGACAGGCTCTTGAAGGGCGGCATATAGCGCTCGATATTGCCGTTCGCCACCATCAGATACCAATCGGTGGGTGTGGCCTGGCGTGAGAGTTCGATACTGCCAATCGCAGCTACGGGGTTGGGCAAACCAGAAGCATCCGGGCCATCCCCCAAACCAGTTGACCCATGACATGGGGCGCACTTCTCAGTGTAAAGTGAAGCGCCGCGCGCTGGATCAGGAGGAAGAACCGGAAAGACCAATTGCTCAGCCGCGGGAGTAGCTGGCGGCGCAGTAGGAGCCTCAGAGCCAGGGGGTGGGGTGATATCTTCAGAGAGGGATATGCAGCCGGTGAGGGCGAGCATAAGGAGCAAGGGAGCGAGGGCGCGGGGGAGGAGTTTTCGTATCATGGGTATTCTCGTGGAGGGGGGAGCGTAGAGCGTGGAGCGAAAACATCGCGCTCCACGCTTCACGCTTCACGCTTCACGCTCTACGATAATGCTGTACCACACTTGGGGCAGAAGCGATCAGATTGAACCACTGGGCCGCCACAATGTGGGCAGAAGCCCCCCGATTTCTCCTGCCGTCCTCGGCGACGCGCGGCGATGAGGGCTTCAAGATCATCATCTTGATTCACGGCCTCAGCTTCGAGATCCGTTTCCAGACGCGCGCTGGTCGAATCCGCCGCCGAAATGCCCTGATACTCATCAAGCTGGCGTAATACTTCGGCGCCGCGCTGAACAAGTTGTCCTCGCTGGAGAGGGTAATCTTCAGCAGGTATTTTGCCGAGCGTGTGGTCGAAATCCAATTCGGAGATCGCATTGAGCAATCGATCCCGCTCGGCTAAGAGAGCAGAAAGCTCGCTCCCCAGATGACGGCTGGTTGTTGACTTGCGGTCATACAACGGTCGGCCAACATAAAGCGCCGTGAGGATGAGAAGTGCAAGAATGAGAAATATAGAGCCGATATCCATAGTTTAGGTGTCAAGTTACAAGGTGCAGGTGGCATGTTACATGTTTGCAAGTGGCATGTTGCAGGTTGCGAATTTCAGTACTTACCGATAGCTCAGAAGCCCGTCCTCGGGCGACCCGGTGGCGGGTCTTGCTTTGCACACCTTTGGCGAGAGCAAAAAAAAGTAGCAAGTTGCGTTTTGGGTTTATAGTTCCAATAGTGGGTCGATGACAGCTGTGATTTGTGAGAGAGATGTAAACGGGCCAATTTGGGTGTGCGTTAGAACACCATCCTGGTCGATGATGTAGGTCTCAGGGACGCCGCGGATGCGATAAGCCTGGGAGATGCGCGTGCCCAGGTCCGGACCATTGGGATAGCTGATATCGAACTTATTCAGGTAAACCATTGCCTCAGGCTCGGTGTCGACATAATCAACACCCAAGAAGACCACATCGCCGCGCTCTTGATAGTATTGCCAGGCAGTCTCCAAATCGGCGGCTTCTTGTTCACAGGGTTTGCACCAGGAAGCCCAGAAATTCAGTACGATGACTTTGCCTTCCAAGTCCGCCGAGTCGATTTCTTGACCGTCAAAAGTAGTCAGCACAAAAGCTGGGGCATCCTGCCCTGGGCCAACCGGGCCTTCCTGAGTACGCTTCAGGCCTAATGCCACGATGGTTAATAAAACCAGCAACCCACCCCAGACAATAATCCGACCCCATTGTGGGCCGGTGGATGCTTGAGCTTCTTCGGTGTTTGCATTTTTAGTTTTCACTTCAGTCATAGATTGCTCCATGGAGCAGTGAACAGTAAACAGTATACTGTTCACTGTTCACTGCTCACTGCGGCGTAATTCTTCCTCTAGACGAGCTACATAATCATCAGCCGGTTTCTCTTCATCTTGTGTTGCTGGTTCATGATCAGCTGCATCACTAGATGCATCAGGTTCGATTTGCCTCCAGCTCTGCACGCCGCGGAAGAGGATATACACGCCTGCTAGAAAAGCGATTGGCGGGACAACGTATACCAGCCAATTGAGTCCCTGGCGAGGCGGTTCCGCCAGCACGCGGGCGCCATATTGATCGACAAAATACTGCTGGATCTCTGCTTCGCTCCAACCTTCGCTCAATTTCTCGCGGATCAAGGCGCGCCATTGAGCACAGGCTTGCGTACCGCAAACATCCAGAGGTACATTCTCGCACACCGGGCAGTACATCTGCTTTGCGATGGCGTTAACTTCGTCATCGGTAGGGGTACCAGGATCGGCATCCTGTGCAAATGCCGTCATCGGCACTGCAAATACGGTCAAAATAAGAAGAAGAATGATGAATGATGAATGATGAATGATGAATGATAAAATGCGTTTCATGAATCTATTGCTTCCTTTCGCTCCACGCACCACGCCTCACGCTTTTACCGAAGCTGCTGCGCGCGTGCGAACAGGCGCTAAGTCGCGTTCTTTCTCCGGCCAGGCGGCTACGAGTGTGCCAAAGATGAACAGCCAGGAGCCCAACCACATCCATTTGACCAGCGGATTGTGATATACCTTGAAGGTGGCGCTGCTCGTGCTGATCTCCTCCCAATCGACCAACAAAACATAGAAATCATCTTCGAGGGTGCTGCGCACCGCGGGGATGGTCATGGGCTGCTGAGAATCGTAGAAGAAATCCCGGCGAGGATACAATTCGCCCACAGGCTTGCCATCCTTGCTCACGCTGACCACAGCGCGGGCCACATTGCGACCATCCGGCGCATCAAAGACCGCCAGTGAGTCGTAGGTCATCGCGTATTCGCCGAGGGTCAAAGTTTCACCCTGGCTCAATGTGTCCTGAGTTTCGCTCTGGAACATCTCGATACCGATAATACCAATCGCAAGCATTGCCATACTCAGGTGGATGATATAACCACCGTATCGACGCCGGTTGCGCTTGATCAGCTCCCAAAGCGCCACGAAGAAGTTCTCTCCATGCCGCCTGCCGCGGGCCATGGCGCCGCGCCAGTACTCATACAGCGTCACCGCAATCACCAGGGCCGTCAAAAAGATTCCAATCAGGGCATAAGGGTTGGTAATCCCTGAAGCAATAACCGCCACAACGACAGCAACGGCAACAACAGCAGGCTTCCAAACAGCACGCCCCAGGGTTTTGATGGTCGAATGACCCCAGGCTGAAAGCGGGGCAACAGCCATCAACAAGAGCAGCCCGGCCATCAGAGGTCCGTTGGCGCGCTCATAGAAGGGCGGGCCGACGGTCACTTTTTGACCGATGAAAAGCTCGGAGATCAGGGGGAAGATCACACCCCAAAAACTAACCACCAATATACCGATGAAGAGCAGATTGTTGAACAAGAACAAAGCCTCGCGGGAGAGCATAGAAGTCATCTCCGCTTTGGCCTTGAGATCATTCCAGCGGTGAAGCAACAAACTCAGCGAGGCAACGAAAGTTAGCCCGATAAAGGCGAAGAACAAAGGCCCGATGGCGCTCTGGGCGAAAGCATGCACAGAGGAAAGCACGCCCGAGCGGGTTAGAAAGGTACCAAAGATCACCAGGGAATAAGTCAAGATGATCAGCACCATATTCCACTGCTTGAGCATGCCGCGTTTTTCCTGGATTATCACCGAGTGCAGAAATGCCGTCCCGGTCAGCCAGGGCATAAAGGCAGCGATCTCCACGGGGTCCCAGCCCCAGTAACCACCCCAGCCAAGCACATCATACGCCCAACGGCCACCCAGCACCAAACCCAAGGACAAGAACATCCAAGCCCACAGGGTCCAGCGGCGGGTGAGGCGGATCCAGCGGTCATCGGTACGGCCGGTGACCAGGGCTGCGATGGCGAAGGCATAGGGAATCACAAAGGACACAAAGCCCAGATACAGCATCGGGGGGTGGATGATCATGCCAGGATGACGTAAAAGGGGATTCAGGCCCTGTCCATCACGGGGGTAGAATAAGGTCGATCCCGCGGGCTGGAACATCTTCTCAATCACTTGTCCCGAGGGGAACTGCCACAATCGGTTGAAAGGGTTCTCGATAAATATGTTTAGCGCCAGGAAGAATGCCAGGGTAATCAAAGAGACTACGATCACCCAGGGCAGGAACTCGCGGTCGCGCTCCCATTTCCGCAGGGTCACCGCCGAAGCGAATACCGCCATCAACCAGGACCAGAAAATCAATGAGCCAGCCTGACCGCCCCACAACGCCGTGACCTTGAGGTACATGGGCATACTGCGGCTGGTCACACTGGCGACATATGCCACTTCATAATGATCAGTTACCAATAAAACAATAATGCTCAGTGCCGAGAGGGTGAGCAAGGGGAAGGTCAGCAACATGCCATTTCGGGCGCTGTCCACCCAGGCAGGTTTGTTTTGACGCACGCCGTAAAAAGCCGCGCCGATCCCGTATAGTGAAACGATAAAAGTTAAAACTAATGCACCAAAACCTAAGTTAGCAATCATATCAACGAATCTCCGGTGGACAGTGAACGATGTACAGTAACCAGTGGTCAGTACCGTTCACTGTTTACTGTTCACTGTTCACTGGTTACGGGTTACTGACCTGCTCAGGAAGCGCCTCTTCGTATTTTGTCGGACACTTGAGCAAGAGTTCATCAGCGTAGAAAACGCCATCTGTACCTAAACGGCCAGTCATGATCGCCTGCGCTTCATTCTGCAACAGATCAGGCATGGGGCCTTCATAAACGACGGGCAAGCGAGAGCGGTTGGGATCTGTGACCGCATCATGCAGTGCCTTGGCTAAGCCGCCTTCAGCTTCAAGTTCATCGTTATCACCAGAGACATGCGCCACCGTGAAGGACAGCGTGAGGCTCTCCCGTTCATATTCGATAGAATCACCGACCACAGCGCCCGAAATGCGCAAATCGCGATCGAGAATTTCATCCCCTTTGGTAACAATCTCATCAATAGTGAGAAAATATTGCGCGCTGGCCTGGGTTGAGGATACGATTAGATAGATCACCGCGGCTACGATGAGCGCGCCGCCTAGTATGAATTTCATGCGGTTCGATGAACCTGTTTGTGAGATCGTTTCTTCCATTTTTTTCTCCAATATTTCACAAAAGGGATTGCTTCTACCAATAATCACACGCTTCTGCCTGTATATTTTGGCACAATGAGATTAAGATACGGTGAGTAAGTGGGGAAAATCGTATGAGAGAGCTTAAATAATAGAGCCAGGCATATGTAATGCCCAGCCCTTGTTATAAAAAACAACTGGGTGCATTTCAAATGAGTTGGAGAGGTTATTTCGTATTGCGTATTACGTATTGTTTATCGACGATACGCAATACGTAATACGCAGCGAGGCGCTCAACTGGAATGAAACACACCCTAATCAATTGGCGCCGTTTAGGCTTTACTCTGAGCGCAAACGCGCCCCGCAGGTGCGGCAGAAGCGATCTCCGGAGCCGGCCCGCTTGCCGCATTGATGACAATATATTCCATCGTCGACACCTTCATCAAAGTCAGCTTGAGGCTCAGATAACCCTCGGCGACCACGGCTGGTACGCTTCAGCTCAGAGACATCTTGCCCAGATTGCCAATACCAGAAGATACCGCCTACCACTAAGAGCGCCCCAAGGCCGCCCAAGAACCAGGGCAGCAGCGACAACAGATCGATTTCTGCGCGCCCCTGGGAACCCTCGGCGATGGGCGCGCTGGGTTGAACCTGGAAGCTCTCAATACTCAAGGCATCGCTAGATTTTTGATAATCCACCTTGACGGAAACTGCATCTCCAGCAGAAGGCGCACCAATTTCCATGATGTAGTATTGCATCCCATCAGAGCCTGGTTCGAACTCGCCTAAACCCGGCTCGATGCTCATCTGAGTCGATCCCAAGGGTTGCTGCACCTGGACGAGCATAGACGCAACATCATACTCCCCAACCCAGACAAATTCGAAATGCCGTTTTTCGGCCTGCTTTTCAATTTGCGGATCGTAGTATTCTAATTGGATATCAGGCGCTGTTGCTGTGACAGTCACATAAGCCCACTGCGCCTCTGCCTGAAGTTCATACATGGTATTGAGCAGCGCGCCATCAGGCTGTCGAACAGCGACTGCGTTCGGTTCTCCCGCTGCGGTTGGAATTCGGAAGGTAACATCAACTGGGAGAGGCACATCCGCTACCAAACTTGCCCGCAAGATCACCAACATTTCCGGGCGGTCGTACTCCGGCCACAGATCAATCTGCAAATAGGCAATCCGGATCTCATCCTGCGCCTGGACTCCAACAGGGATCAAAAGCACCAATAAGAAAATAAAAATTATGGATCGCTTTAGCATAACTATTACCTCAATTAGCACTTTCGCTATCGAAAACGAGAAGCCCGAAAAATAGGGATGGATGGGGTGCTCCGCACCCCATCCATCCCTATTTTTCGGTATTTTTTCAATGTGTTGCGAAAGTCCTACTCATAAAAGAATATCAGCGACAAATATTACCATGATCTGACCATTATAACGTTCAACGTTAAACATGCCAACATTCAACGCCTCACCCAATCGCCTCCCGCAAACGCTGCGCCAGCTTACCGAACTCCGGCGTATAGCGCAATCGCTCCTCCCGCGGGCGCGGCAACTCGATAGGCACGTCCATGCGGATTTTCCCTGGCCTGGGGCTGAGTACAATAACCCGGTCGGCCAGGAAGATCGCTTCGGCGATAGCGTGGGTCACCATAATGATTGTTTTTCGACGTGTTCTCCCGCCAGAGGCGTGCACAGCAATGCGCAGCAGTTCATCACCCATCTTTTCGCGGGTTAGCGCGTCGAGCGCCCCGAAAGGTTCATCGAGCAGCAACACATCCGGGTCATGCACCAGAGCCCGGGCAATCGCCACCCGTTGGGCCATGCCTCCCGACAGATCGCGCGGCAGCCAATTTTCGAAGCCTTGCAAACCCACCAACTCCACCAACTCCTGAACCTGGGGACGAACCTGGCTCATGACAGTGTTTTGTACTTCCAGGGGCAGGGCGATATTCTCGAAGACAGACCGCCAGGGCATCAGGTTCGAATTCTGAAACACAAACCCAACACCCCGGCGCGGACCAACCAGAGGTTCGCCGCTAAAAGTTACGCTCCCCTGCGTAGGGCGCAGCAAGCCTCCCAAAATCCGCAGCAATGTACTCTTCCCACACCCCGAGGGGCCAATTACACACAAAAATTCCTGCCGCTGAACCGAAAAGGAAAGTTCATCCAAAGCCCGCAATTCGCCGTTGCCATCAGTGAAAACGGCGCTCAGGTTCTGGATGTTCAAAATCGGCTCAGTCTTCGATGAATTCATTCGTAAAGGCTGCCTCTAAATCCAAGGACTTGGTCAGCATCTCCATATCCAGCAAAACATCCTGCATATTCTGCCAGGATTCAAGCTCTGAATAACCCAAATGCTCGCGCTGATACAGTTGGATAGAGGCCTCTAAAACCTCCATCTGGACGTGGGTATCCGCATCCGTCAGGCCTTCGACGAATTTTGTGCTGATTTCAAAAGCATCCGTTGGGTGGTTGACCGTATAGCGGATACCACTCAACGTGGCCTGCACCATGCGGCGAACCAGATCGGGATTCTCTCTGATGGTCGTTTCGTTGGTGATCAACCCGTTGGAAACCAATTGCATATAATCGGATACCGGGATGACATCGACTTCATATCCCAACGAGCGCAACTGCACCGGCTCATTGGCCACATATATCACCACGGCTTCTTCTTGATCGGTGGCCAGGGCTTCGACCTGGTTGAAGCCAATTGAATCCAGGATAACATCACTTTCACCCAAACCGCCGGCATTCAACAAGGCCCGCAGACCGATATAACTGGCCCCGAATAACCCCGGCAAGCCAATCTGTTTCCCCGCCAAATCTTCGGGAGACGTAATGCCTTGCTCCAACTTGGCAACAACCCCAACCGGGAATTTGTTATACCAGGCCATCACATAAACCACGGGCAAACCCTGTTCCCGGGCCAGCAAAACCTGCTCCCCTGATGCAACCGCAAACTGCAAATCATTCGCCCCTACCAACGCCACGCCGTCGGTCTCGAAGCTGTAATCGATCTCAATTTCGAGACCAGCATCTTGATACTCTCCTAGATCAATCGCCGCATAAAAAGGCGCAAATTGCACATTGGGGATATAACCCATCGGCAGGCGGATATGGGTGAGCTCCTCTTCTGCTGGAGAGGGGGCATCTGCCTGTCCACCACCACAAGCAGTTAGCAATGAGGCTAATAGGATAGAAATAAATAAGATTCTGAGTTTCAACATAAAACACTTCCTTTCAGATTTTAATATTTGCAGACTTCGGAAGTCTCCAAGATTGTTTTGATGAGCTAAATCATCTCGTTTTGCCAAAAAGTCCGTTGGTAGAGTCAAATGGTAAGACTTCCGAAGTCTTAATTCCAGGGAGCATCGCGACAACCTCGCAGGTGATCCTGTTGATCAAGCGGATACCGTCTCCGAGGAATTCCACAATCACTCCTCCGAGCGTCGCTGCCAGGCCAGCAAGCGCGCCTCTAAGCCCACAACAATGCCGTACAAAATCAAGGCCATACTTATTAACACAAATACAGCCACAAAGACCAAAGCGGTATCATACAAACCACGCCCCACGTTGATCAAAAATCCCAGGCCGCTATCCGCCCCCACAAACTCGCCGACCACCGCGCCGATCACGGCCAGGGTAGCCCCCACTCGCAAACCGCCAAAAAAGACTGGCAGCGCGGCAGGCATCTCCAGCAGGCGTAAAGTCTGCCAGCGGGTGGCGCCCAGGGAACGCATCAGGGCGTGTAAATCCTCGGGCACGGCACGCACCCCCACCACAATATTCACCAGGACAGGGAAAAACACAATCAGCGCGGCGATCAAAATTTTAGAGAGCATCCCCGGTCCAAACCAGATCACCAACAAAGGGGCAATGGCCACCAATGGTACTGACTGGCTGGCAACGATATAGGGCGACAGCAAGCGCTCGATCCAACGGGATTTTGCGATCAGATATCCCAATATCGATGCAAAACTCACCCCTAAAGCCAAACCCCAGAAGACTTCCTTCAAGGTTGTCGCCAGATGCCGGAATAAGCTGCCATCCCCCACGGTTTCCAGAAAGCGATTCAGCACATCTCCTGGAGAAGGCAGGATAAAGCGCGGGAAATCGCCAAATGTAACCAGCAATTGCCAGCCGATCAGCAATCCTGCAATAGACACAAATAAAAGAATGACTCTTCGTGAACGCATAAATATATGGGTGTGGTTCAAATGAGTTGAAAAGTACATCTATTCCGTATAGCGTATTGCGTATTTGGGAATGCCTTACGCAATACGCTATACGCAATACGGATCGGCCTCAACCGAAATGAAACACACCCTAAATATATAAACATAGGACTTACGCACCTGCGCAGAAAGAAACCCGAAAATAGGGGTGTGCAGGGTGCCGCCATAGGCGTGCAAAGCAAGCACCCTGCACACCCCTATTTTCGGTATATTTTTCATCGAACTGCGTAAGCCCATAACAAAAAGCCCCGATGCAAAGCAAATCGGGGCATTAGCAATCAGGCCAAGAGAACTAGAGTTCTAGGCATGATACTCCAGTGCTCATGCACTGGAGTTGCGAAATGGCGATTGGAACTCGCCTTTTCGCGAAAACCCGAAAACCTGAGTTTTCGGGGCAGATGAGGACACCAGCCCATACAGGCCAGCTCATCTATACCTTCTACCATCCGGACTATACCGTCGGCCCCGGAGTTCCACCGGATCATGCATCCAAAGATGCTCGCGGACTTTTACCGCCGGTCGGGAATTGCACCCTGCCCCGAAGGTGGTTATTCAATTGTTATCAAGCATTATACTCGTGCTAAAATTCACCGTCAACGGGATGATTGTCACTGTTGAACCTCCTGCAGGTTCTGAACCTGCGGGAGGTTGCATTTATTTACAATTCATATCCGCAGCGTCAGGCTCTTCGGCCTCGGCCCAACGGCGCTCGAACTCGGCCAGGTATTGAGCAGCAATGTCGACGTTAGTGATAATGACGACGTTCTCATCGTTGCTCTCATCGGCATTATTTGAGAAGTTCAGTGAACCGGTGACCACGGTCTGCTCGTCGATAATGAAGACTTTGTGATGGAAGGTGCCCTTATTGCCATCCTGGCGTGCCGGCACTCCGGCGCAGTACAAAGCAGGTAACTCACTATATTCAGTCTCGCTGCCGCGCGTCTCGAAGATGCCCATCACCTCCAGGCCAGCCTCAGCCCTGGCTAACACTGCCGCGCCCAGATCATCATACGTAAAAGAGAAAGCCATAAAGCGAATGCTGCTTTGCGCCTCTTCAATCATGGAAACCAACAGGCTCATGACTTCATCTTCAGCGGCGAATAAAACCTGGATCGGCGTGCCATTGACAGTTGCTGACTGTTGATCAACGGTAGAAGATGAGCGTGAGCCAAACTCACCACTCCACATCTCCTGAAACTCGCGTTCGTAGATCTCCGCCAGGCGAGTAGACTGGATAACAATTACGTTATTGTTGTTGCGGAAGTTGCCATTCTGGGTGATGTTGGTTGAACCGGTCCACAAAGTATGTCCATCGAAGATCCAGAATTTGTTGTGCATCAAGGCGCTGCGCTGGTCGTCTTTGATCTCGATGCCAGCATCCTCCAGCATCTCAAATTGACCGTGGTCGTCTTCCTCATCAGCCTCGAGGCCATGTTCATCATCGGTAACCCATCGCACGTCAACGCCGCGTTCATGAGCTCTTATGAGCGCTTCCGCCACAGGGGTGAGATTGAACTCGAAAGAAGCGATATGAATAGTTTGTTGGGCGCTGTCGATGAGCTCGATCAACTTCTCGGGGATCGACCCAGCCAAATTTCCAGGATCGTTGATCGTCGCCGGATCGGTGAAATAAACCTGCCACCAGTCACCACCGCCGCCGCTTACCGCTTCCACCGGTTCTTCAACAACAACCTGTTCTTCAGGTGCGGGGATCTCTTCTTCTGTAAACAAGCCCAGGGGATCTGAGCCTGTAAACAGATAATAACCCCCTAAGAGAATTACCCCAAGAACAATAATGATACGAAATGCACTGCTGCCAGATTTTTTTGATTTCTTTCGCTTTGCCATGTTGTTCTCCTTTGTCTCATGAAGCTAGTGGATTTGAAGGCGAAGAGCAACTACTTCCATGAGAAAGTCGATATTGTCAAGGGTAAAAAAACAAGTGGTGAGGATCCTTGCCTTTTTTACCATGACAATATGCTCCAGTCGCAGGTTTACGGCACGGTTGTTTCGCCAATATAGGGCGCAAATCA
>JADHXE010000017.1 GCA_016783125.1 Anaerolineales bacterium
AGATTTTCAGGTGTTTTTCTCCTGTATTTGATCAATCTGCGTATCATTTACCAGCCAATGACCGAAACGATGACCAAGCCCGGATTATCCGTAGGTGGGTTAGTTTTTACTGACGAGACGTTACCAGAATGCTCTGTTATCGCCTCCATTGAGAATTCTACAATTACCTTCTCGACAGGTTTGCCAGCAGCGTTGTTGTCATTTCCCGCCTCTTGGGGCTCATTACGGTCCAATGAAATCAGGAAACGATATACTTCCGCCAAGGCACGCCGTTGTTCAGGAGTGAACAAATACTCCTTGAGATGTTGATTATCTGTTGGCATGATGTTCCTCTTCAACGGGAGCGGCTGATTTGGAAATAACGGTGGTTTCAAGGGGCGATTCGCCGGATAACAGGCCAAGACTTTCCAGCTTCTTACGGATGATCATCGCTGCTTGAGCCTGGATAGTGCGATATTCACGCTCGGCCAATTCGCCAAGGGTGCTATGTTCTTGATCTTTCAAATAGATTACAACTCGCAGCATAGTCACCTTCCTCAGAAATAAAAAAAGAGCCGCATATTTGCGACCCTTTTGTAGCACGTGAGAGTACGGTTTAGAGTACGGTAATTCTCCGAAAATTCAGATGGCTAAAAATCTTTGAGGAACTTTTTCCTCCAATCGTAAAATGAAGAGGTAGAGACATTCGGTATCCCCCCTCCGGATGTTCCAAACTCTTGCACTAGAAACTCTTCTAAGGTTATCGGAGAGATACTGGGGTCCAGGGCTTCCCATTTCAGTACCGTTCGTCTTTCTACTTCGGTTCCATGGAGACTCCGTCTTCCACGTTTTGATTTCCTCCAGGGCAGCTTCTTTTTTATGCCACCCAAACCGGGAAAGTCGAGGATTTCAGGATCACTATCATGGTCAGAGGACAAGTAGATTTTGTAACTCCACGGCCGAAGTACGTACTGTTCAAATTTGCCCTTTAGATTTTCCTGGTTGGAGATGTATTCTGAAATGAGCAGCACCAGACCGGCATACAAAGATAGGCACAAGCCGATGGCGCTCCACGCCACTTCTGACCCCAGCTTCTCGGTAATGATTGGGGCGATTGCGTAGAGCAAGGTGCTCAGGAAACCCCCGATCAATAATATGGCAAACATGTATAAAAGCTGTTTTCGTTTACTCATGATTTCATTCCTTTCTGGGAAAAAGAAAAGCTTTAGAATTTGCACTAATAGCACATCTGTTCTGCTATAGGTTCATCATCTAAAGAAGATCCTGACTCTCTACAAATCATCATTACTACCTGCAATATTATTGTCAAATTCCGTTTATTCTAGCACAGTGTTATTCGAGTTGAGTCATTTTGGGGTCTTCGCGAATAATTTCGTACTCTATCTCGTAGAATTATCGGACACTCGTATGATAGAAACAGGTTATGGCGCAAATGAACTTTAAAAATAGATCTGGGGCAGGGATTTATCAAGATAGAGAATTTAAACTCGAAAATTTGCCACTCGTTGGCATGTTGATAAATTGAGCGTCAATCTAGTACAAACAAACGCAATCACACTGAAATGGGCACAGAATATGGATAACCTTAATGATGCTTACACCGATTTTATCTTGTCACGCCAAGCCATGCTCTGTACGCCTGGCACAATTCGCTGGTACAACTTTACGGCCGGACGCTTCATAGAATGGCTCATAGAGAATGGCGCCAATACGGCTAAAGAGACATCTGCACGTCACGTGCGCACATACTTAGCTGAACTAAGAGTGAAAGATCTGAGCGATTCATACATCCACGGACACGCCCGAGCAATTCGCACCTTAGTAGGCTTTTGGCATCAAGAAAAATACATCCCGGATCCAATCGTTTTTAATATGCCATCCATCGATAAGAAGCGTCCACTTGTACTCTCACTCGATGAACTTCAGCGAGTACTCAACGCGTGCCTAACGATTAGAGACAAGATGGTTGTTCTTTTTTTTGCAGATAGTGGCATTCGCCGGGCTGAGGCGCTTGCTCTTAATTGGAGAGATGTTAATATCGAGAGTGGTTTGGTACGGATAGCAAGGGGAAAGGGTGGAAAGTATCGCACTGTAATAATAGGAGAAACCACACGCCAGGTGTTGCTCAACTACCAACAGACGGTCAAACACACTGATGACGACCCCCTTATCCAAACAAATACTGGCACCCGGTTAACGTTAAGTGGCATGCAATCAGCTTTCATGCGAATCAGCGAGCGTTCTGGCGTAAAGGTAACACCTCATTCTCTGCGACGAACATTCGCTACCCTATCCCGTCGCGCTGGGATGGACTTACTTGAACTCCAGGCTTTGATGGGACACGCCTCGCTGGATATGACGAAGCGATACATCCAAATGTTAGATGATGACTTGATAGAAGCCCATCGAAAACATGGGCCAATCGATAACTATTTGCCTGGAATATAAAAGTGAATTATTTCATTGACATTGAAAGGTTTTTGATGTATTATTTCAGTATGAATGAAATAGTCTGGAAATCAAAATGGTCTAGAGACCAAATCAAAGCCATATTGCTCGAACAATTCGATGCGTTCTGGCAATACGATACGGGCACTGTTCGCACGCAGCTTGCAAAGATCGAACAAGCGGCATCCTTGCCCCACGCGGTAATTGTCTCTGGTTTACGCAGGGCCGGTAAATCCACCTTACTGGCACAGATGGCTCATAAAATGGGTCAGGATGCGTTTTATTACCTCAACTTCGAGGATGATCGTTTTATAGATTTCCAGGCAGATGACTTCAACGATCTTTACCAGGTGTTGGTGGAGGTTTTTGGTCAACGAAGCATATTCATCATTGATGAAATCCAAAACATACCAGGGTGGGAACACTTTGTGCGGCGTTTCATGGATCAGGGCTTCAAGTTTTACATCACCGGCTCGAATGCTGCTTTGCTCAGCAGAGAGTTGGGTACGCGTTTGACCGGGCGCTATGTACCCATCGAATTATTTCCATTCTCCTTCAAGGAATTCCTTACCTTTCGCGGTGATCCAATCCCACCCATCGGGCGGATGACTACCGTCGAGACTGCACAACTGCGCAAAGCGTTGGATGATTATCTTCGGCTGGGTGGCATCCCCGATGCGCTCAAGTACCCGGACATGCCTTTGTTGCGCACACTTTATGATGACATCCTCTACCGAGATATTGCCACGCGTTACAGGATCGAAGCAGTATCAGCATTGAAGGAACTGGCTTTCACCCTGATGAGCAATCCGGCCGGTCTGGTTTCCTTCAATAAGTTGAAAAACCGTTTCCGCCTGGGCAGTGTCAACACCATCAAAAGCTACATCAGCTACATGGAAAACAGCTGGTTGATCTTCACCCTCAATCTTTATGACTATTCTGTGAAACGTCAACAGATCGCTCCCAAGAAAGTATACGGCATCGACATGGGGCTGCTCAACGCGATTGGTTTTCAATTTTCGCCCAATACAGGCAAGTTCCTGGAGAATCTGGTTTTTCTCGCATTGCGTCAACGCACCAAGGAGATTTACTACTACACATCGCCAGAAAAATATGAGGTGGATTTTTATTTACCGGATAGCCGTCAATTGATCCAGGTAACTCAGCACATGGAAGATCCCAAAACGCGAGAGCGCGAGTTTCGGGGGATCGAGGCTGCCACCCAACATATCAAAGTAGAACAAGCGCTGATCCTGTCCGAAATCAACGAGGATCCGCAGGTGGTTGGTAGTATTCCTGTGGAGATGCGCTCAATCGCTGAATGGTTGCTTGTTTGACAAAGATAGGCTTTTCCCTTTACTGACCACAAACAATCACATATCTTGAGAAAACATTCGGGGCGTGGACACATTCAGAAGGTTGGATACCTACGAGGATTATCCGATCTGTTGTTTATCATATTACTATTCGGAATTTCTCTCCAGTTTTAATATACTGTGTTATAATAGCACTATAACAAAAGGCTGGATGTGCGCTAACACATCCAGCCCCAACCCGAACCATCGGGGCAACGATGGCGCAGGTGAAAGCGATTATATCACCCACCCCGATGACTCATGGGTGGGCGTTTTTAATCTGGAATAGTAACCTTGACATCAACCAAAGAAGGGTAATCTGGGAGTAAAAAAACGAACCAGCGAATGGTAGCCTCAAAGAGAAAAACATCGAACCAGCGACTGGTATCCCTGTTCAGAATGGTAGGCTACCAGTCCGCGGTTGCGATTTTTCAAAGAATAGCTTCCCAAGCTACCATTCGTCGGTTCGAATCCGATCACCCGCTCTAAAAAGCCCGTTGAATTCAACGGGTTTTTCGTTTAAGTTCGGGAATTTTGGCATACAACTTGCATTTATCTTTGGGTGTGTTTCATTTCAGTTGATCGCCTTGTTGCGTATTACGTATTGCGTATTTGGGAAGCATTACGGAATACGCTATACGGAATACGGGCACCTTTCTCAACTCATTTGAAACACACCCATATACTTTGTGCCGTTCACAAATATTTATTCATGCCGAACCAATCAGCGGTGTGCCCCCTAACTCTTCCTAACCGTCCCCTACTAAACCAAACGCACTTGGGCACTATAATCAGGCATAATTACAAGTTGGGTGTGTTTCATTTCAGTTGAAGTGAGCCCGGAAATAGGACACAAGCGTTATATCGACGACATGCCATTCATGGTAGAATTTATTCGAGAAAACATTAACAAAATCATAAATAACTATGACAAAAGACGCAGCTATTCTTTACGTAGAAGACAATATCTCTAATCGTCTACTCGTCCGGCGAATTCTTGAGGCTGAAGGATATACCGTCATCGAAGCGGCAAATGCCAAAGAAACTTTTGCTATCCTGGAAGAGGAAAATCCCAACCTCATTCTGATGGATATCAACATGCCCGATATCGACGGCTATACGCTTACCGGCCAACTCAAGGATATTCCTAAGCTGAAGCATGTACCCATCATCGCTTTAACCGCCAATGTCATGAGGGGAGACCGAGAGCGCACCCTCGATGCCGGCTGTGATGGGTATATTCAAAAACCTATCGATGTAGATGCCCTCCCTAAACAAATCGCTCAATACCTTCAAGAGGCGAAATCGTGAACCAGAGCACCCCAGACACCCAAGAGAGGTCAGTAAGCTCAAAAGATATCCCCAAAGGCGCCACCGTTTTGGTTGTGGAAGATAATGTTTCCAATTTCGTGCTCATCGCCCGCATGTTGGGCTATATGGGGATTCACTGTGAGTGGAAAACCTCAGGCTACGAGGTTGTCGAATATGCAGACACCCTCCCACGCCTCGATTTGATCCTGTTAGATATCCGCTTGCCATATGAAGACGGGTACAGCGCGCTGAAGAAGATCAAAGTATCCCAAACTCTGCGAGATACACCCGTGATCGCTGTGACCGCAGAAGCCAGCGTCAAACAGATGAACAAGGCCAGAAAAGCAAATTTCGACGGATTTATTGGTAAACCTCTCGACCCAGATCGCTTTCCCGGTCAAATTCGCCGCATCATAGCTGGCGAGCCCGTTTGGGAGTTCGAATAACGACGATGCGCATTTTCTGGAATTGCGCCAGTACCGTTATTCACTTGCAGGTCGTCGAGGCGGGAATAATATAACACTTTATCGGCGCGACACATCCTATAAGCCATAGAGGAGTCCGGCATGTCACAAGCTATTCCTGCATCAACCCCAAAATTTCGCGGGAAATTAGCGCGCACGATGCTAACGGTGTTGATCCCCATCGCGTTGGTGCCTCTTCTTCTTATGGGCGGAATGGCTTACGCTCGCTCACGCCAAATTCTCATCGACCAAATCGAAAGCACGCTGGTATCGATTGAAGAACAACAACAGTCGAAAATCGATGTATGGATCGAGGCCAGAAAAGAAAGAATTAATGAATTCTACTTTGACCCAACAGTCGTTGAAGCATTCCAGACGGTCAATCAACTAAGCGATAGTGAGAATCCCAGGTTCGTTGAGGCGCGCGAACTCATCCTGACCAACTTAGAAGAAATCAACGCAACCGAGGATCTTATCCATCAATTTTTTATACTTTCATCGGATGGAGAGATACTGGCTGCATCAAACCGGCGCTACGAAGGCACATCCCTGGCTGAAGTATCTTACTTTGAGCAGCTATCAACCGAACACGCCTTTCTGGCGGTATACAAACCCGACCCCATCTACAATTCTTTAGCTATCATAACAGCCAGACCATACTTCACGCTTGATGGGGAGCACTTAGTCACAATCTGGGGGCTGACAGGGCTTTCTCGTTTTGAAGCGCTCTTCAACGATATCAGTTTTCTTGGCATAAGAATTTACATAATCACTGATGATGGATATTACATAGGAATTGGCCCTAACATAAAAGAAGAAATCGATGCCCCATTTTTTCAACCAAGCGCTGAACAAACGCGGCTCTTTACTTCTGCGTTTAGCGACACAATCAGCGATGTAGTTGAATTCACGTCCTTCGATGGTCAGGAAGTCATGGCCGCCTATATGCCAATCCCCGAGTTAAAAGCTGGCCTGGTGATCGAAATCCCCACAACAAGCATCATTCAACAACTGCAAAACCTGCCCTACTTTAGCGCACTACTGGCGTTCACGATCCTCTTCTCTGGTTTGCTGACCTGGTTTGGCACACGCCGGATCGTGCGCCCAATCTTGGAAATTGCAGAATCTGCACAACACTTCTCAGAAGGAGACTGGCAAAAACGAGCCCAGGTAAAAAGCACCGATGAAATCGGCCTGCTGGCATATTCCTTCAATCAAATGGCCGATGAACTCAGCACGCTCTACCACTCATTGGAAACGCAGGTGATCACCCGCACCCAACAGGTACGCACGGCTTCAGAAGTAGCTCAAATCGCCACATCCGCCACCGATCTCGACACAGTGCTCCAGCAAACGGTTAAACTGATTGTAGAGCGATTTGGTTACTATTATGCGGCTGTCTTTTTGCTCGATGATGCCAAAGAGAAAGCCATCCTGAAAGATTCCTTCAGCGCCTCCGAAAGAGGCGTTATTCAACAGGGTTATACCAGCCTTCCCGTTGGCGAGGGGTCAATTATCGGTCAGGTGTCAGCGACCAATCAATATTATGTAGCCGCGGATATCGAGGAAGATCCTTATTACCTCCCCGTAGGTGATCTGCCTGATACGCGTTCTGAGGCCGTGATTCCCCTCAGCGTTGGCGATAACGTAATCGGTGTTTTGGACGTGCAAAGCCACCGGGTCAATGCTTTCGAGGCCGATAGTATCGCCACATTGCAAACTCTGGCCAATCAGATCGCCACAGTGCTCCAAAGCTTCCACCTACTAGAATCTGCCCGGGGTGACCTTCAGACAACTTCAGCGCTTTACCAGGCCAGCCATACCATTGCAGAAGCCGAAACCAGTGAGGATGTTTTGCAGGCACTGGCTGCTACATTAGAACAAGCCCCCTTCATTTCAGCACTCTTCCAGGTGGAAGCTGAGGGTTTGCACGGCCTATCGATGATAGACCCCATCAGGGAAACAGAATCACCCCACCCCACGCATGGCGGAGATCGCTCTGCGCGCCTATGGCGGGCCACGTTGCCCCGCATCTCCGTCCCAGCCCGTGAGTTGGCATCAAATTTCGAGAATGCATTACCCCTGATGGTGACCGAGGGCGATCAAATCGAGAACTTCCCTAATAGCCTCTTGCAGGTGCCGCGCAGTCTTGGGTGTCAGAGTTTTGCATTCCTGCCGATTATGCCAGGTAACCAGCTAAAGGCTTTGCTTATCCTCGGATCTATCGATACGAGCAGGTTTACACATGCAGCCATAGAACCTTATACCAGTCTCATCGATATCACCAGAACCGCGCTGGAAAAGGTGAGCGCGCTAGAGAACATCCAACAACGCCTGGTTGAGTTAGAAACCATCTCCACAGTCGGGCATTCCATCGCCACCGAAACTAATCTCGATACCCTCTACCAAATCATCCACCGCCAAATCGTTCAGGTTATGGGAGACGTGAACTTCTTGATCGCACATTACAACGTCGAGACGGACAACATCGAAGTCCCCTACCTGGATGAAAGCGGAGAGATTACTTCAATGGCGCCATTCCCATTGGGTCAGGGTCTGACTTCAATTATCATCCGTACGCAACAACCTCTGATGATCGTCGAAGACACGGTCAACCGCAGCCGCGCTTTGGGAGCCATCATCACGGATATTGGTTTTGCAAAATCCTGGTTGGGAGTGCCTCTCATCGTGGCGAATGAACCTATCGGCGCGATTGTCGTGCAAGACCTCGAAAACGAACATCGCTTTGACGATGATGATATGCGCTTGCTGGTCACCCTGGCATCACAGGTGGCTATCGCAATCCGTAACGCCCGTTTGCTTGAAAGCACAAGTGAGAGAGCCACGCAAGATAGGCAGCTTTACGAAATAACCAGTAAGATTCGCCGCTCACCCGATATGCAGGCAATTCTAAAAACGACAGCCGAAGAGATTAGCGAAGTCCTGGGCGCTCGCCGCACCCACATCAAGATCGCGATTGAGCCTGAACCTGCTGAACTTATACAGCCCAACGAGCTTGGTGAAGAGGAGGTGCCAGCATGACTTCGCTCTTCAGGAATCTCCTGGCCCAGCGCTCAAGTGGGGGGGCAGCTGGTATCCAATATTGGCGTGAACGCATCCTGAACGCCGTTTTGATGGCTGCGGCGGTATTGGGCGGTGGCGCCTACATTGTCAACCTGGGCCCAGCTCAGAGAGCCGGATCATATCTATTTGTGCTGGCTTATTCAGCCGTGTATGCATGGCTGCTCATCATCACCATCTTTCGCAAGCTGAATTATGGGCTGCGGGCGAGCACCTTGCTCATGCTGCTCTACGCAGTGGGCATATTATCTGCCCTTCAATTTGCATCAGCTGGCGATGCGCGCGTCTGGTGGCTTGGTTTCTCGCTGCTATCGGCTGTCTTCTTGGGTACCCGGGTTGGAGTGGCAGCATCTGCCCTCAGCACAGGTACTCTACTCGGTATGGGTTGGCTGATGAACCAGAATATGATCGCCGCCCCAAGTCTCGACTCATATCTCGACGCCACGGAACTCTTCCCCTGGACATCTACGAGCGTGCCCTTACTCACAGTCAGCCTGCTGGCGGTTATCTCTTTCGGTGTGATCATCAACGGCTTATCAATCAACTTGCAAAGAGCCAATCAACTCACGGATGAATTAGAACAAGACCGGGTTCAATTGCAGCAACGCACGGCAGATTTGGAACGGCGTGAGGTGCAGATTCGCACAGCGGCAGAGATATCCCGAGCGATCACCGCCGAGCTTGACCCGGATAAGATACTCGAACAGGTTGTCAATCTGGTAAAAGAACGCTTTGGGTTGTACTACGTCGGCGTGTTCATGCTAGATGAGAATGGACAATTTGCCGTATTACGCGTTGGCACTGGCGAAGCCGGCCGCAAAATGGTTGCCGACGGCCACAAACTAGCCGTGGGCGGCACATCGATGATCGGCTGGTCGGTTTCTCATCATGAAGCGCGTATTGCCCTGGATGTCGGTGAAGAAGCGGTGCACTTTCAGAATCCCTACCTGCCCTCCACCCGCTCGGAATTGGCTCTGCCCATGATCAGTGAGGGGCGCGCTTTGGGAGCTTTGACGATCCAATCCATCTGGCCCGAAGCTTTCGACCAGGACGATATCACCGTACTGCAAGGTATCGCTGACAGTCTGGCCACATCTATCGACAACGCCAATCTGTACAACCAGGCTCAAGAGAGTCTCAATGAGATTCAATCCCTGCACAGGCAATATTTGGCCAAGGCCTGGGAAGATGTGGCCGCCCGCGAGGGGGATATGGGCTATACCTTCGAAAGGTCTGCTGCAGAAACTGGCCCTCCACCCGAAACTCAACCGATTACGCTCGAAGTGCCGCTCGTCCTGCGTGACCAGGTCATCGGCACGATCACCATCGAACGCGATCAGGATACCTGGTCAGCGGAAGAAGAGGCATTTATTAATGGCGTTGCTTCACAGACTGCACTGGCGCTCGAGAACGCCCGCCTGGTGACGCAAACGGAACGCGGCGCTCAGCACAGCCGCTCAGTCGCTGATATCACCAGCAAAGTCTGGGCATCCACGAGTGTAGATACGATCTTACGTACAGCGCTTCAAGAGTTAGGGCAAACCCTGGGCGCATCGGACGGTTTGATCCAGCTAAATGTCTCCGATGGGTAGAGAAAGTAACATTGCAACCATAGAGAAAGTTCCCGAAAAAAGGGTGTGCGGGGTAATCCGTTCGGTAGCTATTGGTACAAAAAAACAAGCTGATGGAATTGATGCATGTCTGTAGATAACCAACCAACTCAGGACACTACGATACAAGAAAGGTTCCGCGGGCGGATCCAACGCACATTCTTGCTGGTTGTGATCCCTTTGTCTATGCTCCCGCTGATCATCATTGGAAGTATTGTCTTCTTCCGGGCACGAGATCTGCTCATCGATCAAGTGCATGATCAAGCCAATATTTATTTGCACACCCTGGCAAATGATATCGATACCTGGATCACGACTGCTCGAATAAAATTAGATGCAACTCTCCGCCAGGGATATATCAGGGAAGCGCTCGATCAAATCCTGACCCTCGAGAACACGGAAAACTCGACATTTGAGAACACGCGCGAGGTAATTCTAAGCGAATTAAAATCGCTCAATCAAGAACGAGTTGGCATCAACTTCAGCGATTTTATGGTTTTGTCTTCTTCAGGTGAAATATTGATCTCAACCCAACCAGCATGGGAAGGTTTTTATCTTACGGATAGCGCTTTTAGCAACATCTACTCCGATAATCCAGGTTCATACGTTGGTTATGCGCTAGCCCCTCTAAGCGATGATGAGATCATGGTCTTTACGCATATTCCCTATCAAGCAGAAGATACAAATGGGTATGTCGTGGGGATCTTGAGCAATTCGCAACTCCTTGATATCCTGACATCGGTGACAAAATTCCAACCCCAGGCTAAGAGTTATATCGTTCTAGACGATCAAGTGTTTCTCGGACTCGACTATCGAATTGAAGAATTATCTGTTTTATTACCTTCTCAGTCACAAATCAATGTTCTGACACCTTTGGGAGATCAATATACACATAGTCGTCAGGAAGCACAACAAACACCTGGTAGTCTAGAAGAACATCATAAAAATATTTCACTTCGTTCCTTCGATGGGACTCCATCTCTAGCTTCGTATACTTGGGTTGCACCAATCCAGGCGGGTGTGGTTATCGATATCCCTGAATCGATTGTTTTTGAAAACCTGCAGGCCTTAACACCATATGCTTTGATTTCCCTAACCGCTTTGGTGGCACTGCTCAGTTTGTTCCTATGGATCGCGGCCAGAAGCCTGACCCGACCCCTACAAATATTAACTGAAACGACGCGCCAATTTGCTGCGGGTGACTGGTCGCAGCGCGTCCCTGAAACACGCGATGACGAAATTGGGGCGCTATCCTACACCTTCAACCAGATGGCGGAAGAACTCGCAGAGCTGTATCAATCACTGAGTTCCCAGGTTGCAGAACAAACCCTGGAACTGCACGAACGCAGCACACAATTAGAGGCGACCGCGCAGGTAGCCCGTGAAGCTGCTGTCATCCATGATCTCGACACATTGCTAAAAGACACCACGGAACTCATCTCTGAGCATTTTGACTTTTACCATGCTGGCATCTTCTTGTTGGACGAAGAAAACAGATTCGCCGTTCTGCAAGCTGCTAATAGTGAGGGCGGCCAACGCATGTTAAAACGGGGACACAAACTCGGTGTTGGACAAACCGGTGTAGTCGGCCGTGTCGCAGATACTGGCCTCCCCCGCATCGCCCTCGATGTAGGCGAGGACCGCTACTATTTCGACAGCAATTCCCGGTATGGGGGCAGTTGAGCTAAGGTGGAGCAGGAGAAAAGGGCGAATTGCAGAGACAAGCGTATTTGAACTGAAGGCAAGTTCAAAAAAACAGGCTAATCTTTGGGAGAGAGACGCGGCTAACCAACTCACCTGACTTTGATGGCAGCAGAGACGAAAAAGATAGGAGGTAGAAAGAGTACGCATCAGGTACCATCCAGGATGACGAAACCAGAAATCTTGTAGCCATACAACAATGCCCGCCAGATATCCTCCATGCACTCGAAGTCCAGGTGGCAAAACAGCCCCCGCATCTTTTCCCACAAGCGTTTTTTGCTGCCAACTTTCGCCAGCGTCGCTTGAAAGAGTGGGCAGGCCATCTGTTGGGCTTGGTCAACCAGAAAGGCTAACATCATCAAGAGTGCAAAGACGACCGAGAGATGGTTTTTTCCATGTCCGAAGTTATGCTCAAACTGATAGCCCTGGTTCTTGAGAGTGTTGAAGGTTTCGTTCTCGATTTTCCAACGTGCCCGTCCTGCTCGCATGAGGGTATAGGCGTTGTGGCGTTCGATGGTGAAATCTGTAATCCAGGAGAAATACTGTTCTCCTTTTTCGGTTACTTCCCAATACTCGAGTAAATTGATCAGCATATCGGGGTGGGAAGCATTCAAGGGCAGTTGGTTGACAAAGCGAAATCGGTGCTGGACACCATCTTTTGTAAACTCATATTCGCCACCGCGTCCTTCCTTGTGCGCCTGAACCGCTTGCTCAAACAGAAAAGCATGGTCACTCTCCTTGACCCCGAGTATGAAACGCAGATTGTGTTTTTTCAGTTCCTGGATATGGGGAGCATTGCTGCTCAGGGCGTCTTCTGTCACGATCAGCGGCAAATGAGGATGATCTTGTCGCAATTTCTCGAAAAAACGCTTGGCGGCGTTGCGTTCACAATCATTTTTCTTGACACCATCCTGCTTGATGATCGGCTCAGGCATCAACGGTATCACCGTTTTGAGATTGGGGTGAACAATGGCAGCCCCTAACATCTGGTGATGGTAGAGTATCTCCCCGTTTCTCAGCTTCTTGACCAAGCAGTTCAAACAGTGTATCTGTGTGGATGAGAAATACCCAGTCCCGTCCAGTGACAACAAATAATACTTCCCCATTATCTGATATGACTCTAATTCCTTCCCGCGCTGCAACTGCCGAAATACATCTTTGTATACTGGCCTGAGTTTTTCTGGTTCAACATCATCCAGTATCGTCCGCATCTGCGTATCACACGGTATCTGCTCTATCCCATATACTGTGTGTAAGTTTTTCGGTTCTTCCCGACGCTCATCAAAGGCCAATAATGATGGATCTTTCAATGAAAACAGCGCCAACCCTGACATCATCGTGTCAACCAGGCTTACCTTCGTTTGTTCTGTCCGATGATCAACTATGTGCATGAACCTTCCCCGTACGATCCTGAATAATCCGCTGGCTGAGAGGTGTTTTCGGGTCTTCATGGCTTCTTCTCCTGTTCTCTCGTTCTTTTTCCGATACCTTCCCATCCTAATGTTTACGAAAACCCTTGTCAACCTTTTCTATCCCTAACTTCCGGGAATTGCTGCTATTTCGATAACCCTGATATGCCAGAAACCCGCTCGGAAATGGCATTACCCCTGAAAATCCATGACAGAATCATCGGTGTCCTGGATGTGCAATCGAAAACATCCGGCGCCTTTACCAATGAAGACGCGGAAGTGCTCCAAATCATGGCCGACCAGGTTACCATGGCCATCGAGAACGCGCGCTTGCTCGAACAAAGCCTACGAACGGTACGGGAGCTGCAAACTTTGTACGGTGAGCATGTTGATGAAGCATGGCAGCAGAGGTTGGGCGGCAAACCCAAAACTTATCACTTCGACCGCGTTCGTGTAAAACCCGCTACGGATGATCAAATTACATCTCTAGAAAAATCTGATGACCACCAACCAAAAGTGCATATAGATTCTGAAGGTTATCAGCACTTATTGATCCCCATTACCCTGCGCGGGCAATCCCTCGGTGATCTCTCGCTGCGTCGGAATCCTGATGAGCCTGAGTGGACCCTTGATGACCAAGGGTTAGCTAAAGAAGTTTCCACACAAATTGCCGTTGCCTTGGAAAATGCCCGCCTGCTGGAAGAGTCACAACGCCGGGCTGCCCAAGAGGAATTGCTCAGCCAGGCCTCTGCCCGCTTTAGCCAATCCCTCGATATCAATACGGTACTTCAGATGGCCGTGCGCGAGTTGGGACAGCTCGCTGGCGTCGCAGAAGTATCCGTTCAATTGACGCCTGAAGAATAAAAATTACTGTGGCTATTTTGATAATGTCAAGTTTATCTACCGAAGGAAAGATTGCCCGGAATTTTGGGTTGTGCGGTGGGTACCCACCGACACCCCAAAATTCCAGATATTCCTCGCCAGGTTGACATTACCAAACTACTAAACAAAGAAAGGAAGGAAGGAGCAGCCATTATGAAAATCGAACAAAGCACCTGGAGACAATCCCAAAATTGGGTCACAGATCCTCCCGGGAAACTAAAATCAGCCCAGTGGGTTCTCACTTTCGGCTCGAGGGAGGTTCTACAAGAGCCTGATCATATCCTGGACATCCGCAAAGCCTACCCGGATGCCCTGATTGTAGGCTGTTCCACTGCGGGTGAAATCAGCGGAACGCGGGTTTTCGACGATTCTTTAGTCATCACTGCCATTGAATTCGAGCACACCCAGGTCAAAGGCGTTCAAGTCAAACTGGATGATGTGGATATGAACAGCTTCAAAGCGGGTGAAAAACTAGCCAAAGCCCTCGATCATGAAAGCTTAGCACATGTCTTTGTGATCTCTGAAGGAACCCATACCAACGGCAGTGACCTCGTCCGGGGCTTATCCAAGCACCTGCCATCGGATGTGGTCATCACAGGTGGTCTGGCAGGAGATGGGGCCAGGTTCGAAGAGACAATTGTTTTCTTCAATAGCGGCCCGCAGGCAGACAGCATCGTCGTAGTCGGGTTTTATGGAGATCGTCTCAAGATTGGTTACGGATCCATGGGAGGCTGGGACCCCTTTGGGCCGGAGAGGCTCATCACCCGCTCAGAAGGCAATGTCCTGTTCGAGTTGGATGACCAGTCCGCTCTGGCTTTGTATAAAAATTACCTGGGAGATCACGCCAAAGATCTGCCCTCCAGCGCGCTGCTCTTTCCCTTGAGCATCAGGACGGAGGATAATCCAGAACGGCTCGTACGCACTATCTTAGCAGTTGATGAAGATGCGGGCAGCATGACTTTTGCTGGCGACGTTCCCGAAGGGGCTTACGCTCGTTTCATGAAAGCAAACTTCGACCGTTTGGTCGATGGCGCTTACGGAGCCGCAAAAACCAGCTTGGAGATCACCGGGGAAGAATCGCCTGATCTAGCGATTTTGATCAGTTGTGTCGGGAGAAAACTGGTCCTCCAGCAAATGGTTGAAGATGAAGTGGAGAGCGTGCGCGAAGTTTTGGGTGAGAGCACCACCCTGACAGGATTCTACTCCTATGGGGAAATCTGCCCCGCTGCGCCCAATGCCAGCTGCGACCTCCATAACCAAACGATGACCATCACCACCCTCTCGGAGAAGTAATCAGTGCACAGGCTACTCCAGCGCCAATTGAGACGCTATTTGGGCTCAGATGAAGATATTCCTGAAGAACTGCAACGCCTGGTTCAAGCAGTCAACGCAGCTTATCTTCAATCAGACGATGACCGCGCCCTGCTTGAACGTTCTTTAGAATTAACTTCCCAAGAACTGCTAGAGCGCAACGAACAACTCCGTTTGAGGCGCGAGGAGTTGGAGCGCATGGTGAGAGAGCGTACGGCTGAATTAGAGACGCGCACCATCTACCTCCAAACGGCCGCCGAGGTTGCTCGCGACGCAACCACCGCACAAAACCTGGATGAGCTGCTCAACAACGCTGTCAGCCTAGTGCGCGAACGCTTTGGGTTCTATCATACAGCCATCTATCTAACCGATGAACGCGGGGATTACACCATCCTCATGGCAGCCACCGGAAGAGCCGGTCAGCAAATGCTAGCCGAAGAATACCGCCAAACATTGGATGAAACCAGCCTGGTAGGGCAAGCCACAATCACTGGCGACCCTGGCATTGACATCGAAGCAGGCACTGATGAAAAACACCCCCCTAATCCCCTACTCCCCGAGACACGCTCCGAGTTGGCCCTGCCCCTCCAGGTAGGCGATCAAATCATTGGCGCCTTGAACGTCCACAGCCGAGAAGAAGCTGCTTTCAAAGAAGATATCGTCTCAGTTTTACAGACCCTGGCCGACCAGTTAGCCGTGGCTATCTCAAACACTCGTCTTCTGCGAGAAATGGGCCAAACCCTACGCGAGCTGGAGGTCGCCACTGGCAGCTACACTCAGGAGGCATGGCAAACGGTTATTGAACGATCTGGAGGCTCCTTAGGTTTCCGTTATCGCGGTGTGGGCATCGAACCTCTAACAGAGGAAGTTCCACAAGAAGAGCAGGCTCCTGAGATTGCACCTCCCTATGATGAAAAAACCACCATACTAACCGTTCCCATCAGGCTGCGAGACCAGGTGATTGGCTCCCTCAACCTGCGCCTTGAAGAAGAGCAAACCCTGCCAGAAACCACTGCATTGGCTGAGTCGGTCGCAGAGCGCATGGCCCTGGCCCTGGAGAACGCCCGTTTGCTGGAAGAAACCCAACGTCGGGCAGAGCAAGAACGTTTGATTGCAGAAATAACTGCCCACATGCGCGAGTCGCTAGACATGGAAACAGTGCTCAAAACCGCCGTGCATGAGATCGGAGAGACATTGAGCATAGCCGAGGTCGAGGTGCGGATGGGGTTGGGAGATGAGAATGTCTGACCGCATAAAAAACCTGCTTAGAGCGCCGGCTTTCGAGGACGAAGACAAAACCAGAATCGCCGGGTTAGCGCACGCTATCTCGTTGACCCTCTTCGTGATTGCGTTGACAGGCTTAATTGCCACACCCCTCACTGACCCCGGCAATATGCCTGGCATGGCATCTAGCAGCGCCTTCATCCTGCTATCTTTGAGCGCACAAGTACTGTTGCGCCTGGGCCGAGTACGGGCAAGCAGTTTCCTGCTCGTAGCCGCGAGCTGGCTGCTCAACACGATCGGCGTATTTTTGCTTGGGGGCATTACCCACCCCTTCACGGGCATTTATTTCATCATCATCCTGACAGCCGGGCTGCTCCTCGGTGGATGGGCGGCCATTCACACCACCACGCTCACTATTCTAGCTGTTCTAGGCTTGATGATTGCCGAACAAAGAGAGGCGTTGCTAAGCGTATCCACCCCGCTTCCGGCGGTGTTTGCAGTCTATGCTTTACTCTTCGCGTTTGCAGCTGTGCTGCTTTATCTGGCAACCCGCAACCTCGCACAGGCGATTGAACGTGCCCGCGCCAACAAAGCGTCACTCACCCAAAGCTACCATGAACTCGAGGCCATTCGCGCTACGCTTGAGCAACGTGTCGCCGACCGTACCGCGGATATGGAAAAGCGTGCGATATACCTGCGGGCCGCGGCAGACGTCGGTCGTGCTGCTGCCACCCTTCGCGATCCAGATGAGCTACTTCCTCAAATCGCGCACCTGATAAGCGAACGCTTTGGTTACTACCACGTTGGCATTTTTCTCCTGGACGAAAAGAGCCAATACGCTGTACTGCGTGCCGCCAACAGCGAGGGCGGCCAGCGCATGTTGGCCCGAGGGCACAGACTAAAAGTGGGGGAAGAGGACATCGTGGGGTACGTTACCGGCCTTCAGGAACCTCGCATCGCCCTGGGTGTAGGTGAAGATGCCGTTCACTTCAAAAACCCCGATCTGCCCCACACCCGCTCCGAGATGGTTCTGCCGCTCATTGTCGGCGGGCAGCCCCTGGGCGCTCTCGACGTACAAAGCACTCAGGAGGCCGCCTTTACTGACGAAGACATGGCTGTGTTACAAGTATTGGCCGACCAGGTGGCCATAACTATCGAAAACGCGCGCCTGTTCGCTCATAGCCAGGAAGCCATCGAATCCACCCGCCGCGCTTATGGTGAAATCAGTCGCCAGGCATGGAGAAGGCTGCTCAGCACTCAGCCCGAATGGGGATACCAGTATGCAGCCGAATCCCCCGCGGCTCCTAAATCTATCACCCCTGCCACTGGCAGCTGGCGACCCGAAATGCTCCGGGCAGCCCAAGCCAGCCAGACTGTGGAAGTCGATGGGGCAAAAACCCCATCCCTGTCCATCCCCATCAAGGTGCGCGACCACGTAGTGGGCGTGCTAGGCTTTCGCAAGGGCGAGGCAAGCGAGGCGTGGATGCCGGGGGAGATCGCTCTGTTAGAGACGCTGGCCAACCGCTTAGGTGTCGCTCTAGAAAGCGCCCGTCTGTTCGAAGACACCCAACGCCGCGCCGTTCAAGAGCAAATGACCAGTGAAATCACTGCCCGCATGCGCGAGACGTTGGATATTGAATCCGTGCTGCAAACCGCAGCCCTCGAGATACGCAAAGTATTAGATCTGGCTGAAGTTGAAGTGCGCATGGGTACCCAAAGCCAGTCAGATACAAACTTCACATCCGGCGAGGAAAGAGAATAACCATGTTAACTCCAATTCGTCAATTCTTCACTCCCCCCGCCTTCGAAGATGAAGAAAAGACACGCCGCGCCCGTCTGCTTCATAAAGTGTTGCTTATCCTTACGATAGGCGTTGCCATAACAACAGGGGTGCTAGTGCTTGCCTACCGCGTGCCGGGCCAACCGTTCGATTGGATAACTGCCTGGGTCGGAGCGTTCATCGCTACCGTGAGTGCAGGGATGCTAGTCTTCATGCGCCGCGGCAACATCAAGATCATTAGCGTTGTAATCATACTAATATTACTCAGCGCTACTTTTTACTCATCTATTACCTACGGCGGTATCCTTGACACTTCTGTTACTGCTTATGTTCTAATCATCATTCTTGCTAGCCTGCTGCTTGGTGAACGCGCTGCTTTTATCTTCACGCTATTGAATATTCTCATCGTCGCCTGGACATATTTCGCCGAAACCACAAATCTTGTTGATTATCCCCCACAAGTCGTAGAGCCTTTCGATTTTATTGAATTGATTGCCATTCTCACCATAAGCGGCTTGCTGCTTCGTTATGCGATACAGAATCTCAACGAAGCCTACAAACGTGCCAGAATCAATGAACGCACTCTCGCCGAAGCCAATGCCGAACTGCAAAATATCCGAGAATCCCTAGAGGCAAGCGTTGCCGACCGCACCCGAGATATTGAACGCCGCGCAGTGCAACTTCAGACTGCTGCTGAGGTCGGTCGCGCTGCTACTACAATTCGTAACTTTGATGAGCTCCTCTCCCAAGTGACTCACTTGATTAGCGACAGATTCGGTTTCTACCACACAGGCATATTCTTATTAAACGAGCTTAGAGATTACGCTGTTCTGCGAGCTGCTAACAGTGAAGGTGGTCAGCGTATGCTAGCCCGAGGGCATCGCTTGAAAATCGGTGAAGTTGGCATCGTCGGCTACGTTACCTCGCAACGAGAGCCGCGCATTGCTTTAGATGTCGGTAAAGACGCTGTCTTCTTCGACAACCCCGATCTGCCTGAAACACGGTCTGAGATGGCGCTGCCGCTCATTGTGGGTGGCGAGTTGTTGGGCACTCTCGACGTGCAAAGCAAACACGAGGCTGCATTCTCAAGCGAAGATGTCGCCATACTCCAGGTATTGGCAGATCAGGTTGCTATTGCCATCGAAAACGCGCACCTGTTCACGGAGCACCAGGTTTCGCTAGAAGCTACTCGCCGCGCTTATGGCGATCTTAGCAAGGCATCCTGGGGCGAATTCCTGCGCACAGAAGCTGAACTGGGCTTCCTTTCCACATTGACGCAGGATGTGATTCCAACCTCAGCAGAGTGGACACCCAGCATGATTGAAGCCAGTCAGCGCGGTGAGATCGTTCAAGTTGATGAACAAACCATCGCCATCCCCATCATCCTGCGTGATCAAGTTCTGGGTGTTGTTCGCCTTGAAAAACCCGACAATGCCAATCCATGGAACCAAGAAGAAATTAATCTCATGGATACACTCATTGATCAGCTCGAAGTCGCCCTGGAAAGCGCCAGACTCTATCGAGATACCCAGCAAAGGGCTGAACGCGAACGCCTGGTGACAGATATCACCACAAAAATTCGCGCCACCACTAACCCTCAAGTGATGCTCCAAACAGCCGTCAGCGAATTACGTCAAGCATTGAAGGCACAACGGGCACAGATGGTCATCCAGCCGACAAAGCAGGAAGGTTAACTTTTTAAAAAATACTCAACCAACAAAGATATTTTCGAAAAAAGGAGTGCACAGGGGGTGCATCCCCCTGTGCACTCCTTTTTTCGGGCAAATCCGTTCCATGTTTGAACAGATACGAAAGATAATTGCAATCGAGTATGACTAATATCATTGCCATCGCTAGCGAAAAAGGAGGCGTTGCCAAAACCACCTCGGCCATCTCTTTAGGAGGCGCCCTGGTCGAAATGGGTCAAGATGTCTTGATGATAGATATGGACCCTCAAGCCAGCCTGACTTTATCACTGGGTATTGCTCCTCACAAAGTGCGCCGGTCGATTGCCGATGTACTGATCAACTCGGTTTCACCGGTCAGTGTCAGCCGCGAGACAACGATCCCTGGCCTGGATTTGCTGCCTTCTAATTCTGAAATGGAACTGGCTGAACGTTTCATGCCCATCCGAAAGAACTACAAGCACATTCTCAGAGATACCCTCCAAGATACCCATTTCTACGATACCATCATCCTCGATTGCCCCCCCTCATTAGGGGCAGTCACCCATAACGCCCTCGTCGCCGCGGATATGCTCATTATTCCCACAATTCCAGAATATCTTTCCGTCTATTCTTTGAGAAATATCATGCGCGTATTACGTTCTGTTCGAGCCCAAGATAACCCTCCGCTGAACTACCGCATTCTCATCACCATGCTCGACCAGAGGATTGCATCTCATATCACCCTCAGCAGCCAATTACGCGCCACCTTTAATAATGCGGTATTCGATACAGTAATACAGGTAGACACGCGCTTGCGGGATAGCACTATCGCAGGAATACCGATTACACATTACGCCAAGAATACCCGCAGTGCAGAACAATATCGCGCCCTGGCTCAGGAGTTACCACAATATGTCAGATCAGAAAAAGTTGAACAAGCGGCTTAGCGACTTGTTTGCCGATCTGGAAGGTGAAATCACCCAGCCGCCGGATGAAGAGAAGGAACTCTCCGGGTGGACTTGGGAAATTGACTCAGATGGACGATACAGTCATTGCAGCCCTGAAGTTAAAGAAATCCTGGGAGTCAAGCCCGAGGATTTTCTTGGGGAGCGGCTGACTACCTTCAGGTTGGCTGCTGGATCCCAGGGCCGACTCACAGCATCCTTAGAGTCGAAACAACCCAAAAGCGAGTTGACTCTTCAGTTTCTGACCGCCGCCGAATTTTTCATCAGCGCGCGCATGTACATCATTTACATCCCCGCAGATGATGGCGTCGAAGAGTATTGGCGCGGCTTTGCTCAGATCATCCAAGATGAGACAACCCCTGAGCCTGCTTCCCCCCCACCCCTGAGCCTGTCTTCAATTTCATCCCTATCCATACCGGAGGGGATTGCCATTGAGGATGATCAATTCTATTCCGTATCCACACCCTATTCTGCCATCGGTCAACAAAGCCTGGAGCTTCGTCAAACCATCCTTCATGAAGCCACGCCAGATATTCCTGCATCTATGGCTGTGCCCGTTGAACTTCAACAACAAGCCCTGGGGCTATTAGAATTCATCGACGAAAATCCCAACCGCCACTGGAGCAGGGAAGAACAACGCCTGGTGGAAGAAGTAGCCGGGCAATTATCATTGGCCTTAGAGAACGCCCGGTTGATCCAAGAAATTACCGAGCAGTCAAAAGAACTGGCATTGATCAACCGCGTGGTTTCACAAGTGGCTTCATCTCTCGATCTTAGCCAAAGTTTACATAGCGTGGTCGTTGAATTGGGCAACGCTCTCGACATTCAAGTAAATATCGCCCTGCTGAACCCGGATGGCGTATCCTTGACCATGGCAGCCGACTACTCTCCTCGTCAAGAAAATCCCTTCGTGGTCGGTTATGAGATTCCTATTACAGGGAACCCATCCACAGAAAGAGTCTTCGAAACAAAGAAGCCAGTCATCATCGAGGATCCACAAACAAACCCGCTCATATCCTCCGTACACGACTTGATGCGCTCACTGAATGTCCAAAGCATGGGCATCTTCCCTATGATCGTTCAGGATGATATTTTTGGAACGGTCGGATTGTATATCCTTGACGAGGGGCGAACGCTAACGCGTGGGGAAATTCAACTGGTTGAAACGATCTTGGTTCAAGCCGCTTCGGCAGTTCAGAACGCCCGGCTCTTCGAGCAGATTCAAACCCGCAGCACCCAGCTTCAAACAGCTGCCGAGATATCTCGGGCTGCCAGCAGCATCCTGGAACCCAATCCCTTGATCATGCAAGCGGTAAACCTGATCCGTGACCGCTTCGATCTCTATTATGCAGGTATCTTCTTAGTCGATGAAGATGGTTCTTGGACGGGTGAAGCTGGCCACTGGGCTGTGCTGCGTGCTGGCACGGGTGAGGCCGGCAGCATCCAGGTAGAACAAGGCCACAAACTGGAGATGGGCGGGGACTCCATGATCGGGCAATGTATTTCTACGTCCCAGGCGCGTATCTCCCAACTGGCGCCAGACGAGATTCAACGCTTCGCCAACCCGCTTCTCCCTGATACCCAATCCGAGATGGCCCTGCCTCTGATCAGCCGCGGCAAAGTTATCGGGGCGATGACCATTCAGAGTGTTGATCCAGCCGCATTTTCTGAGGAAGATATTTCTGTGCTTCAAACCATGGCAGATCAAGTAGCCACCGCGCTGCAAAATGCTAACCTGTTCAACCAGACCCAGCAGAACGCCACAGAGTTATCTATTCTGAATGAAATGAGTCTGGCTCTGAGCCGCCAGCTTGATATCAACGGAATCATTCAAACCATTCATCAATTCACATCACAACTCATGGATACCACCTATTTCTTCGTCGCCTTACATAACGCTGACGAGGATATGGTTTCATTCCCATTGGTTGTTGAAAATAACGAAATCGGCCAGATCCCAGCTATGAAAAAAAGTCGGGGATTGACCCAACATGTTATCGACAGCAGAGAACCCTTATTAATTTACGAAAATGTCGAGCTGGTGATCAAAGATCTGGGGCTTGAGGAGATTTTTGTGGGGGAACCAGCCCAATCCTGGCTGGGTGTACCCTTGCTGATCGGGGACGAAGTCCTGGGTGTGATCTCCACCCAGAACGCAACCAGACCTGGAATGTTCAACGAACATCACCAAGAGCTACTTCTATCAGTGGCGCGGCAATCAGCCATCGCCATCCAGAATGCGCGCCTCTTCGAGCAAACTAGACAACGCAACGAAGAGCTAGCCCTGATCAACCGAATCGTTACCAAAGTAGCTGGCTCTCTTGACCTGACCGAGAGTTTGCAAATCATCGCCACCGAACTTGGCGAGGCAATGGATGCCCAAACCGGTATTGCCTTACTCAACCCCGAATACACTACTTCCACCATAGCAGCTGCTTATTCACCCAACCCGGATAGGCCGCCTGCAATTGGCATCGAATTCCCAGTGAAGGGCAACCTGTCATCTCAACACGTTATCAAAACGAAGAAGCCGCTGGTCATCGAAGACGCTCAAAATGATCCCCTCACCGCGCCTATTCATAATATGCTGCGTGACCACGGGATCATTAGCTTGGCGATATTTCCCCTAATTACCAGCGGCAGGGTTATCGGCACGGTTGGGCTGGATATTCTGGAAGAAGAGCGCACATTCACAAATGATGAAATCCGCCTGGTCGAAACCATCGTCATTCAGGCTGCCACTGCTATCGAGAATGCGCGCCTCTTTGGTCAAACGCAGCGCCAATTGGCAAACATTTCCACTATTCAGGAAACTACAGCCGGTCTCAGCGCTGCGCTGACCCTCGATGGCGTGGTCAATACCTTATTAGCACATCTGACTTCCGCTGTACAAGCGGACTCAGCCAGCGTGTTCTCTATCGACGGCACAAGGCTGATCCGTGTCGGTGTCTACCCGAGTGGTGGGGAAAGCTCTCCAGAAATAGGCCAAGCCGTATCACTAAAAGATAATCCACTGACACAACACGTCATCGATACGCAAGAACCTTTGGCTGTATCAGGAGATGACGTAAAACTTCAGCAGCATGCCTTGGAAGCCTTCAAAGCAGCAGGGATTGCCGCCAATGCCACGATCCCTATCGCAGGTCCTGAGGGAGTCCTGGGTACGATCTCGGTCAGCCGCAATCACCCTGCCCCAAATTTCACCGAGTCAGAACTAGCCCTGATGGGCACGTTAGCCAACCAGGCTGCGGTGGCGATCCTCAATGCGCGCTCTTATGAACGGGTTCAAGAGGTCGCCGAAGAGATGTCTATGCTCTTCGATGTAAGCCAGGCAATTAGCAACGCGCCAATCGGGGTAAAAGAGATTGCCAACGTTGTTGCTCATAATTTCGTGGATATTTTGGCGATCCCAGAGTGTTCTGTATCGCTTATCAGTCAGGATGGATCAACACTTAAAGTTGTAGCTGATCTTTATATCGACGATAGTGAAAAGAAGATTATCAGAGAAGAACTTGTGCTGCAAGAATTCTCTACTGATGATTTCCCAGCCACTGAAAAAGTATTAAAATCCTTGCAACCACTGGTAGTACAATCCAGCGATCCGAACGCAGACCCGAATGAGCTCGCCTATATGTCTGAAGGAAAAGTTGCTACCCTTGCCATTATCCCATTGGCAGTAAAAGGGCAAGCTATCGGAGTCTTGGAATTTGAACACTTAGATGAAGAATATCACTATTCACAACAAGAATTAAATCTAGCAATGACCCTCGCCAACCAGGCTGCTGTAGCGATTGACAACGCCCGCCTCTATGATGAGCAGAGAGAGATCACCGAACAACTTCGTGAGTTGGATAAACTTAAGTCGCAATTCCTGGCCAATATGTCCCATGAGCTGCGCACACCGCTCAACTCCATCATTGGTTTCTCGCGCGTGATCATGAAAGGGATCGATGGCCCGGTCACAGATCAACAAACGCAAGATCTCTCGGCGATTTACAATGCCGGGCAGCACCTGTTGAATATGATCAACGATATCCTGGATATCTCTAAGATCGAAGCTGGGAAGATGGAATTAGCCTTCGAAGATATCGATTTGCCCCAGATTATCGAGAGCGTACTGTCAACCGCCCGGGGCCTGGTAAAAGATAGGCCCGTCGAATTACATACTGATATCCCCGATGATCTGCCTATCGTTCATGCAGACCCAACCCGCATACGGCAGATCTTGCTAAACTTACTTTCCAATGCTACCAAGTTCACCGATGAAGGCAGCATCACTGTCAAGGTCAGACAACAAACTGGCCCCAGCGGACGTTCTGAGGTTTGTATTGGGATAATTGATACCGGTGTTGGGATCGCCCCTGAAGATCAGCAGGATCTCTTCGAACCTTTCACCCAAGTTGATGGCTCGGCCACACGCAAAACCGGTGGCACTGGTTTGGGGCTATCGATTACCCGCCTGCTGGTAGACTTGCATGATGGTGAAATCAACATCGACAGTAAACCAGGAGAAGGAAGCACATTCTATTTTTCAATTCCAATTGCTCCGAAGGAAAGATTCACTATACTGGCCATTGATGGTGACCCACAAGTAACTGAGCTTTACCAGCACTATCTCAATGATACGAAATACAAAATCATCTCGGTACTCAATCCATCTGATGCGCTAGAGATGGCGTGCGAACTACAACCATTTGCCATCACCTTAGACATCAATTTGCCCAAACATGATGGCTGGGAGATCTTCCAGATAATCCAGGATGATCCCGACACCAAACATATCCCCATCTTGATATGCAGTCTCAAAGATGATCCAGAAAAAGCGCAGAGCATGGGCGCGGCTGATTACTTGTCGAAGCCCATATTGAGAGATGATTTAATTAATGCGCTTGGCCGCCTCCCATCCGATGAAGATGCGGACATGGAATAAATTTACCCGGAACTTTCTCTCGATAGCTGAGAGCCGCCTGGCGATGAATCGCCGGGCTACGGAACAGCGCCCCATTCATGGGGCTTTATGCCCTTTCCAGCCGGTTTTGCCGAAGGCACGCCGGCCAGAGGCCCGCAAAGCGTGGCGTCCGGCGCAGCTTTGTAGCCCGGACACTTCATAATTCAGGCGGGCGTTGGGCTTCAACTCATTTGAAACACACCCAAATCTTATGGGCGTGTTTCAAACGAGCGGAAAAGTTCCGGAAATAGGGGTGGGGGGGGTCGCAAAGCGCCCCCGCACACCCCTATTTCCGGGATTACGTCCATTGGAATGAAATGCACCCAAATCTTATTAATCAGGAGTTAATAATTGTATTCACATCTCGTTGCCGAATGCCTGGATTGCGGGCATCAAGCTTCATATTCCCCTAAAGATTCTACCTGCCCTAATTGTGGCGGAGGGTGGCGCGAAGCCCGTTACGATTACAAATCCATTGGTGAAAAGCTCCTCAAAGAACTTCCCGCCCGCCCTTTCGACATCTGGCGTTTCCATGATCTCTTGCCCATTAGCGAGCACCAGCCCATCATCAGCATGGGAGAAGGAGGTACACCACTCCTCAAGGCAACCAACTTGGGGAGCATGTTGGGTATTCCCTACCTCTACATCAAAGACGAACGCCAAAACCCCACGGGGTCATTTAAAGATCGCCAGGCCTCCATCACAGTCGCTTCACTAAAAGAAGCCGGCATTACAGAAACAGTGCTCGCATCAACAGGGAATGTGGCCATTTCATACTCAGCCTACACATCACGGGCCGGTATCAAATTGTGGGCATTTCTCACCAGCCTGGTACCATCAGAAAAAATGCGCGAGGTCGCCATTTACGGCACCCAGGTTATCAAAGTCACTGCTTCTTATGACCAGACCAAAAAGCTGGCGGCGGAATTCGCAGAACAAAGGCAGCAAGGCTCTTACCTGGATCGTGGGGTTCGCTCAATCCCCGCCTTGGAATCCATGAAAACGATGGCTTTCGAGATCAGCGAACAGTTGACCGCAGCCTTAGGCCCCCCAGACTCTGATACTGACCTTTCTCAAGTACCTTGGCGGGTCCCTGATTGGTATATTCAGGCCGTCAGTGGAGGCATGGGTCCTGTTGGCGTTCTCAAAGGTTTCGAAGAACTGCGTGAGATGGACCTGACCGACCGCATCCCAGCGGCGGCCAGCATCCAACCCGCGGGCTGCGCGCCCATGGTTCATGCCTGGAAACAGAATTTGGATGTCGCTGAACCGGTGCTCTCTCCACGCACGCACATCGCCACCCTGGCAACCGGAGACCCAGGGCGTACATACACGCTTTTGCGGGAACGGATGCTGCGAGGCGGGGGAGGTACTTTCGAAAGCGTCACCGATGAAGAAGCCTTCCGGGCCATCCATGTGCTGGCAAAGATGGAAGGATTATCCATGGAACCCGCCTCGGCAGTGGCATTTGCCGGATTGATCAAGATGGTGCGCTCAGGCCAGATCAAACCTGATGAAGTGGTGGTTGTCAATATGACCGGGCACACCATGCCTGTTGAGAAAACCATCCTGGGGGAGGGTTGGGTGCAGGATATCGAGATTCCAGAGAAACCCCCTGAGGAGAAACCCGAGGAGGGTCTGCTCTCCGCCCTCAGCAGGATCACCCCCAAACGGTATTCCAGCGTGGCCATTGTGGACGACCATCCCCACGCCCGGCGATTGATCCGCAGGATTCTACAATCCCAAGGCGAATACACCATCTTCGAAGCAAGCAATGGCCGCGAAGCCGTTGAATTGGCTCAGAAAGAAGAACTCGATGTGATGGTCCTTGATCTGATGATGCCAGAAATGGATGGCTTCTCTGTGCTGGATGCCTTGAAAACCGACGAGAAAACCGCCTCTATCGCCGTCATTGTTGTAACTGCGAAAACACTAACATCCGCTGAAAAGGCGCGCCTGAGAGGCCGCATCCACTCCTTGATGCAAAAGGGAGAATTTCTTGACGATGAACTGGTTGAGGAAATCGACTCCCTGCTGCAAAACGAATCTAATTGAGCCTTTAATGTCTAATCTACGCACCAAGGGAATTTCCGCCGCACTGTCATCGGCGGTCTTTTTGGGAATGGCGCCCGTTTTCGGGAGACGTGCCATCCTTCTAGGAGCTGCCCCCCTGACTGTCGTAGCCATTCGCACAATTTTGGCAGCGCTTATTTTATTGCTGCTCATCGCCATCTTCAAACGCCAATACTTATTCATATATCCAGCAGGTTTGCTGGGGTGCCTCCTGGCTGGTTTCATCAATGGCCTGGGCTCATTGTTTTACTACAGCGCGCTGGGGAGGATCGAAGCTGGTATTGGCCAACTCTTGAACTCGCTCTATCCCCTCTTCCTGGCCCTGTGGTTGTTCCTCGATAAACAACCTCCCAGCCGTTTGACGCTCTTCCGCCTGGGATTGACGATCCCCGCGGTTTACTTGCTGACCCAGACTGGCCTGAAGGAGATCGATTTGATTGGGGTGGTCCAAATGTTGATTGGTGCAGCGCTGTATGCCCTGCACCTGCCCATCAATCAACGCGTGCTCTACGATATGCCCGCCCCGACAGTTACCGTTTACACTTTGTTGGCAATGAGTATTGTTGTCATGCCAATATTATTCTTTGCTCCCAATAACGTCATCTCCACAGATATGAATGTCTGGTGGCCGATGTTGGGCCTGACCTTTGTGACACTCTTCTCCCGCTTGACGCTCTTCCTGGGGGTCAAACATATCGGCGGAATGCAAACCGCCATCTTAGGTTTGAGCGAAGTGCTCATCACGCTCATCATGGCACAAGTTTGGTTGGGAGAAAAATTGAGCGCACCACAATGGCTTGGAGCCTTGCTGCTCTGTTTGAGTCTGTTTCTAATTGGTGTAGAAAAAACGCCCCCGGAGAAAGCCTCTCCGGGGGGTTGGCTAAGTTGGCTAAGTCACCCCACTATTTCTAGTGAACTTCCTTGGAATCCACATGAGTGATTGGGGCGTATTTCAAACGAGCGGAAAAGTTCCGGAAATAAGGGTGTGCGGGATTACTTCCACTGGAATGAAACGCACTCGAATGATTGTAAGATAATTCCCACAATCACTCAGGAACTTCTGCATCAAATACGTAACCAATCCCCCTGACACTTGTAATCCACTTTTCCCCCCTGGGGAATGAAGACAGTTTACGGCGTAGACGACTGATCAATGGCCGCAGTATCTCTGGCGATTCCCATTCAGGGACTTCATATCCCTGTACCAAGAACACCAGATCGCCGTGAGACATTACCCGTCCCCAATTCGTCACGAAGATTTCTAACAACTTATCCTCGGTGGGAGTCAAGCGTTCCTTGGTTGGGCCGCGCCACATCTCTCGCCGGGCAAGATCAAGGCTAACCCCTTCAGGAAGAAGAACAACCTGCCTTTTGGGTTTTGGTGGAGCGGTAATACCTTCGGCATCTTTCAACTGCGATACTGAATCTTCGATTTGTCCCAATAACATGCGCTTACGTTTGCTTTCATCACGCAGAGCTAAACCACTCGCCACGCTGCTGAGAATTTCCTGCCTGCTGGGGGGTTTCTGGAGGTAATCATGCGCTTCATTCCGGAAAGCTTCAATGGCAGTCTCCATGGAACCGTGGCCTGTAAGCATAATCACCTGTGTATCTGTCGAGATATCTCTGGCTTTCTTCAAAACCTGGATACCATCCATGTCAGGCAGACGAATATCCAATAACATTAAATCGATTTCGTCCGCAGCAAGTGTTTCGATAGCTGCTTGTCCATCCTCAACCGTCAACACTTCATATTTCTCGAAGCGTAATATTTCCGTTACCGATTTTCGAGTGCTTTCATCATCATCTACTACAAGTATCTTCGCGCTCATACTAAGTCTCCTCTTTACAGATATATTCAAGAAATGGGCCTAGGGAAAATGCGCTAGAGGTTATCATCTCCCCAAGATGAGTCGATATGTTCCCATGAACCACAGTTTTTACCAATATTATCTATTCCTGACATACTACCATTAAGCTGATATTCAATAAGGATATTATAAGTTATTTTTTCTAAATGTGGTCAGAATCATAGCAATTATCCTACCAACCTTGTAAGGTCAAAATGTGAGCGCGCAATGGCGTTGGGGGCCATTTCTCAATCGTGATATACTTCCCAAAATATCCTAATCTTCTCTTCCCCAGGAGGCTCAAATCATGAAAGATTTTTTGACCATTGCTGATTATTCTTCCGAATCTCTGCAAGGATTACTCGACCTAGCAATACAACTTAAAGAGGAGTGGAAAAGCGGGGGCAACAAACCAATTTTTAAAAACAAAGTTTTGGCGATGATCTTCCAGAAGCCCAGCCTGCGGACACGCGTTTCCTTCGATATGTCCATGCTACATCTTGGCGGAAATGCTCTCTACCTCTCGCCCGCAGAGATTGGGTTAGGCAAGCGTGAATCTATCGCCGATGTGGCTCGCGTTGTCTCAGGCTATGTGGATGTTATTATGGCGCGCGTTTTCGATCACGCCCACGTCGAAGAGCTGGCTAAGTGGGCCAGCATCCCGGTGATCAACGGTTTGAGCGATTACAATCACCCTTGCCAAGCTATGGCCGATGCGCTGACAATTTATGAAGAATTCGGCAGCATGAAGGGGCTAAACGTCACCTACATGGGCGATGGCAACAATGTGGCTGTCTCATTGATGCATGTATGCGCCAAATTAGGCGCCAACTTCACCATTGGCAACCCTGAAGGTTACGATATGCCCGAAAGCGCCATTGAGTTGGGGAAACAATTCGCTGCTGCAAGCGGCAGTACCATATCACTCCTGAACGACCCGCATGAAGCCGTAAAAGAAGTCGACGCGATTTACACCGACACCTGGACCAGCATGGGGCAGGAAGAGGAAACTAAGAAACACCAACAGGTTTTCCCACCTTATCAGGTGAATGAAGCTTTGGTAGCCGAAGCCAAAGATAATGTGATTGTGCTGCACTGCCTCCCCGCCCATCGTGGAGAAGAAATTACCGACGAAGTTGCAGATGGGCCGCACTCCAGGTTATTCCCGCAAGCGCATAACCGGCTACATGCACAGAAAGCTATCTTAGTCCATCTATTGAGTTAATGTTGCTGCTCAGCCCAGAACGGATTACACCGAAAAAAGGGTGTGCGCAGGGGGCGCAGCCCCCTG
>JADHXE010000204.1 GCA_016783125.1 Anaerolineales bacterium
CTACGCTCCCTGCGCACACCCTTTTTTCGGACAAATCCGTTCCAAGGTTGAGTAGTTACTCAGATTCTTCGTTTACGGGAAATACCGCTCAAAACGTTATCGATAGTAGCGATTCTTGGAAATACAGTAACAATATGGCGCTGGCGACCAAAAACGGCCCGTATGGGATCGCTGTGAAGACCTGATAGCGCCGCCGGATGAGCATGATCAGCAAATAGAAAAGACTCACCACCCCGCCCAATAGAATCGCCAGCAGCAGCCCCCCGACAATTCCAGGCCAACCCAGTAACAACCCTAACACCCCAGAGAGATTTACATCCCCAAAACCCAAAGCGACTTCGTCTATCGGCTCACCGCGCAAACGCGCCATCCCGCGGGCGAACAAATTCCCGAAGGAGTGCAGCGCCAACATCAAGCCGAAGCCCGCGGCGCCACCGATCAAGGTTGGAGCCAATCCATGCATCCATATCCCCACACCCAGCCCCAAAAGCGCGCCAGCCCAACTAACAGGATGCAAGATCAAACGGTGTTCCACATCAATAACAACGACCACCCCAAAGTACAGCAAGAGGGTCATCCCCACCCAATAGCCCAGCCCCCCAGGGGGGGAAGTCCACAACCAGAGGCTGGCTCCAATAAAAATAATTTCAACAATCCATATCCTGATAGAACGATGGGCCTCACAAGATGCACAGCGCCGCGGCCAGACCAGATAATTCCACCAGGGCTGCCTTTCCCCACAAGCCAGGCATATCGGGCCCACGAGACGCCGCTTATGGGGCAGAATATCAGAGAGATAATTCACAACGCTGCCGCCCAGCCAACCCAAGAAACCGGCCATGATCCATTGCATCATGGGGGAATTATACCCGAAGCAAATCGAGAGCCAAATCCTGATGCGCTCGTGAAAAGATCGTCGTATAATCTACGCTATTATGAATTCGCCCATTGCCATTCTGACCGATTTCGGATCCTGCGACCCTTTCGTGGGCATCATGAAGGGCGTCATTTCTGGGATCAACCCCGGAGCCACACTGATCGATCTAAACAATCACATGCCCCCCGGCGACATCCAACGGGCGGCGATCACCTTGTGGGGTTCGCGGCACTATTTTCCCAAGGGAACCATCTTCCTCACCGTGGTTGATCCCGGTGTGGGAACGCGTCGTCGCCCCATCATCGCCCAGGCAGACGATCAAACCTTCATTGGGCCAGACAACGGCGTGTTTAGTTTCGTCTTCGGAGAAAATGCGCAGGCCTGGGAGCTGGCTAACCCCGACTTGATGCTGCCGAATCCGGGGAATACTTTCCATGGCAGGGATATCTTTGCCCCCGCGGCGGCTCATGCTTCCATTGGGATTCCTGGCCCTGAGTTCGGAGCGGCTGTCCTGGATTTAGAGCTGCTCCCTGCACCCAAACTGGATTCCCCGTCCCCAGGCATTTTGCGCGGAGAAATCCTGTACGCTGATCATTTCGGCAACTTGCTCACCAGCCTGGGCCAATTCCATCTCCTAGAAAACGAGCTTTGGGATTTCAAGCCATGGATCGGGGGTGCGCCATCCCAAACTATCGATGCTGCTAAATCCTTCGTTGAATTGTCCAACGGTGTCAAGCTCCCCTGGGTGAAAACCTTTGGCGAAATCCCCCCCGGCGAGTGCGCGGCTTTGATCGGCAGTAGTGGGCTTATCGAGATCGTAGCCAACCGCCAGAGCGCCGCCGAGATGTTAGAATTATCAGGCGGCGAAAATATTAAACTTTATTTGGACACGGATTATCAGGATTTATAAAGGTCACGGGAGAGATACCCCGAAAAAAGGGTGTGCGTGGGGGTGCTGCCGCTTTGCGCCCCACGCACACCCTTTTTTCGGGAACTTGCTCTCTAGGGTTGAGCAATTCTACCCAACCACTAAACAACACCACAGCAACTGGAGTTCAGTATGGAATATTTTCAAATCTACGGCGGGAAACCGCTCCATGGCGAAATAACCCCCTCTGGCAATAAAAACGCCGCCCTGCCTCTGTTAGCAGCCTGCCTGCTGACCGATGAGCCAGTCATCATGCACAACGTTCCTGAAATCCGTGATGTATTGGCCATGCGTGATCTTTTGATCAGCCTGGGCGTGCAAATCGAAACCGTCGCCGATCACACCTGGCGCATTCATGCTCAACAAGTGCGACCCGCCGACTTAGATACCGATCTCTGCTGCCGCATCCGGGCCTCGATTCTTTTGGCTGGCCCTGTGGTCGCCCGCGCTGGCGAGCTGCATTTACCCCCTCCCGGGGGCGACGTCATCGGTCGCCGCCGCGTAGACACTCATATCCTGGCACTGGAGGCCTTGGGCACACAAGTAGAATACGACCGCGTTGAACGCGTCTTCCACTTTGTTTCCTATGGATTAACAGGGAGCGATATTTTACTAGATGAAGCCAGCGTCACAGCCACAGAAAACGCTATCATGGCAGCCGCCACAGCATCGGGAACCACAATTCTGCATAACGCGGCTTCTGAACCCCACGTTCAGGAACTCTGTCATTTGATCAATACCCTGGGCGGCAAGATCACCCATATCGGCTCCAACACCCTGCATATCGAAGGGGTTCCCAAACTTGGCGGCGGTGAGTTCACCATCGGGCCTGATTACCTTGAAGTGGTCAGCTTTATCGGCGCGGCCGTAGTCACCGGCGGATCGATTCGCATCCGTGAGGCCGGGCCTAAATATCTCGACATGGTACGGTTGGTCTTTCGCCGCTTAGGTGTGCATTGGGAAATAGAAGGCAATGACATCATCGTCCCCGCCGATCAAACCCTGAAGATCGAACCTGATATCGGTCACTCTATCCCCCAAATTAATGTCATGCCCTGGCCGGCCTTCCCGACAGACTTGATGAGCATCGCCATTGTCGTAGCTACCCAGGCAGAGGGCACGATCCTCTTCCATGACTGGATGTATGAAGGCCGCATGTATTTTACAGATAAACTATCCGGCATGGGCGCTCAGATTGTCCTGTGCGATCCTCACCGCTGCATTGTCCAGGGCCCTGCTGAACTGATTGGTGAAAACGTCGAAAGTCCAGATATCCGCGCCGGGCTTGCATTGGTGCTGGCCGCCCTAGCCGCGAAAGGCAAATCCACCATCCGCAACGTCGGGCAGATCGACCGAGGCTACGAGCGCATCGACGAGAAACTGCTTATACTGGGAGCGGATATAGAACGACTGAAAGAATAAGTTTTCACCCCCAACCTCGTAAATACAAGTGACTGGCACTTTCGCGAAAGTGCCAGTCACTTATTTTATACTATTACTTGCTGTTATCCACAACATTCAGGAATTGATCCAATGTGTTGCGCAGCATAGGCTCTGGCATGGCGCCAACCTGGGTGTGAACAACTTTTCCGTTAGCAACGAACAACATCGTGGGGATACCTTGAACGTTAAACTTCATCGCCCACTCAGGGTTCTCGTCTGTGTTGACCTTGGCAAACACAACTGTGCCAGCATACTCCGTAGCAAGTTTATCCAGAATCGGCGCTACCATGCGGCACGGACCGCACCAGGGAGCCCAGAAGTCAACTACCACGGGCAGTTCAGACTGCATCACGGATTTATCAAAAGCTTCGTCTGTTACATGAATAGGTTCGTTTATCATTATTGCCTCCAAATTATTTTTACACTCAAACTCCTGCGTTTGGATTTTCTTTTACTACTAATCCACGAAACGGGTTAGGACGAAATTTTGGGGTGCGAGCGGGGCCAAAGCGACCCCGCTCGCACCCCAAAATTTCGTGTTTCTTACTTGAAACGTGACATTGTCAAGGTAGTTACAATTTCCTAAAAGTCGGCTTCAACTAATTCGCCGGGGGATAAAATTCGATATGTTGATGTAATCTGGGCGGTCTTGCCCAACATTACACTGGCCGAACAATATTTCTCTTCTGACAGCTGAATGGCTTGCTCCACGGCTTTCTCGCTCAATCCTTCGCCCCAAAACAAGTACTCGACCTCAATCTGGCCATATACCATCGGGTATGTGTCAACGCGCTTACCGCGTACTTTGACTTTCAGGTACTGCAATGGCTGACGCTTCTTTTCCAGGATCATCGCCACATCATACCCAGTGCAGCCTGCTAATCCAGCCAGGAGTAATTCCATGGGACCGATTCCAGGCATCCCATCGATTTCGCCCATCTGGACGCTGCCCCCGAGAGCATTCTTACCAATAAAGGTCGTTTCACCTTGCCATTCGGCAACCACTTCTTTCCACTCAGCGCTCATTAGGTCATATCTCCTTCAATAATAAGATGCAATACGAGGGATTTGGTTACATTATAAACCCCATAACCCGCTGTCCAATAAAGCCCGCGAAGTATAGCATGACAACCAGCCATTGTCAGGTATAATCACCGGCATGAAATTCGACTTCGCTAGCCAGCAAATCGGTGATTACAAAGTGGTCACCCCCGTTTACGAGGGGCCTCTCGATTTGCTGCTTCAACTCATCGAGCAAGCCGAACTCGATATCACTAAGCTGGCCATCGCCCAGGTCACAGATCAATACCTGGCCCACATCCGCAATATGCCAGATCAGGAACCCGAGCAGGTTTCTGCGTTTCTGGTCATCGCAGCAAAGCTGCTGCAAATCAAATCCGAAGCCTTACTGCCGCGCCCGCCCGTACGTGAAGAAGGCGAAGAAGACCCCGGCGAAGCGCTTGCCCGCCAACTGCTGGCATACAAACGTTATAAAGAAATTGCCGATACCTTAGAACAACGTGAATCTGATGGATTACGCTCTTTTCTACGTCTGGCGCCCCCGCCTAAAGTTCAAGAAAAGGTCGATTTTGGGGAGTTCGGCCTGGTAGATTTATTCGCACTCGCTGAAGAAGTTTTCTCTCAAGTCGATAACCGACCAGTTTTAGGAACTGTCGTCTCTGTTCCAAGGGTAACCATACGCGAAAAAATAGATCACATCGTCCAAACCATGCAAAAACGGTCTCACACCTCCTTCAGTCAGTTATTGGGAGAACAACGCGCACGCCTTGATGTGGTGGTCACTTTCATCGCCATGCTGGAGTTGGTCAAACGTCACTTTGTGCGCGCGACACAAGACTCGCTCTTCAGCGAGATACATTTGGAGCCTGCCAATGGCTGGGATGATGAGATCGATTTCGAACTGGAATTTGGGGAGTAATTAGGGGGGAAAGCGTAAGCCAGGTCGCTCGCTTCGCTTTGCGTGCCGTTGGCATGACGCACCTTCGGTGTGCGTGCCTACGGCATTGTCAATCTGACCTACATATACGTAATTAGCTCGTAAGATCAAGCCCTGATTGAGACTCTATAAAAAGAGCGCCAGCCAATACCCGAACAACCAGTTCGGGTCTTTTTGTAACAGCAGAACATGAGGTCAACCATGCCCAACCGACTCGCGAACGAAAACTCCCCCTACCTGCTGCAACACGCCCAAAACCCCGTCGACTGGTATCCCTGGGGCGCAGACAGCCCTGGAAAAAGCCCGCAGCGAGGATAAACCCATCTTGCTAAGTGTCGGCTATGCGGTCTGTCATTGGTGCCATGTCATGGAGCACAAGTCCTTCGAGGATGAAGACATCACCGGACTAATGAACGAGCATTTTGTCAACATCAAAGTTGACCGTGAGGAACGCCCGGACATTGACAACATTTTTATGAAGGCAGTTGTGGCGATGACCGGGCAGGGTGGCTGGCCAATGAGCGTCTTCCTGACCCCCGAGGGGCAGCCCTTCTACGATGGAACCTACTTCCCCCCGGAGCCACACTACCGGATGCCTTCCTTCAGAGAAGTACTACTCAGTGTTGAGAGAGTTTGGAGAGAGGATCGGCAGAAGATACTGGAGAGTGGAGAACAGATCACCCAACACCTGCAAAAACTCGATGTCAAGCGCGGTTCGGCAAGTGCGCTTGACCCCTCTGTACTCCAGGAAGCTGCCATGCAATTGGCCCAAGCTTACGACTGGAAACATGGCGGCTGGGGAGGTGCCCCCAAATTCCCCCAGCCCATGGCGATAGAATTCCTGCTGCGGCAGGCCACCCGCGGTGATCGCATGGCGCTGGATATAGCCTTGCACGCCCTGAAAGCCATGGCCCAGGGCGGCATGTACGATGTGGTCGGCGGCGGCTTTGCGCGCTACAGCGTTGATGACGATTGGCTGGTGCCCCACTTCGAGAAGATGCTCTACGATAAAGCCCAACTGGCCTTGGCGTATCTGCACGCTTACCTGATCACCGACGATGAAGAATTCCGCCGCGTCTGCGAGGCTACCCTGGATTTCGTGCTGCGCGAGATGACCCACACCGAAGGCGGCTTCTATTCCAGTCTGGATGCCGACTCTGAGGGCGAGGAGGGGAAATTCTATGTGTGGAATCTTGAGGAGATTCAGGCAATCATCACGAACCCTGAGGATGCCACCCTGTTCTTAGCGGCCTATGGTGTCACCCAAGGGGGCAACTTCAAGGGGCATTCCATCTTACAGCGCGGCCTCGGCGATTTGCTCATCGTCGAGGCGTTCGGTATCCCCCTCGAACAGGTTCCTGAGAGATTGGCAAAATTACACGCCCAGTTGTTGGAGAGGCGCTCCGCGCGAGTCCGTCCGGGCACGGATAACAAAGTCTTGGTTTCCTGGAATGGTCTGATGCTGACCGCTTTCGCCGAAGCGGGTCGTTACCTGCAGCGGCCGGACTACACCCAAGCTGCTGCCCGCAACGCAGACTTCTTGCTCACAGCTCTGCATCTTGAAGACCGTCTCTTACGCACCTGGCGCGAGGGAAAGGCGCCCTACAACGCCTACTTAGAAGATTACGCCGCTCTGATCCTGGGCTTGCTGGCGCTTTATCAGAGCGACCCGGATCGGCGCTGGTTCAACGATGCTGTCGAATTAGCCGAGGGGATAATCACTCATTTCCGCGATCCAGACGGTGGTTTTTTCGACACGCGCGCTGATCACCGAGGAGCTGCTCTACCGTCCCAAGGATGTCCAGGATAATGCCCTCCCCTCGGACAACGCGCTGGCCGCCTTGGCCTTGCTTCAATTGGGGGCTTATGAACTCAACTTCGATTGGCGCACGATGGCTGAGGAGATGTTAGCTCAAATGGGAGATAATATGACCCGCTACCCGACTGGATTCGGGCAGTGGTTGATCGCGGCAGGTTTCGCCCTCGGGCCTGTCAAAGAAGTAGCCATCCTGGGGAAATTTGAATCACCCCAAACCCAGGATTTGGTAGACACCCTTTGGAAACAGTATCAGCCTCGGTTGGTGACAGCCATCTCAAATGAAGGCAAAGGTACCCCAAAACTGCTCGAAGACCGCTTCCTGATCGACAATCAACCCACAGCCTACATCTGCCAGGGATTTGTCTGCCACCAGCCGATCAACACGCCGAAAGAGTTAGCAAAGCAGTTGCGCTAAAAATAAAAGCTCAACTTCATCCAGAAGTTGAGCTTTTGTAAAAATCGATCACTTTGTAGAGGCTTATTCCTGCAGATCTAACTTTGGTGGGGTTGCGTAGTTCTCAGCACCATTGAAGTTAATGTCAATAGTTGCACTGCCGCCAACATCAACATTCCAAGCAACAATTTGGGTATTAAAGGTTGGAAATGTTCCACTAGAACCAGTAACATTAACCTCACCATCAGGTGCGTATATCGTACCCTCATAATATGAATTACTATTGCCGGTCAATTGAACATCGCCGGTGTTGCCTTCAGCCAAAAATATCAGGACACCCGAAATCGCCGGAGAAGGGTCTGGGTCTGGGCCTGGGGCCCTCAAATCCACAGGCTCTACATTACCAGAAACTTGAACACTGCCGGACTCTACGAAAATAGTCACGCCATCGCCAGATAACTCTCCACCAGTAACCTTAAACGCGAGCGGAGTTCCGGTCAAACAATATAGCCCTGGCTCCATGACCAAGACATCATGCACATTGGTCGCTTGAATCTTGGTATAAATGCCTGGTTGGATCGTTCCACTACCCATATGGCTGCCGCGATTGGGCAGGCCTGAACAATCAGGTTCATCAACTACGAATGCAGATGCTGGGATTGGTGATGTTAGCTGAGGCGCAGGATCAACATTGTGACTGACATTACACGTAGTGGAATCTGCAAAATTGACATTGCCATCAACAACATCAACATCAAAACTGACGCCACTACATACTAAACAGCCATTCGAATATACACCACCACCATTGATGTCGACATTGCCGTTTCCAGAAAACCTCACACCAATCAAACTATTGCCACTACAAGGCGCATCATTCAAAGCGACAATGGCGTGCCCATATGCTAGCGGGGTTCGCGGACGCACGCGTGCTACCGCCTCCACCTGCCCTTGCACAGGGCCGCTATAGACAAAATGAATCAAGGCGGTGTTCGT
>JADHXE010000205.1 GCA_016783125.1 Anaerolineales bacterium
CTGATTTGCGCCCTATATTGGCGAAACAACCGTGCCGTAAACCTGCGACTGGAGCATATTGTCATGGTAAAAAAGGCAAGGATCCTCACCACTTGTTTTTTTACCCTTGACAATATCGACTTTCTCATGGAAGTAGTTGTTTCCCCACAACAACGCTAGTTGAGCTTATCCTGACTGTGGTCGATCAGTTGAAGCTACTGAATGATTGTCGGGCATTTCGAGATGGAATACCATCTGGAACCGCGAAGCGACCCGAAGGTCCCAGGTTCGAGTCCACTAGACAGTATATCTCGAACGACCTGCTTCCCTAATCTTCTGTGGCGCGTTTTTTGTTTCGTTGTAGGGGGCAAAATATCAGGATTTGGGACTGGATTTTATTTTTCAACTTCGATCCACATCTCTTCCCCATCCGTCGAGATATGAATCCATCCGTGCTGGTCGGTGCGCAGCAGGGAATAGCCGCCCAGAGCGTCGAGGGTTTGGCGGTCAGGCAGGCCGGAGGGGTCGTCAGGGGCTACGCTAAGCAGAACGAGCTGGGGGTTGAGATTATTGATCCATTCAGGGGGATTGAGGGGCGCATAGCCGTTGTCGGCTAGGAGTAATGCCGTGACCGAACCGACATCGCGGCCCATACGTAAACTTTCGAAATCATCTTCGTGAGCGCCCAGGGGCAGCAGGGCGCGGAAGCAATCCCATTCAATGAGCAGAATGGCGCCGCGCTTTTCTGCAGTGAGCACGCGCAATGTAGCCCCATCCCCCAAATCCAGGGTGTGACCGCTTTCAGCCAGGGTGATGGGGATTTCCATCTCGGTGAGGGTCTCGCGCAGGTAGTCGGCGGCGCGGGCGGGGCTGTCGGGCCCAGCCCATAGGACATGATCAGGCGGGAAACGCTCTAAGAGCCGGGGTAAGGCATCGATTTGTTCCCTGGCAGGGGAGGCGATAACCAGCCAATCTAATTCTCGATGGAATGGAGGCAGGCGGCGGCCAAGACCATCAGAGAGCAGGCTGGCAGATGGCCCGCCGTCGATCAGGGCGTAGCGTCCGCTGGGGGATTGGATCAGCAGGGCATCGCCGGTGCCCACGTTGAGCAAGGTCAGGTGCAGACGGCCATCGGGGGCGCTCAGGGCGGCGCGCCAGGTCACGATGGCGAGGATCCCCAGGACGGCGATTACTGGAATCGGTTTGAGGGCAGTAATCAGGCCTCGGGCACGGGACCACCCAAAAGTGAGTCCGAAGAGCAGCGCGTAGAACAGGGCCACCCACAGGATGCCGATATCCCCCAGGATCAACACTCCGCCGCGCATTTTCCCGAAAAGTTCCACGGCTCTGATGGTGAAAAGGACGAAGGGCCAGGCCAATGGAGCGACAATTTTCCCTAGCGGCAGCCAGATCACCCCCAGGATGAGAGCCAGACCGCCGACGATCATGATGGGGGCTTGCACGGGCAGGATGACGGGATTGGTGACGAAAGCACTCAAAGAGATGCGTCCGAAGTGGTAGGCCATCACCGGCAGGGTGGTGAGCTGTGCGGCTAGGGTAAAGAGGATATATTCGCCTATAGGGCCAGCCAATTTTTTGGCGGTAGTTTCGGGCAGAATTCGAGATGCCTGGCGGACGAAAGCCTGGGCGAAGGGATCAGCGTAGAGCACCAGGCCCAGGGTGGCGGCGAAGGAGAGTTGGAAGCCGACATCCCAGGGGACGTGAGGGTCTTGGAGGGACATCATGGCGGCGGTGAAGGCCAGGGTATTGATGCCGTGCTGGCGGCGGCCTACCTGTCGGGCGAAGAGCGAAAAACCACCCATGATGGCAGCACGCACGACAGCAGCGTCAGCTCCAACCAGGATGGTGTAGAGCGCGATACCCAGAGCTGCAGCAATAGCACCCCGGCGCGGGTTGAGTATGCGCCCGAAGAAAGATGCGAATAACGCGGCAATTATCGTAATATTAAACCCGCTGATTGCAATAACATGAGATGTTCCGGTTTCTTTGAAGGCTTCTTTGACAGGTTCAGGGATGCCGGTCTCGACGCCCAGCAGGATACCGGCAAAAAGCGAGGCCTCGGGGTCAGGCCACAGTTGATAGACGGTCTCAAGGGCGCGCTCTTTGAGGGCGAATATACCCCGCATGACCGGGTTGCCTTGGCCTGTTTCGAGGACTCCAACGCTGTTGCGGGACAGATAGCTGTAGATACCCTGGCGGGCTAGATACTCGCGATAGGAGAATTCTTCGTGTTCAGGCGGGGTCAGCAATTGGCCGCGCAGCACGATCCGGTCGCCGTAGTGGAATTCCTTTTCGGGGGTCACGCGCGCCAGCAGCAGACCATGGACTGGGGTGGCTTGTACGGCATCGGCGGGATGCAGGCGCTCGGTTTCGATGCGCAAGTTGGTGTAGGTGTCGCGCATATCGGGGAAATCGACCACCACGCCGGTGACGATCATGGTCTGTCCGGTGTCGTTGTAGTGAGCGATGAAGTGAGGGTCGTTGATGTTGGGGATCGAAGATTGATAGCGCGCCGCGCCGAGAGTTAGGACGAGAGCTAGAATGGGTAATGGGAGCGGGGGTGTCAGGGAGGCGGGGAGCGTGAAGCGTCGAGCGCCGGCGTGTCGTAACATCAAATGCTTGATGATAAGACGTAATGACGCAACAACAAGCGATACCCCAGTCAAAATCAGCCAGGTTGTGATGGGCAGGGTGAAGTTGGCGGCGAGGAGGATGCCCGAGGTAAAGGCGATGGAGAGCCAGAGGAGGGGCATGGAGAGTTAGTCAGATAGTTTGTTAGTTTGGTAGTCGATTGGTCAAAATGGCTTGGGATTTGTGTGGATTTCCCCAAGATGGGATCGTTTTCTGTATTACGGTTATATTGTATCATCATTGCGCAAAGAAATGTAGGCGCGGCGGATTTTGGGCAGGAGAAAGTAATATTTGTACCCTTGTGAATGAAACATCCCTCTGGCGCTATGTGGTTGTGATGCTGCCGATGATCCCTGGCATTATTCTCGCCTTGGGCGTGGTGCGAGCGAGTTCCCGGCTTGACGAGATGGAACGTCGAATTTTGCTTGAGAGCGCTACTTTCAGTTTCACCCTCACACTGATTTTGTTGATCAGCCAGAGCCTCCTGGGTTTAGTAGACATTCCCCAGCTTGGCGATGCCAGCATTGCTGCCATTATGTGCTTCTTTTTATTGATCGGTAAGTTCTGGGGCAATTGGAGATACCGGTGAAAAACAAGCTGCGGGTACTGCGCGCGGAACGAAATTGGTCGCAGGCCAGGCTGGCTGAGTTGTTGGAAGTTTCCCGCCAGACGGTCAACGCCATTGAGAATGGCAAATATGACCCCAGCCTGCCTCTGGCGTTCAAGGCGGCTTTTTTATTTGAGATGTCGATTGAGGAGATTTTCGAACCGTCTGAGGGAGATTTGCAGTAAGTAAAATGTATATGACTTACGCACTGGCGATGGAAAAAGCCCGAAAATAAGGGGTGTGCCGGGTTACTCCGCAACCCGGCACACCCCTTATTTTCGGTATATTTCTCATTCATCTACGTAAGTTCTGACGTATTCAGTGAAACGCGATGTAATACTCTTTTCGCTTCACGCTTCACGTTTTACTCTTGGTATCAGCATCGGAACCTGCTTTTGATATTCTGCATACGCCTCCCCAAATTCGTGCAGCAGACGGCGTTCCTCGAATCTAGCCCCTACGATAAGATAAATTGACAGAATGATCGTCAGGGTCAGGGCGTTGACGGTCATCACCGGAGTCAGCCAGATGAAGAGTAATCCGCCGGTGTAGAGCGGGTGTCGCATCCGATGGTAGAGACCGTTGATGATCAGTTCAGGTTCTTTATCATGGGTGGGTGGAGTGATAATTTGTCGCAGGCCGATAAAGGACCAGGCATCCGTTTGCAAGATACCCAGGACGATGATGACTGCCCCAAGCACCTGCCCGAGGGTTGAGATGATGACCCATGGGAAGGGTATTGTGTAGAGTCTCTGGTCCGGCAGCACGGTCATCAGCCACAGGATAGGGAGGAAGGATATGCCAGCAAAAAGATTATAGGCCAGGCGGTACCAGCGATCGGCGGCGGGGCCAAACCACTGTTGAGTGCGGGCTTTAGCTCCCAATGTCGCTAGGAGGGAGTGGATGATTGCATAAAGGATTGTGGCAATAATGATGGTAAGAGGCGGGGCCATGGAATGTTATTTACAGGCACTTACATCGTAATTGTTTTGATCTATTTCTTCCAAAATATCAGAGAGGCCAGGGCCGTTGATTGTGGCCGGGTTTGGGGGGAGAGAAAATGGACGATCAGCATCGGCATCCCTTTGGGCGTAGGCACGCGCCAATTGCAGCCAACAACTCATGGTGCTATCTGTTCCAGGCCAGTGGGCGGGATTGGTCACATCAAGGAAGGTCTCCAAGGTTTGCCCAGGGGGAAGTTCCGCCTTGTTGGATAAAACTAAAATTTTCAAAAAATCTACGCGGGTATTGGTGATGGCCATGCCATACTCATCTTGAATATCGGCTGCGATCTGATCGATTTGAACCTTGTATTCATGAGCATGTTGGGAAGTGAAATTCTTATATTCAGAGCTGTCCCAGGCGAAGATCCAGGATGATTCAATGAACACCTGGGATTCGTACTCCAGGGCAGGGTCGTATACCCAGATATCCAGCGGGTCTCTGTTATGGACGACATTCCATGGATGAATTACACCGGGCAGATCCGCGGTGATGTTCACAGGTTGGTATGTGTTTTTAATCTCGTAGAAATGAACTGCCACAGCGCCATAATCCAGGCAGCCCTGATTGCAGTATTGATAGTAAACGGCAAACTCCGGCAGCCCATTTTGGTTGATGTCGCTCCAGTGGCCGTCTAGCCCTAGCAGATAGCGGATTTCGGGAGTGATTTCACCGCCCCAGGTAATATCAGGGGAGGGGGCATCCCAAGTGATCACTTCGCAAGAAACCGGAAAAGTATAACGGCTGTCTTCAGGGTATTGCGGGGCAGTGAAGGAGCGCAGCAGTGCATTTTCATCTTCATCCAATCGGTATATTGCTAGACGGCAGATCTCAGGTCTGGGCTCATCGGTCATCGGATCGATCTTGGTGTTGCTGAAAAGATAAGCGGAGTAGATGAAATCCTTGGGACCGATGGTCGAAGATGAGGCTGAAAGATCGTAACCACGCCGCAGTAGATCCGCTGCAAAGACGTCATTCTCGACAGGGGCGGCAGTGGGAAGTGGTGTTGTGAGTGAAGCCTCCGTAGTGACTGTCGCGGTTTGACTTGGCTCAGGGGTTTGGGTTTGACCTGTCGTTGAGCTGGTACTGGTAGGGAAGCCTGCTGCATTTACTTCGGTCAGGGCGGCGCTCATGGTGGCGCGCGTGTCGGGTTGGCTCCGAACGGGCAAATTGCAGGCCAGGATGGGGATGATCAAGGCTGCTAATAATATCAGTAGACTTCGCTTCGATTTGATCATGCTAGATAACTTGAAGATAATTAAGGCGCGCGCAACTCGAAGTTGTCGAAGACGATGGTGCTTTCTTCCCCCTTGTAAGATAGGCCGATTGCCACTCCAGCATATCCCTCGGAAGGGTTGCTGATTGTGGTTTCCCCAACGATTTCACCGTTGATCAAAAAGTAAAAATAGTCTCTTTGCGCGATGACTTCCAGGTGATTATTCTCTCCGGAGCGGATGGCTGTTGACAGGGCGGAAGGGATCAGTTCAGTCCACTCACCCAGGTCATAATTCCACACGCTGAAATATTGAGTATCGTGAATTTCGAGGTAATTATAGGCTTCTGTCTCATCACTGTAACGGAAGAGCAGCCCGTACGGAGCATCGCGGTTATCGCTCTGATTCTGGACGTCCACGGCAAGATAGAAATCACTTGTGGGATCCGATGTTGGCCAAACCCACCAGACGAAACCCTGTTTGGCCTTGGTTTCCCAGGTATACACACCGTTGATAGTCACGGTGATATCGGCATATTCATCATTCACAACCCCTTCTACCCACTCGTTGTCATTGTTGTTGAAGGGATCGAGGAGAACAAGAGGCCACGTGGCGGCGGCTCTGATAGCCTGTTCTTTGGCAGCCACAACCGCGGTGGCCGCGGCGGCGGTTTCGGTAGCGTGGATGTTGCGATCTTCGAGAAATGATGTTGCTGTGAAATAACCCCCTGCAAGAAAGACGATGATGCTGCATAAAGCAAACAATCCAATCGCGGCAATAATGACCCATTGGCTGGTAGTGGGCTGGTTGGCCTCGTAATTGAGTTCTTCGGGAATGGGTTCTTGAATCTCAGTCATGCAGCACTTTTATGGAAATCTAGAATACGTGTTCGAGCTTTCTCGACGTAATCCTGATCGATTTCGTAACCGACATAATGCCGACCGGTCTCCAGGGCAGCGATGGCGGTGCTGCCGCTGCCCATGAAGGGATCGAGGATTACATCGCCTTCGAAGGTGTAGAGTTCGATCAGCCGCCGGGGCAGTTCGACGGGGAAGGGGGCCGGGTGTCCAACGCGTTTGGCGGACTCTGTAGGGAATTGCCAAACGCTGCGCGTCAATTCCAGGAAACCGTCTCGTTGGATGGTAGGCTCACGCCCATTGCTCTCGCGCTTGAATCGCCCTTTGGAGAAGATCAAGATGTATTCATGTACATCCCGCAGCGTGGGGTTGCTGGCCGACATCCAACTGCCCCAGGCTGTGGATGAGCCTGCACTGGAGCCTTTATCCCAGATGACTTCGCCGCGCATCAAGAAGCCGATCTCGATCATTATCTGTGCGATGAAAGCGTTCATGGGGATATAGGGTTTACGCCCCAGGTTGGCGATGTTGACGCAGGCGCGCCCCCCAGGGACGAGTACCCGGTACGTTTCGTTGAAAACAGCCCTCAAGAGAGTCAGATACTCCCCTAAGGTCAGATCATCATCATATTCTTTTCGGGCATTGTATGGGGGCGAGGTGATCATCAGGTGGGTACAAGAGTCCGGCAGATGCTGCATCTCTTCGCTGCTGGTCTGCAAGATCTGATCTAAAACATCCGCGGGGATGGGGTTCTCAATATAAGGGCTGGCTGTATCCTCAGCAGGCTGCTGGCCGTACATGCGGCTGGCGTAGAAATGGCTGGAGTCATGGCTGATCCTCCCCTGGGAGCCAAATGGCGAAGTTTTGGTATGTCGCTCGGAGGGCATCTATCTCTCTACATCAACCAGCATGAAGTTTTCAGGCGGTGTGCGACGCTCGATTTCGGCTTGAGCAGCGCGCACCATCAGTTGCCCGGCTATCAAGGCTGTGGCGAATTCGAAGAGCCGGCGGGGTGTCGGAGTTTCATCGGGCAGAAGAATTTCGCGGGGGATCCTCAGGGCATAGCACTTTTCCCGGATGCCATCGTCGGTTAACTTCGAGCTATCCAGCCTGTCAAGAAAGGCGTTGCGGATATGCAGGATTTGGATCAGGTCGTGATATTCATTGGGGCTGATCAATCCCAAGGCATAAGCTGCTCGGATGCGCCCCCCGAAAGTCTCTATGGGCGCTTCGGGTCCCAGCAATTGCGTGATGGTTTCCTGATCGTCGACAAGGAAACAGCGGATCAATCGCCCGAGGTGATTTTTTAAATAAGTAGTTCCCAAGATGACCACAGTGCGATTACTGGTGTGCTGGAATTCGTCGACCAGGCTCTGCCATCTTTGGGGGCGCTGGTGGGGATTTTTGGTCATAGGTTTCCTGAATATTTGTGCTGTTCAGGCAAAAGCCTTCGCAACCGCTACGATCTCTTCTCTCGATGTTGAAAAGTTGATAACTAAATTTTCTTGAGTTCATTATACCTGAAGCAGTCCACCAGGTGATCATTGACCATGCCGACAGCTTGCATAAAAGCGTAACAAATCGTTGGGCCGACGAAACTGAAGCCGCGTTTTTTTAGAGCTTTGCTCATAGCCTCCGATTCGGGGGTCTGGGCTGGGATTAGTTCTATGGAGTCCCAACTGTTCTCGATGGCTGTCCCACCTACGAAACCCCAAAGGTAATCGCTGAAGGGGCCAGGTTCATCCTGAAGTTTGAGATAAGCCTGGGCGTTCTTGATGGCGGCGTTGATCTTCAGGCGGTTGCGGACGATGCCGGCGTTGTTCATCAACTCGGCGAATTTCTTTTCATCGTAACCAGCGATCTTTTCGGCGTCGAAATTATCGAAAGCCCGCCAATAATTCTCGCGCTTGTGCAGGATGGTACTCCAACTCAGGCCGGCTTGAGCGCCATCCAGGATCAGTTTGGCAAATAACAGTTGATCATCGTAGACAGGCACGCCCCATTCATCATCGTGGTATTCGATCATCTGCGGGTCATCGCCAGGCCATGGGCAGCGAGCAATCATAAAAATCTCCTGTAAAACAAGTGACGCGAAT
>JADHXE010000206.1 GCA_016783125.1 Anaerolineales bacterium
GGCGCGCCCCCACGCAACCCCTTTTTTCGGAGTTCCTTGCTTTGATGACTTGGATCAAAAAACCTAATGAAACATGTTGATCTGGTTTATTTTGTTGAGCATATCGCCCGCGAGTTGGATATCGCTTGTGCGGTCAAGGCAATCTTGGAAATGAACACCGACATTTCTGCAAAGATTACCTCGATCACGCATGGGGTTGAAGATGTGTTAGATACTTATCAACCTAAGATCGTTGCTTTGCCATACTGTGTCGCGGTCCATGAAGCTGGGTTGGATAAACTTGTGGCGCGCTGGCCCCAGGCTCAGTATATCAACTTGTCATACGAACAGGTTTTGGGGAGAGCGCAGAAGAATCTTAATTCACCCAAAGATGCTTTCGCCCGCGAGTATGTCATGCACCACGCCTGGGGTGATTTCTTCGCGCAATATTTGCAGGCCAACGGCGTGCCGGAAGCCCATATTATGGTCAATGGCAATCCGTCTTATGCTCTATATCGAGAGCCATACAAGGCGTATTATGGAAATCAGCGCCATGAGCTGGCACAGCAATTTGGTTTAGATCCAGAAAAACGTTGGGTGTTCATACCTGAAAATTATGGCTGGGCCTTTTTCCGGGATCATATGGTGCGCGCCCGCATCCGACGTGGCTTTGACCCAGAACATGCCTACCAATATCGCGATTTTGCGCGCCAATCACTGCACGCGGCTACGCAATGGTGGCGAGATGCTGCCCAAATCGATTCGGTTGAATTGATCATTCGGCCCCGCCCGGCGATCCCTGCCGAAAGCTTTGTGGAAACTGTTCGTGAGATGGCAGGAGATGTGCCAGAGCAATTACACTTCATCAAGCATGGCACTGTGCGAGAGTGGATCCTCGCCAGTGATGTGATCATATCTAATTTCAGCACAACATTGCTTGAAGCTGCTGTTGCCCAAAAGCCGGTCTATATGCTCGTACCATACGCTTTCCCAGATTTTCTTTACGCTGAGTGGTATGAACTGACCGATAAGATCGATACAGGTGACGCCTTCGCGGATGTGATCACTCAGCCGGCCTTGCCAGAGAACTGGAAGAAATTAGAAGGGTGGGCTGTCAATGCCATGATAAGCCGCGGCGATGCCATTTCCGGCCTTGCAGATATTCTGGCTTCACTGGTGCGTGGAGAATTATCCGTTCCCCCGCCATTGGAGATCGCCCGTCAGCATGAAAGGTTCAGCCTGGATCGTATCATCCGATTGGCCCGCAAACATGGTTGGAAGCTAATGCAGAACAGCCTGGCCGCTCTCGGAATCAAGACTCAAGATCAAGGGTGGGCTGCACATGAAAGTGATCAGGTGACTGCTGAAGTTGTCGTGGGGCGCGTTGCGCGTTGGAAAGAAATATTGAGTTGAGAAAAAGATGCCGACAGTAAGCGTGGTCATCCCAACATACAATCGTGCAGGCTACATTCTTGATGCCATTGAGAGTGTGCTTTCGCAGACGTATTCCGATTACGAGATCATTGTTGTCGATGATGGTTCTGCTGATCACACCCGTGATATGCTTCAACCTTTGATCGCTGATGATAAAATTCGATATGTATATCAGGAGAATCAAGGCGTATCGGCGGCGCGTAACCATGGTATCCGTTTAGCGCAAGGCGAGTATATTGCTTTTCTTGACTCGGATGACTTATTCCTCCCGACCAAATTAGAAAAGCAGGTCGCCGTTCTAGAGAGAAGCCTGACGGTAGCTTTCGTCCATGCAGGATACGAGAAGATCTCTGATACAGGAACCTGCTTGGGATATCGCGACACTTCCAAGATTTCGGGGCAGGTATCCCCGCAAATTCTACTGGATTGGTCAGTTTTGATCGCTACACCTTGTGTCCTAGTAAGGAAGAGCGTACTAGATGAGGTTGGCGATTTTGATGAAAGCATGAGGTGGGCCGAAGATTTAGATTTGTGGCGGCGTATTGCCCAGCGTTATGAAATTGGAGTGATCCCAGAAATGTTGTGTCAGGTGCGCGTGCATCCGGGCGGTGCCTCTGTCAGCAAGGTTGAGGCTGCGGCCTCCTTCGAGCGATATTTGCAAAAAGCATTTGTAGATGCCCCGCAGCTTTCGAAGCTTTTTCAGCACCGTGCTTGGGCGAAATTGTACAGCAATTTAGGTCACAATATTTTGGCCGAAAGCGGGCAAGAGCAAATGACTGTAGTGCGCCAGTACAGTATGAAGGCAATTCGACAGTGGCCCTTTCAGTGGAGCGCATATTTGGGATGGTTAGGGTCCTTTATAAGTCTAGAACTTAGAAATTGGCTGTTGGCATTGTGGCGAAATTATAGAGATCGCAGATAAGTCTATGGCTTTATCGATTTTGTTTTTAGGTTCACAAATGGCTGTGGGGGGCGCGCAGCGAGTGCTTTTGACACAAGCCCTTTGGTTCCATGAACGAGGCTATCGTGTCACGGTGGCCTTTTTTTATGATAAGGAACACCTTCGGGAGCAGTGGCAGTCTGAATATCCATTTCCTGTGATTGACCTGGGAATGCGCAGGGTTGGAGGTGCTTCGGGTAAAACCATCGGGCTATTGCTCAAGGGGCTGATGCGGTTGTGGGGTTTGCTCCGCAGTGAGCGTTTTGATATTATTGAAACTTTTACACCGCACAGCAATTTGCTGGGGCTGCCCCTGGCTTTCCTTGCCAGAGTGCCTGCGCGCATTGGATCTCATCATGGAAAAATTGAGAATATTCCTCACTCGTTGGAGCGTTTACATGGGCGGATGGCAAATTCGCGCATGGTATCCTCTCTGGTGACAGTATCCAGGCACGTTTCACGGCTGGCAACTCAAATCGAAGGAGTCCAACCGGAAAGGATCACGCTCATTCCCAATGGGGTTGAGATTCCCCCTGAAGGGACATTCGATCAACAAGATATGCAGCTTGTCCGCCGAGAAATTGACGTCGAAGAAGGCGGTCATTTGGTTATATCCGTTGGACGTTTGACCAGCCAAAAAGGGCACACTGTTCTGCTCGACGCGATCCCCAGGGTGTTGCAGCATTTCCCCAAGACGGTTTTCGCTTTAGTGGGGGATGGCCCATTGCGAGATGATTTAGAACAGCAAGGGATTCGGCTGGGGATCGAAAACGCCGTACGCTTGTTGGGGGTTCGAGACGATGTTTTTCGTTTATTGTATGTTTCTGATGTGTTTGTGTTGCCGTCGCTTTCGGAGGGCATGCCGATGGCTCTTCTTGAAGCCATGGGCATGGGCGTTCCCATACTGGCTTCTAATTTAGAAGGGATTGCCAGCGTTGTTGAGCATGGGCGACATGGCTTGTTGATCCCGGCAGGTGAGGTAAAATCCTTGTCGCTCGCTTTGGTACGCTTGTTGGAAGATGCGACACTATGTGAACAATTAGCAGAAGAAGGGAAACAAATTGTTCTTGCTAGTTACACCTTAGATCGCATGTGTGAAGAATATAAAAAGTTATTTTTACGTAACTGCTAAGCCATTTTTCGGGTGCTTCCCGGTCTGGCTTAGTAGTTGCATTTTTACGAGTTATTGACAGGAGAGACGGTGAATGAAAAGTTCGTTTGATCGCCATAGGATTGCTTTGCAGATTGGCATCACCATTGCTGTTTTGGTGGTGCTCGTCCTGGCGATTCAAGATTTCTATCAGGTTGCCGAGGGTACGAAAAACTGGATAGGCAAGTTTACCCTTACCTGGGGTATTCCCCTGGCAGGGATGATGTTCTTTGGTGTGTTGGCTTTTGGGTTGGGGATGTTAAGCCTTTGGATTCCAGCGCGCGTTGAATCCATCAACCGCACTTTGGCTGGTTGGCGTGACCGCTTAGGATGGCTGCGCTGGCTGGTGTTTGTTGTTTTGGCTTTGATCCCGGCAAAGATTTTTCTCTACACTCCCTTGGGATTTAAGTTAATTGGGAGCGCATTTCGCTTAGCCTTCTTGCTCGCTGTAGTGATCGCGATGGCATTGTTTGCCACGCGAGATCAGGAGAAATTGATCCGTTGGCGGCCCCTCTTGCTCAGTTTTGTATTTGCTGGAGCCGTTTTTGTTTTTGCCAAAGAATTTGTAACTGTTACGGATTACCCATTGTCATTAACCTGGTCTGAAGGCAACCGCATTTGGGATTATTCCTGGTTGTATGGACGGCGATTATATGATTATCCTCTCGACGCAAAATTTGAAGCCTGGATTGATATAGGGCGTCAATCTTTATGGGGATTGCCATTTTTGTTTGATAATGTTTCCATCTTGCATATCAGGCTTTGGTCCGCGTTAGTTTTTACAGTGCCGTATCTTTTCTTGGGTTGGATGGCTTTTCGTCTCCTGCCAGAGAAGCTCAAAGATTGGGTTTGGGTAGGCGTGTGGGCTTTTTTGTTTTTATACCAGGGGCCTATTTATACCCCCTTGGTGTTGAGTGCTATTCTCGTCGCTGGAGCACGCCGCAAACCAATTTGGTTAGCATTGCCGTTGATCTATTTGGCCGGTTATTACGCTCAACTCAGCCGAATAACATGGATGATTGCCCCGGCAGTTTGGGCTGGGATGATTGCTTTGCTCGATGGCGCTGATCAAAATGGTGAACGCTTTACCTGGAGAGAATGGGCTAAGGTGATCGTTTATGGACTTACGGGTTTTCTGGGTGGGGTAGGACTCTCGCGTGGGTGGAATAGGGTGTCGCGTTTCTTGGGGAATGTTTCTGAGAACAACTCTGAAATGACGGCGCCAACAGTACCTGAATTAGCTTTCACCGACACCGCCGATGCGGTTGAAGTTGTGAGCAGTGGGGGTAATACCTTTCTGTCTGATCAACCTTTGTTGTGGGAGCGCCTCTGGCCAAACCCAACCAATGATTTGGGGATTATTTTGGAATTACTGCTAGTTACCGCTCCGCTCATAATTTTGCTCGTCTACCTGATCTACACGAAGCGTTGGAAACTAAATTTATGGCAAAAATTGGGCCTGTCGGCGAGTTTGTTGGGTTTCTTGAGCCTTGGCACTGTGATCAGTGTAAAAATTGGCGGTGGCAGCAATCTGCATAACCTTGATATGTTTCTCATAAGCTTGATTTTTGTCGCCGCAGTAGCTTGGGAAAATGGGATGCAGCAGTTACTGGTGAAACTAGAAGATCAAGCCATCAGTATAAAGATTTTGTTACTTCTAATGGTTTTGATTCTGGCGTTTCTACCGATGGTAGGAGTAGTACCGTTGGAACTTCCTGAGCAAAAGTATGTTGATATCACTATTGATCTGCTAAAAACCGAATCGGAATATGTCGTCTCGCAAGGTGGCGAAGTGCTTTTCATGGATCAGCGCCAATTGCTGACATTTGGTGTTATTGATATTCCGCTGGTTCCGGAATATGAGAAGAAGACCATCATGGATCGGACTTTGGCGAGCGATGTGGAATATTTCACCCCTTTCTATGAAGATCTGGCCGCACAGCGCTTTGGATTGATTATCACTGATCCCCAACGTATCCGCTACTCCCGTGAAGAGGAGCAATGGGGTGCGGAAAACGACGCCTGGGTGCAGTGGGTTACTGAACCCCTGTATTGTTTCTATGAACCAAAGTATTCAAAAGACAAAACCCATGTCTGGTTTTTCGTGCCGCGAACGGATGTGACCGATTGCACCTTCCAGCCGTGAGGAGCCGAAGATGACTCATAATGAAATAACGCCGCGCTGGCGGGTGCGGGCATTACATTTTTATACAATCGCTTCGATAGTAGAAGGCCTGGCAGCCTTAGTTTATCTGGTTCGCATTCCCGGTGACCCTGCGAATGCCTGGTTGTTGGGTATCTCGAAAACACGGTTGGCATTGTTACTGCCATTACTTTTTGGAATAGTGGGTTTTAGCTTTTTCGGAATCAGGGTTTGGCGTGATCCATCCTGGGTACGGTGTTTTTTATCTGGCGCCCACGCTGCTATGCGCCGCGCCGCGCTCTACTATGGCAGTGTTGTAATCTTGTTTATCGTCGGCGTGACCGCCAGTCATTTGGCTTGGTTATCTTCAATCCTGACCGATGCCTTTGTCCAAGGGCTTTTAGCGCGCTTGCTGCCGATTATTTTGTGGGGAGGGATTCTCAGTTGGCAAACGATACTCTTTCTCCCTTTTTTACGTTATAAGGAGCCTTTCCCGAAGAGTCCATTGCAAAGGAAACTCATTCAAATCAGTGCAGTGGTATTTTTTCTGCTCATAACCCTGTGGTTTTTCATTGCAGTATCTGGCATCGGGATCACACCAGATGTTATCGGCTGGGATACCCCCGGCGCGCCAGTTTTGCCCCTCCAGGTTTGGGTGGCCGGACTGGTGGGGGTGGGATTCCTGCTCATTGCAAGTGTTTTCGTTCGGGGCAATCTGGAGCAATCCCGCTATCTTCGATGGTTTGATATCGCCATCGGCGTTCTCATCTTTTTGGCCGCAATTTTCATTTGGATCCGTGAGCCTATGGAACGCGCATATTATGCGCCCATGCAGAGACCCCCAAACTATGAGCTTTATCCTTTTTCTGACGCGGCTATGTATGATAGCAGCGCGCAACGCTTGTTGGTTGGGGAAGGATTTTCAGGGATCACCAGGAAACCGCTTTATGTCATCTTCTTGACACTGGCGCACGCTATTGCGGGGAACGAATATTTTGCTGTTGCGAATATCCAGGTGCTTGTTTTGGCAGCGATACCTGTAATTGCGTTCTGGTTGACAAAATCAATGCACACCCGCTTATCGGGAGTTATTGTCGCTTTATTGTTGATATTCCGAGAAAAAAATGCCATCGCCTTGTCTGCTGATATCCGCATCGTTCATTCCAAGATTCTCATGTCAGACATGCCGGTAGGATTAGGGATATTGCTCTTTACCTGGCTTTTAGTGATGTGGCTGCGAGATCCGGTCAAACGTCGCTGGCATCCATTGTTGGTTGGCGGGGTTTTTGGTCTGTCGATGTTGATTCGTTCGAACAGCGTCATCATGCTGGCATTCATCTTATTACTTTTTGTGATTGTGTTTTATCGTCGCCCGTTGAATGGCTTGTTCAGTGCTGGTCTGTTCTTTTTGGGTTTGGGTTTGACCATCGCTCCCTGGATGTGGCGAAGTTATCAGCTTACCGGTAGAGCCTCTTTTAACGATCCAAGACAAGTCGCTCAACATGCGGAATTTTATACCCGGGAGATCGGTACATTGAGCCTACCGCAACTTCCCGGTGAAAGCGACAAAGCGTATCTTGATCGACTCAATGAGCATGTGGTGGATTTTACGCTCCACAACCCAGACGTTGTTGCAGGATTTGTTGTCCCGCATGTTTTCCATAATCAGATCGGCACGATATTGACGCTGCCGATGACGCCATGGCTTCTACAAAATCCAAACACAGTAGCCTTTAATTATCAATTGGGGGATTGGCCGCGCCTTTGGGATGAGTGTTGTTCTGCTCGAAATTATGTTAGCGCGATGCCCTTTTGGGAAATGCATTATCTAGGCGCGTTATCCACTGAGATGGGTGTTTTGCTTGCATTGAACCTGGCGCTTATCGCCGTTGGCCTGGGATCAGCCTGGATGAAAAGGGATATTGTCGGGTGGATTCCCCTGGGGATTAGCCTGGCTTATAGTTTGAGTACAGCCACAGCACGCTTTTCTGGTTGGCGCTTTTCCTTGCCGGTGGACTGGGTTATATATCTCTATTTCGCCATCGGTTTGGGGCAGGTGCTTTTGGTGTTCTTTGCTTATCCATCGAGAACCCCAATTCTCGATAGAATCTTTGGAGAATCACAAAATACCTGGCAGCGCGTCGATCAGATGGAGATAAAATTCTCTGGATTACTTCGTCCTATGGTGATCGTTGGGTCGCTATTGCTTGTATTGGGTTTTTCACCATTGCTTGTTGAAAAGTCTATCCAGCCGTATTATTCACCTCTTTCAAAGGATGAGGGTGCCGCTTTGCTTGAAGAGAGGGGAGTCTTCGATCAAATAACCGATGTGGATGAATACGTACTCAAGCAATATATTGAAAATGAGCAAACGGTAATTCTTCAGGGGAAAGCATTTTACCCTCGCTATTATGCAGCAGGCGAGGGTGAATCAGGCAGCGGCTGGTATGCTTATGCTCCGCGGGATTATGAGCGTTTAGGATTTTCTCTGATTGGCCCATCGGATACCCCGATCATTTTAGCCGCAGAGAACCCGCCCACATATTTTCCTAATGCAGCAGATGTTATTGTGATCGGCTGCGAATTAGATAACTATGTTGATGCATTGGCTGTGCTCATCAATGATGAGACCAACCATATTGTCCTCCGATCACCTTTGGATGAGGTTGTATGTCCATCCCTGCTTCCTTAATTGGAATCAGTAGTATGGAACGGATTACCCCGAAAAAAGGGCGTGCGCAGGGGGCGGCT
>JADHXE010000207.1 GCA_016783125.1 Anaerolineales bacterium
CCCCCAGCGCGCACCCTTTTTTCGGGGTAACTTAGTTCGGAGACTCCTATGCAAACCATACGCCGTTTATACCAATACCTAGTCGCCTTCATTAGTTTAGAAGTTGTGCTTTGGGGGTTGATCGAATTAGCCAGATCGGCATTTTCTGGTGAAACCATTGGCGGGGGCGCCAGCCAATTGGCAGGCGGACTATCGCTGATTTTTGTAGGAGTACCAGTCTTCCTGCTTCACTGGATCCCAGCCCAACGCAGCGCAGCCAAGGATGAAGAAGAACGTTCCAGCCGCATTCGAGCGATATTCCTATATGGCGCGCTCCTGGCCACGCTGATCCCCATCGCCCAGAACGTCCTGGCGCTGATCAATCGTCTCTGGCTGCAACTCTTCCAGCTTCCTCTCCGGCACGCCATCTTAGGGGGCTCACAAGACTGGATCGATAATCTCATCGCCATTGTGATGAACGGCCTGATCGCGGGATATATCTTCTACGTGAGCCGCGAAAATTGGGCAGAACCCCCCACTGGGGATGCCTTCTCCGAAACACGCCGCCTGTATCGCTATATTTGGGCACTCTACTTACTGGCGATGTTGGTTGGCGGGGTCACTCAAGTTGTGCAATATATCCTCACCATTGGCGAAACCTTAGGCAGCGGCCCCCAGGCCAGACTGGCCAACGGCCTTGCCTTATTGATCATAGGAGCGCCCTTATGGGTTGTGGTTTGGCGGCGAGTTCAGGCTTCCCTTGAGCAGCCAGATGAGCAAAGGTCAATTCTGCGTTTGGTGATCCTCTATTTCCTCAGCTTGATTGGCGTTGGGGGGGTACTGATCCCCGCTGGAATAGTACTCGATGCGATTTTGCGCGCATTGTTAGGAGCGGGTTTCAACTTACCAGATTTTCTCAACGATATCAGCATTCCGCTTTCGACCCTCATTGCCTTGGGTGGGGTGTGGTTCTATTACGGACGTACTCTCTCGGCTGAGATTGCTTTATCGCCCGAATCTCCCCGGCGCTCCGGCTTACGGCGGGCCTATTTTTATATTCTGGCATTCTTTGGGTTAGCCGCCTTCATAATGGGGCTACACATGCTGCTAGGATTCTTGATCGATATACCCCTCGGCACGTTCACCAGCGGTGATGAGATGCTGCGCAATCGTCTGTCAGCCGCTTTGGCAACCCTGATTGTGGGTCTACCCCTCTGGCTGCAAACATGGCGTCCGATGGTCAAGGAAGCCTCCCAAGAAGATGAAACGGGAGACCACGCTCGCCGCTCACTGATCCGCAAGATATATCTTTACCTGGTGCTCTTTTCGTTTGTCATTGGGGTGATGATCGCTGCCGGGGGCTTGATCTTCGAACTATTGAAGGCGTTATTGGGCGATCCTTCAACAGATCTGCTGCGCAAATCTCTAATGCTGTTAGAGATGCTGACCCTGTTCTCGCTCGTATTAGCCTACCATTGGAACGCCCTGCGGATTGATAGCCGCCTGGCAGAACGTTCTCTTGCCGAACTTCACGGGGCTTTCCCTGTCTTGGTACTGGCAACCGAGATCGGCGATTTCACCGAAAGCATCATCAACGCCCTGCAACGTGAAGCCGAATCCCTGCCTGTCGCTGTCCATCTTACAGAGAACGGGGCTCCCAACGGGACGCTATCCGAGGCCAAAGCCCTCATCCTGCCCAGTGATTTGAGCGTCGCGCCTCCAGAGGCGGTGCGCTTATGGCTGGGTGATTTCGATGGCGAAAGCGTTGTCGTCCCCACCCCCATGGAACACTGGCACTGGGTCTTCGGCAGCGGGCGCGAACTCTCTAAAGCTGCCCGCCAAACAGCGAAGATCATCCGTCACCTGGCCGAGGGGGAAGAGCTACCTCAACCGCGCGATGCCTCTACCTGGCGTATCGTGCTCTACGTTTTGGCTGGCATGCTCGGCCTCCCCCTATTGCTGAGTTTGATTGGGATGCTGCTGTCATTTGTACTCGATTAGAAGTAAAACAGTACACGGATTTCACGGACGAACACGGATTCAATAAATTAAAAATCCTAGAAGACTCGTTCCGCCGCTCCGTGGTGGAACGCTAGGGTAGGCGCTCCGCGTCCTCAACCAAAACGCGGAGCGTTCCGTTAGCGGTTACGACGCGGAGCATCGTAACCAGAGCATAAATCCGCGTTGATCCGTGTTATCCGTGTCCTTAAAGTTTTTTCTCAGATTAGCCTAAGAAATCCTTCACCAGGTACAACTCCCCCCGCTCAAAGCCGCGCTCTAGATAATACCGCCGCGTGCCGATCGCTGAGATCACTGCTATCCTTTGGAAACCCTTCTTTCGGGCAATCTCACCAGCGTATCGGATCAAAGCTGTCCCCAATCCGACATGCTGCGCGGCCCCCTGGCGTTCCTGCCCGACTTGCAGGGATTGGCCATAAACATGCACCTCGCGGATGATCGCCGCGCCTTCCAGATCATCCATCCCTGTATCAGGAGCTTCCTGAGAAGGCAGCGACAAACGCAAGAAGCCAGCCAGCTTATCATCAGGGGTCACATAAGATATGAAATGCTCCTCGGCGAAATTGGCTTGATAGGTCAGATCATCTAAGACCAAGTCATCGGGCTCGATCACCTGACCGCGCACCTCGCGACAGCGCACGCACTCACAGCGCTCCCCACGCTTCTCTAACTTAAGGTGAACATCCTGTCGTAAACTCGTGCGTTTATTGCCCTCAACTACGTTCGTGGAGGGAATATCGCGAATTATCCGGTTGACCCGGCAGTAGCGCGGAATGGTAGTCTTTATGTCGGTGACCAACTCGATCAGATCGTCAGTTTCGTAAGGCGTATACTCTCCTCGCTGCCAATACTCGAACAACTCTGCGTTAGCTAATAATTGGGTGGGATAAATCTTGAGTTCATCAGGAGCTAAACCATCCCACAAACGCACGAAATCCTCGCGGTCTGAGTCTATCGTGGCACCGAGCAGATTGGGCATCCAGTGCAGTACGACCTTAAATCCCGCTGCCCGCAGCAAAGCTAATGCATCCCGCAATTCTTCCACAGTATGGCCGCGATTGTTCAAGGCCAAAACGTTATCATCGAGGCTCTGCGCGCCAATTTGAACTTTGGTCACCCCCAAAGAACGCAACCAGGCAATCTCATCTGGATTCACATGATCGGGCCGCGTTTCTATCACCAGGCCTACATTACGACGCGTAGCGGTTTCATTATAGGCTTGCGCCTCAGCCAGCGATCCAGAATCCACCTCATTCATGGCATCAAAACAGCGTAATAAGAACCACTCCTGATAATCCACCCGGTAGGCGCTCCAGGTGCCACCCAAGACCAATAACTCGATCTTATCTGTAGGATGCCCCACATCGTATAAAGCCTGGATACGGGCCTGAACCTGCTCGTATGGATCAAACTCGTGGTGCAAGGCGCGCATCGCCCCCGGCTCATCGGGCAGATAACTCTTGGGCATACGCACATCGGTAGGGCAGAAAATGCACTTGCCCGGGCAGGGATACGGCTTGGTCAGCACGGTCACCGTGGTAACCCCCGAGAGCGTGCGCATCGGTTTCAGGCGGATTTTGGACATCAATGCGGGATCAGCCTGCCATTCTCCCGCATCTACTATATCTCGATACACGGCTACCAACATCGACTTATTCAAGAAACCCTCGCCGTTCGGCAGAGGGTTCCGGCGCAAGGCAGAAAAAACTTCCCGGCCTTCACGGATATCTTCCAACGCCCGCCGCGCCAAAACCCGCTTCTGCGGGGTCAGTTCCTTCGATTGCAACCAGCGTTTTTTTTCTGTACTCACCACGGTTCTACACTGCTATAATGTCCACATGGACTCGTATACCACTAATCGATTGATAAAACTCAACAAGCAATTTTACCAGACCTTCGCCGCCCAGTTCTCGGCCACGCGCGCACGTCTACAGCCAGGCGTCTTGCGAGTTCTGGAGATGATTCCATCTGATGCGAATATTTTGGATTTGGGATGTGGCAACGGCGAATTGGCGTGTGAGCTGGCCCAACGCGGGCACCAGGGCCTTTACCTGGGCCTCGATTTCAGCAAGGAGCTCCTGGACGTGGCCCGCGCGGGGTCGTTGGGATTCCCCAACATTCACTACGCCCAAGCCGACCTCGCCGACCCTTCTTGGAATTGTCAATTGTCAATTGTCAATTGTCAATTGTCAATTGTTTTTGCCTTCGCCGCTCTTCACCATCTCCCCGGACGAGAACTTCAACTACAGACTCTCAAGAAAGTTCACTCCCTTCTAGCCCCGGAGGGCCGCTTCATCCACTCCAACTGGCAATTCCTGAACAGTCCACGGCTGAAAACCCGAGTCCAGCCCTGGGATGCCATCGGGCTGACCTCCATACAAGTCGATCCCGGCGATCATTTGTTAGACTGGCGCCGCGGCGGTTACGGCCTGCGCTACGTGCACCAATTCAGCGCAGAAGAACTGCACAAGCTGGCCGCCGAAACCAGCTTTACGGTGCAAGAAACTTTTTATTCAGATGGGCAAGAAGGAAATTTAGGACTTTATCAAGTGTGGGAAAAACGTGAAACCTGAAACGTTCAAACGTTATCTGCCGTTCCAATTTCTCCCATAAACCCCATCTCCAGCAAAGCAGCTAAAACTTTCTCCTCCGCGCCAGATTTTACGATGACCGCTGTAGGGCCAAGCGGATCGCTCAAAAAACGGGCGGCACGCGTTTTTTGTAGAGCCTGCAAGATTTTAGGGGAACCAACTCGTAGTATGGCCTGATGCTCAACATGGATTTCTGTGCCGCGCAGCTCCCATTGTTTCAAAGCTTTGGCGATATTGGGCGGCACGGGATCGGCGTGTTTCTGTAAGATGGTCAGCAAATGGGAAATTTGCAGCCCCTGCTGGCGCGCGCGTTCCAGGGATACGGGCGTGAAGAGATACCGATATTCGTGGAGAGTATCCTGCTCCCAACGGCAAAAACGGGCGATCTGATAGCGGACTGTGCGCGGCGCTGTGAGAGACACACCCACACGCCCATCGGAACGGATATGCACGGGATCAGGTTCAGTAGAGATTTCTTCGGGGGCAGTATCTGCAAAAAGAGCAGCAGCCCAGCCCGAATAACGGAACGCAATTCCCTTTGATGGTGAAGTATCCTCCTCGGGAACTGCCAAATCCACAAAACCCAACCAGTGCAGCGGGCCGGTGATCATATAACGGATCAAGGCCCCATCGACATCATCCCAATGCTCGAAACCGCGCAGGAACTCGCCGGTCTGGGCATCGCGCAGATACCAGGAATCATAATCGCCAGCCGGACGTTGGTAATCGGGGTGGGCGCGGCGGATATCGGCGATCAAGGCGGAGAGGTTCCACCAGGTATTCTCCGGCAGGGCATCCAGGGTGCGGATAACGAAGTTACGCGTGGTCAGGGGATCGTTATCCCACTCGCCTTCAACCTGTAGATGCGGAACCAGATGCAGATCGTTATGCGCGGCGCTGTTCAACCAGGCCTGGGCAAGCTGGAGCAAGGCATCCCCCCGGGGCGCTTCAAGATGGGCGCGGGTAGACTCAATATCCGGCTGACCGTCGGAGCCAAGGATGCCCGCGCTGGTGAGCAGGGATACTAGAAAAGGTTGGATATTCTCTGGTAGAGAGGTGGGTTCCCGATTTATGCGCCGCGCCGCCAGGAGGGTGCAAACATGATCAAGGAGACGATCATCCGCGGGGATGGGATAGGCTCGTTCAGCAGCGGTGGCGGCTCTGCCCAACGGAGAGCCGCTTTGCAAAGGAGTCTCTTGGGGAATCAGAGGTAGAAAGTCCTCTGGGATATAGGCGAATTCCTCGGTTCCGCGCGGGGTATCGAAAAAAGCGCGCCCCACCAGAGCATGATACCAGAGCACTTCGACAGTCGAGACGGGGTTTTGATCTGGCCGTTGGCGATCACGCCGGCCGGGGCCCATCTCGCGCACTTCACCATATTGACGGGTGAACTGCACCCAGGGAAGCCGGCCATCTTTGCTGACAATGACATCCAATGCTGAACGCGCCTCGGTGGGTAATGTCTCTAGAACTTCATCAACAAGCGCGGAGTCTAGCAATAATTTGGACAACTCAGGTATGGCTGTTTTGACATCGGGCGCGGTCAATTCCAGCCCCCAGCTCTCGGCGACAATGCGCAAGTGGCCTAGATCGTGGCCTTGAAGACTATGTTCGAGATCAGGCATCGGGAATCACAGAAAAATGGGGTGTGGATGGTGAAACCATCCACACCCCATTTTTCTGTCTTGCTTGCCTAAACCACAACCTCAATGGCTTGAGGCAAAACTTCTATCTTTAGCTCTCTCACATCGGAACCGAAATCAGCAAATATCTCACCGTCAATGTGGATAAATAACGGGCGATCTGACTTCAGGGTCATAGTCTTGAGTGAGCCCATGCGTACTTGTTTGAAACGCCCATGGGTACCGTTCATCACCTCAGGCACCAGGCGGAACATCATCGCCCGGGAGACTTTGTTGATCATCGCATAATGCAGCAGGCCATCGGTGTTGACCGCATCTGGCGCGATCATGAATCCCCCACCCTCGCGGGGGCCATTGCAGACGACCAGCATCAGCACATCCTCTACCCAGCTCTCCTGATCGGTTTCGATCTCCAAATGAGCAGCGTCATGGTTCAGGATGATGGTCTGCAACACGGCCACCAGATACATCACAAATCCACGCAGCAACGTCAGGGAGTGAGAATGGATGGTGACCGTGGCATCGAACCCGATCCCGATGGTGTTATCGATATATTCACGACGGCCAAGATTATCTTCAACGACAGCCAGGTCGATTGGTTTCGGTGATCCTGAGAAAATTTGCCGTAATGCCTCGGCATGATTATCCTTCATCCCCACCCCATGCGCGAAGTCGTTGCCCGACCCCATGGGCACAATGCCAACTCGCGGGCGTTGCTCCGGGGGTACTTGCATGACCCCATTGATGACTTCATGGATCGTCCCATCCCCTCCCACGGCAACGACCAATTCATAGCCGTCTAAAGCGGCCTGACGCGCCAATTCAACCGCGTGGGTTGGATACACGGTTCCAGTCCAATCAGCGCCGCCGTACTCATCCACGACGGGACGCAGATCAGAGGCCAATCGCCAGGCGTTGCCCATGTCGGCATTGGGGTTGAGGATTAATTTTGTCTTGTAGGGGGGCATGGTTTGTCTCCAATATTCTTATTGATACATAACACCTTATCTTGATCTAAGACAACAAGGGATACAGAAAAATGGGCATGGCTCATTTTGAACCAAAAACACCCTTCGTCGAGCTCAGGACATGCCTTTACAATTAGCGCCACAGGTTTGCTTCGCTTTGCGTGCCTCTGGCATTGCATGCCGTTGGCATCACGAATTACACGAATTTTTCATGGCTTTATTTGTGCAATTCGGCCTATTCGTGCATACCCATTTTTCTGAGGCCTTAGCACGAGGGCTGAACTCATTTAGTTTCTTTACCGATACACCGATTTTAACACCTTTACCGGCAAAACGATTTGCCCCTCTTCAGGTTCTCCAAGAAGCGTGATTCTCTCCGGATGCATGTTCGCTGTCCAGGCAGTGTAGGCAGCTACTAGCGCATCTAACTCATGGGATGAATAGAGGCCTTCCAAGGGTAGGATCCCTTGCATGATTCGATAACGGGTAATCTCTTCAAAAAACCGCATGGGATCAGGGATTTCCAGGCCCTGGGCATACAATTTTAGTTGGCGCTGCAAACGCCCCTCCAGGCTGGTTTTCGGGAATGGTAAACACTCTAAAAGCACAGCGTAAGAGGCGTAAGGATAAACTTCCAATACTTGCAGGGGGGCTTCAGGATTTGGGTACGGTTGATACCCCAGGCGCGTCAAACGCTCGTAGAGTTTAAAACTGGTTTGCATCCAGGCAGGGCAATCTTCAGCCCGGGAGCGCGTGCGCGGCGTGCGGATCTTGTGCTTGTAGAGTAAGTACTCCGCCACCCGAAAACCACCCCAACGCCCAGGCCGGGGCACAGGGTTCAGCGCAGCGCGCACCTCGCCAAGCTTCATCAAACCCTGGTTCGGCCGCAGCGGTCCGCAGATCGCAACCACGGCGCTCTCCTGCCCGGCCGTAAAAGCGGCTACTTCTTCCATATCACCGCTGCCGAGGCTGACGGGACGCAAGTCACGATCTAAGGCAGCGTATGCCATAGGACGCTTGCCAGCAGTCGGATCGATTCCGATAAAAGTTGTATGTTCAAAAAGCATGGGGACCCCACATCCTAATCGACTGAACGATGGTTTGAGTGTAGCGTAAAAATTGGCAGATGGCAATAGGGGATATCCCGAAAAAGGGGTGTGGGGCGCGCGGAGCACGCCCCACACCCCGTT
>JADHXE010000208.1 GCA_016783125.1 Anaerolineales bacterium
GGGTTGCTCCGCAACCCGGCACACCCCTTATTTTCGGTATATTTCTCATTCATCTGCGTAAGTCCTGAAGATACTGAAAGAGTAATAATGAGCACACAATATTTAACCGTCGAAGGCGAAAAAGAGATAAGAAAAGAGCTTGAAAAACTCACCGGCCCTACTCGCCTGGAAATTGCCAAACGATTGAAAAGCGCCATCGAAATGGGCGATCTATCCGAAAACGCCGAATATAAAGCTATTAAAGAGGAACAAGGCTTCATCGAGGGCCGCATCCAAGAGATCGAATATATTTTGCACGAAGCGGTGATCATCGCAAAGAATAACGGCAACCATGATACCGTCAACGTGGGCGCTAAGGTCACTATCCAAGAGGGTGATTACCCTGAAGAGATCTACCACCTGGTCGGCAGCAAAGAGGCTAACCCTGGCAACGGGCGCATCTCTAATGCATCCCCCATCGGGCAGGCTTTATTAGGGAAAAAAGTTGGGGACGAGGTAAATGTTCAAACCCCAGGCGGCACGCTGATTTTCAAGATTCTGAAAATCGGATAATTGTAAACGCTTCACAAAAAAAGAGTGTGTACTGGATACACCCAGTCCACACTCTTTTTTTGGATATGTCTTGGATTTTCTTTTAGGTTCTTTGCCAGATCGCTAACTCAAGCGTCAGGCGGTCGAAATAACTATGAGGGGGTGTTGGTCCGCTCCCATAAGCCATATCTACAACCCGAGCGACCAGCCGTAAAGTAGCGGTCTCGAGGATCATCTCCGCCCCAGGCTCGGCCTGGAAGGGTTCCCCCTTGGTTTGCAGTCGATCACGCAGGGTGTTGTCTTCATAGGCATGTTTGCTCATCAGCACCTTGGTGACAGTTTGGATATCATTTTTATCGAAAAGCCAGACTTCGTAAGCAGCAACCTTCTTGGGTTCGCCCACGCCTATCGATTCCGATATCCCCACACCACACTCACCCAGGAATTCCCCAGTGGGAGAATCAATGCTAAAGGAGTCATCGAAAAGATCATCTCCCAGCATATAGGTGGTCATAAATTGCGACATAGGGGGCATTTCGCCGCGAGCCATAAAGTCGGTCGGTTCAGCCTGACGAGTGAACTCCTGAGCCTGGGCCACTGGTGACGCGACATCAGAAAACGGCTGCCGTCGGAAGAGGAATAAGTAAGCAGCCACGGCAACAGCCAGAATGGACACAACCCCGCACATCACCAGGATCAAAGTTGTCCTCGAAAGGCCGGTTCCCGTTTCTTCTTCCCCAGCTTCAATGATTGGCGTGGTCATGATCTCACCTTCCGTTGGGAGGGCATCAGCCGGGGCCTGACCAACCACTTGTCGGAAAGTTTGAATATTGCCGAGGATACGTGGGCCTGGGTTCGCTTCAAGTTGATCAAGGAGTTGGGGCGCTTCGGGGCCTAAACCATCCCAGCGATAATACGCTTTATCAGCATCAGGCAGGGAGGCATAAGAGTCAACCATCATTAGCAAATAGTCTTCCCGCCAAGAGGCCTCTAAGTCTGCCGGAACAGCATCTGTCCATTTCACTGGCCAAATCCCCCAACCGATAACAATCCATCCGATGAGGAGGCCCACTATTAAACCCACAACAGCAGCGGCGAGTGGGTTGCCCAGTCTTTCGCGGGTCACTTCGCGGATCACGTCCATAATGTTTCTCCCAAACAGGTTCTTCGCTTGTAATTATTCAGACCAAGTCAGAGAGAGCCGGAATACTTCTCTATGGCTGAGTAACCACCTTATGTTCTTTTATTGTAGACCAGACCTTGAAAACATGCAATCCCTTGTTTTGTTGCAAGCATTATGCCAGTTCAGCAACAGCACCCGTCGCATCATCAGGGATCACATCATCCCGCAAAAATTGCTCATCACATTTCGTACAAACAACATGGTTTTTGTTTGCGGCCACTAACAAACTCCCACACTTGGGGCATGGAACGCTTAGCGGCAGCTTCCAAGAAGAGAATTCGCATTCAGGATAATTTGTGCAGCCATAGAAGACACGCCCTCGGCGGGTTTTGCGAATCACCAATTCCCCATCATCATCCGGGCATTTGACGCCGATCTTTTCTAGCCAAGGCTCCGTATAACGGCATTTCGGGAAATTGCTGCACCCGATGAATTTGCCATGCCGTCCCCAGCGGATCACCAGGTCATTCTCACACTCAGGGCAGGCGCGTCCCACTAACTCAGGGCCGGCGTTCACCTCGGGCATTTTTTCGATGGCCAGCTCCAACTGCTTTACAAAGGGGCCATAGAACTCGCTGATGATATCAACCCAGCTCTTCTTCCCAGTTGCGACTTGATCCAAATCTTTCTCCATCCCAGCCGTGAAACTCACATCCACGATATCTGGGAAGTGCTCCACCAAAAGATCATTAACCAGGATGCCTGTTTCCGTTGGAATCAAACGACGCTTTTCACGGGTAATATACCCCCGGTTCTGCAAAGTTGACAAAATGGCCGCATAAGTAGACGGACGGCCAATCCCGTTCTCTTCTAAATCCTTCACCAAAGATGCATCGGAAAAACGCGGCGGGGGCTGCGTAAAATGCTGTCCAGGGATCAAGCGGATCAACTTTAACAACTGCCCCACACTAAGGTCTGTGGGCACAGGTAATTCTTCTTCACCGTTCTTCTTGACATCTTTGTAGACAACCAAAAATCCCGGAAAGCGGATGGTCGAACCTGTTGCCCGCAGCAGATATTTGTGTTCGACTTCTGTGCCATCAATTTCCACAGAGATCGTGTCGAAAATCGCAGATGTCATCTGAGAAGCCACAAATCGCTGCCAGATCAATTGGTAGAGCCGATATTGATCGCGCGACAGATGATCTTTGATTGATTTCGGCGTGCGCATAACCGAAGTAGGCCGCACGGCCTCATGGGCCTCCTGCGCGCCGCGCGCCTTGGTGCGGTATTTAGGTGGCGACTCCGGAACATATTTCTCACCATACTTACCGACGATGAACTTGCGTGCTTCATTCTGCGCCAGTGCGGAGACATTGGTCGAATCCGTACGCATATAAGTGATCAAACCGGTCTGGCCGCCAGTACCTACATCAACTCCCTCGTAGAGCTGTTGAGCGATGCGCATGGTGCGCCGAGCCGTAAAGCCTATTCGGCGGGAAGCAGACTGCTGCATGGTGCTGGTGGTGAAGGGAGCTTGCGGTTTGCGCGTCCGGGTGCCCTTCTTGGCTTTGCTGACCGCGTACTTGGCCTGCTCCATATCCACTAAAAGAGGCTTTACATCTTCCTCTTTTGAGAGCACAGGTTTTTCCCCATCAACGCGCACCAACTTGGCAATGAACTTATCCTTATGTTCATTGGGCGAAAATTCAGCACTGATCGTCCAATACTCATCAGGGACGAAGACATCGATCTCGCGCTCACGCTCGACAATCAAGCGCAAAGCCACGGATTGCACCCGCCCCGCAGAGAGCCGGCCGCGCACTTTCTTCCATAATATGGGGCTGATGCCGTAACCCACCAAACGATCAAGAATTCGTCGGCCCTGTTGGGCATTGATCAAATCCATATCGAGGGGGCGCGGGTTGGCGAAAGCTTCTTCGATGGCAGGCCGGGTGATCTCATGGAAGATCACTCGCCGAGTGCGTTCTGGTTCGATTTCAGCAGATTCCATCAAGTGCCAGGCGATTGCCTCACCTTCCCTGTCGAGGTCAGTAGCCAGGTACACCTCTTCTGCTTTGGCTGCCGCAGCCTTGAGTTTCTTGACTACATCGCGCTTTTCATTGGGCACGCGATATTTCGGCGTGAAATCATTCTCGACATCGACCGATAATTGAGAACGCAGCAAATCCCGCACATGGCCAACGGAGGCTTCGACTTTATAGCCCTTGCCCAGGTAACGCCCAACTGTTCTCGCTTTAGCTGGCGATTCTACAATTACCAGCTTTCCAGAGCGTTTTACTTCCTTCTTCTTACGAGGGCGATTGGTAGCCTCAGGGGGCTCTAAACCTTCATGAGCATCGGTGCGTCCCATGCGATACAAACCCGTATCACAAACCGGGCAAATACCGCGCGTCGCCGGGGTTCCGGTGGCGGTAAAAACCGCTTGCGCTTCTTTGATCTCGCGTTTCTCTTTACACTTTACACAATAAGCTTCCATATAAAAACTCCAAAACGGGCTTCAGCTTACAAATAATCGCCGCCTGCATCTTTCAATTGTTTTACCACCTGACGCACTTTCTGCGCCTGATCTTTCTTGCAAACCAGCAAAACATCACCTGTATCGACCACAACCAAATCTTCCACACCAATGGTCACGATCAATCGTGGGGACGATTTCTTATATACCAAAGTGTCCCGTGTCTCAATGGGGATAAATTCATCCCCAAGGATGATATTGCCCTGCTCATCGGCTGGGAGCACCTCGAAAAGCGCCTCCCAACTCCCAACGTCGTTCCAGCCCAGCCCCTCCCCGGGGATGACGACCACGTCGCGGGCGTTTTCCATGATCCCATAGTCAATCGTCTCTGGCTGGATTTGCGGCCAAACTCGCTGGATCACGGACTCCCTTTGGGGTTGGTCCCAGACCCTTGAGATTTCATTAAGCTTCGAGGATAAATCTGGCATTTGACGCTTGAACTCTTCCATAATGCGTCCAACTTGCCAAACAAACATCCCTGAATTCCAGGCATGATCGCCGCTTTCAAGCATCGCGCGGGCGCGGCTTTCATCAGGCTTCTCGACAAACCGCAACACTTGATACACATCCAAATCGTGATGGGCTTCAACCCAATCGCCCTGCTGGATATATCCGTACCCGGTAGAGGGGAAAGTGGGCGCGATCCCCAAGGTGACCAGGTGATCTTGCTGGGCCGCGTCATACGCCGAAAGCAGCAGTTTCCTGAAATGGGCCTCGTTTTGGAAAATATGATCTGCGGTCAGCACAGCCATGACTGCCTGAGGATCGCGCTGCTGCAATGCGACCGCGGCCAACCCGACCACGGAAGCTGTGCCGCGCGGCATAGGCTCCAGTAGATAGTTCTCGGCAGGAATTTCGGGACATTGTTCCTGCAATACATCAGCCTGATCTGCCACGGTGACCACGTAAATCTGATCTGGTGTAAAAACACCATCCAGCCGGTCAACCGCGATCTGAAACAGGGAACGCTCGCCCACCAGTGGCAGCATTTGTTTGGGGCTGGCCTTGCGGGAGAGCGGCCATAGGCGGGTGCCCCCGCCCCCGGCCATGATAACAGCGTAATAATTATCGATCATAATACTATTCTCCGAAATTTTGGGGTGCGGGCAGGACGCAAAGCGCATCCCGCCCGCACCCCAAAATTTCGACTTCTTTGTTTTGTGATATTAGCAAACTACTTACCTACATCATACTCTGCACCAATTTCGCGCACGGCATAATACCGCATTCCGCTAACCTGCCGCACCATACCTTTCAATTCCATCATCGCCAGGGCAGCGGTCACTTTTTCGATGGGCAAATTCGCTTGAGCGCGGATTTCGTCGACATGCTTAGGCTCGTGGCTCAAAATATCGAAGAGCTGCGCTTCGGTGGCGTCCGCTGGCAAAACGACTCGCGCTTCTCGGTGCTCTGAGATCAAGGTTAATTCCAGGGTCTCAAGAATCTCTTTCGGGTCCAGGAGCGGATGAGCGCCCTGTTGAATCAGGCGGTTGGTGCCTTTGCTCTGGGGTGTCATCACATTGCCAGGGACGGCGAAGACCTCCCGGCCCTGTTCGACAGCGAAGTTGGCCGTGATCAAAGCGCCGCTCTTAGCCCCGGCTTCGACGACCACGGTAGCCAGCGACAACCCTGAAATGATGCGGTTGCGAGGCGGGAAGTTGTGCGCTTCTGGTGGGGTGCCCAAAGCGTAGTCGCTGATCAGCGCGCCATGAGCGATCACCTGCTCTGCCAGCTGGCGGTGCTCCGGAGGATAGATACGATCCACCCCGCAACCCAGCACTGCCAATGTGCGTCCACCAGCATCGAGGGCCGCCTGGTGAGCGATGGCATCCACCCCTCGGGCCAGGCCGCTGACCACGGTCACCCCGCTGCTGGCCAGGGTTCGGGCAATACTCTCGGTGACCTGGCGGCCATAAGCCGTCACTCGCCGAGTTCCTACCACAGCCACAGCCCATTCATCTTCGGGGCGGTATTCACCGCTAATATAAAGTACCGGAGGCGCGTTATTGAATTCAGACAGTCGGCTGGGATAATTCTCGTCTTTCCAGGTCAGCACCTGAACATCTTGCGCCTGAATATCTTCCCACACTTTCTCCAGAGAGACATCTGTCCTTAGATTAACAAGGTTCTCGATCAATCTGGCGCTAAGCCCCGCCGCCCGCAAATCTTCCACTGGCGCGTTCCAGGCTGTTTGTGGATCGCCAAAAGCATCCAAGAGGGCGCGAAAACGGACTGCGCCAATTCCTTTTACGAGATTAAAACCAACCCAATACTGCCGAAAGTCGTTCAACACCAGCCCCCAGAGCTATCAGATTCCCGAATACAAAGGCCTATTTCCCAATGAAACAGGCTCCAGAACGTGCATCAGAATACCATACCGCTTTTGAATATGTCAAGACGCGATCAGTTGACAGTAGCCAGTGGTCAGTTCATCTGGTAGCTACGCTCTGCGTTGCTACCGCAAGTCCGCCGGTCACTCATTGGGCAGTAGTCCAGGTATAAGATGCACGCGCATCTCGCCGCGTTCGATGTCGATATCCAAAACCACCGATTCGATATCGGGGAGCAGCAGCTCAGTGTCGTCCTCAGAGCGCACTTGAAAGACATCGTTTGCGCCGCCGGTTTCGATGATTTTCACCACCGTTCCCAGCACGGAGTCGTCTTCATCGCGGATCACGCGCAACCCCAGCAATTGATGGTGATAGAACTCGCCCTCTTCCAAAGAGGGCAGATCATCTGTACGCACAGAAACCAGTTGATTGCGAAATACCCCTGCCTGTTCTCGATCATCATAGCCCTCGAAGGCAATCAAAAAACCCTGGTTATGCTGGCGCAGGCTGCGAATCTTCAAGAGCTGATGATCATCACCAACGTAGAGTTGGATGCCTGAAGTCAAGCGTTCGGGAAAATCCGTCCACACCGACATGATGATCTCCCCGCGCAGCCCGTGGGGGCGGCGGAGTTTACCGACAACTAAGAATTCAGGCCCGCCATCATTTGGCGAGCCTGGTTTACCATCAGGGGAGTATTGAATCTGTCCTCGGGTCATCGCGGATCGTCGATATCGAGCGAGGCGTTCTTGCCTTCTTGGGCCGCGGCAACGCGCAGCAATTGCCGGATGGCGTTAGCCACGCGCCCCCCTTTCCCAATCACTCGACCCATATCTTCCTTCGCTACCCGGAGGCTTAGATATACTTTGGAACCATGGCCTCTCTGATCCACTTGAACTTCCATGGGATCATCCACCAGTGAACGAGCAATATACTCGACCAAATTCTTCAAGATCCACCTCCCAGGTGTCTCACAAATAGCAGTTGGTGCGATTGACTTGAGCGTCCGGAACCTTATTCCTTGGGCTCCTCGGCATCTTCAGCTTCTGGGACTTCTTCGGTCTCTTCTGCCTGTACGGCATCATCAGCTTCTGCAGCCTCTTCGGCTGCCTCAGGCTCTTCAGGGGCTTCTTCAGGCTCTTCAGCTTCTTCGGTTTCATCAGCTTCAGGGGCTTCTTCAGGTTCTTCGACCTCTTCGGTCTCTTCGGCTTCGTCTGCCTCGTCGGCAACTTCGGCTTCTTCGGCCTCTTCCACCTCTTCAACCTCGTCGGCTGGTTTTGCAACTTTCTTGGGCTGACCAATTAGATCATTGCGACGAGTCCTGGGATCAACATCACGGGCTTCTTCCGCCGCAGCGGCTTCTTCCAGAAGCTTCTCGACATCCTCGCCATCTTTGAAGCGCTGATAGCGGTCCCACAAGCCGGCCTGATCGAATAAGCGGCGAACCGAATCCGAAGGCTGAGCGCCAACGCTCAACCAGTGATAAACGCGATCCTCGGTGAAATTAATCGTGGATGGCTCAGTGCGGGGGTTGTAGAATCCCAAAACTTCAAGAAAACGCCCATCACGGGGGCTTTCCTTATCAGCTGCCACAACACGGTAGCTGGGTTGTTTTTTCGCGCCAACACGGCGCAATCTGATACGAACCATTGATCTGTCTCCTTCAACTACAGATATTAGATAATTTAGCTCTTCACAAACCGCAAGAGGTATTCCAGATTTGGGGGTGTGGGGCGTGCCCTGCA
>JADHXE010000209.1 GCA_016783125.1 Anaerolineales bacterium
GGTCTTGGTGGTTATTTTTTTTCAAGAATATCGCTGATAGCGTACTAACAACAAAGGAGATGGAAACATTATCGTTTCCATCTCCTCTTATTTTGCACAAACCGCGCTAAGCCGACATAGCCTGATTAGCCCGTCGCGCGCAAACGCCTTGCCAGGAAGATCACCAGGATCATAGCGCCTGCCAGCGCCAGTAAGCCAGGGATGCCGACATCATCGGCAAAACCGGTTGATGGCAGTTGCGTGGATATGGGAGTCACCGTCAGGAGGTTAGATGCCTGCTGCGTGAACAGAGCTCCCATGGTGGCGGTTAATTGGGCCTCTCGATCATCTTGGGCGATCCCCGCGGCGGGGGTATTGGTAAGCGCGATCACCGGTGTCGGGCTGGATGTGGGGGGCTCCGGCGGCTGGGTACGGGTGGCAGTTGGTGTAGCCGTCCAGGCCTGGGCTTCGGCCGTCAAACCGCTGGCCATCGCTACCTGGGTGTTTTGGGCATTGATCTGGGCCACCTGGGTGTTTTGGGCGGAGCGCCGATTAGGAACAACCACCATGGCGTAAACAGCCATGAGGATTAGCGACAGGATTAAGATAGCGCCCAGGATTCCAGCTACCAGCAAAAAGGTGCGATTGCTGGCTTCCTCGGGGGGAGGGGAATCTTCTAACTCATCATCAAAAAGATCAAAGGGTTCTTCAGTCATTTTGCTATCTCCTCAGATTGCCCGAATCCCAAAGGGGGTTCGGGATGTGAAGGGCTTAGGCTACTTTTTCCAGGTTGACCAGAGGTACAGTGGCGCGCTCATTATCTGAAAGAACGATGTCAGCGCCAAACGCGCACACGCCACTGGGAAATTGAATCGGTTCGTGGGAAAGGGTTTCAATCGTCCCTGTTTTCCCGATGTGAGGCGCCCGTACGACGCGAACGCTGTGGCCTGGGGCAAAGTCCTCAACAGCCAGGGATACATCTTCGGGCTCTCTGGATACATCTAATGGAATGACGATCTCTGGACGGATCCCTTTGTAATGATCGCGTGCTTGCGCATTGAGCGAAATCTCTCGGCCATTGTTGGTTGTTAGTACATTATAGCCTATTGCGCTCAGAGGGTGGAAACCAAATCCTTCCAAAATGAGAATTGGGAAGGGCGCTTTTTGTGCAAGGGGGATCAGCGCGGAATCCATGCTGGTGAGGATCAATCCCCGCAGGGGAATCTCATCTGCTTTTTGGAAAACTTGGGGATCTGCACAATATCCGCCCAGGATGATGCTCCCGCGTAAACTCACATCCAGATGATCAGTGGTTAGCTGGTCGTCGGGCGATTCTAGTTTGGTCTGCATTAAGCCGAATTCTGTTTGGCCGTTGCCCCAAACCCCTTGGATGAGCGCTCCAGTAGCTTCAACTACAGCGCCCCTGTCGGGGATCAAATCCGTCACGGTGCCAGGCATCCCAGCATGAACTTCATAGGGGGTGCTATTCACTTGCAAGAGCACCAACCCATCTCCCGCAACAACAATTCTCCCCGAGCGAGGCGCACGAACGACCCGTTGGGTGATGCCCACTGGCCCGGCGATCAGATCATCTTTGTTGATCGTCTCTCCCGCGGCGCGTTGAATCAGATCATCGGCTTTTTCCGTGGATACATTCAGGCTGCGAGCGATGTCTAGCATTAAATGCTCGGGGGCCAGGATTGTCTCAGCGATAATATCCAAAGCCTCGACTTTTTGGGCCTGACGCACGATGATTTTTCCGGGAACGGGGAGTTCGCGGTGTCGGCGTATCTTTGTAACAGGAGAGATTTGGATCATAGGAGCTAGCATGGTTTCTTATTCAAGACGATGCAAGTTCAATGCCAGTTAATTGACCAACGTCCAAAGCCAACGTTTCATGGATTCACGTCGAAGTTCAGGATCAGATGGCAAATGCAGAGGACGGCCTCGGGCGTCGATAATAATGCCTAAACTTCCGCCGACAACCCGCACTCGACCGCCCCTGCCAGGCCCGCCCATGCCCACATCGAACCGGTGCAGTGGCCGCAGTTGGAGTTGCGCTGATTGGCCCGAGGGGAGGGGGATAACTTCAATAGAACCGTATTTGACTTCGATTTTGGTTTCGCTGCCATCTTCAAATGTAGCCTGTACCCGGATGACAGGTATCCCTTTGCGTGCTCTACCAACTGGAGCGATCACCGTGCCGATGTTGAGGAAAGCATGTGATTCGAGCACTTGAACGGCCATCAGTGGGTTGACATCTGCCGCGGCTCCAAGCGAAGCGAGCAGGTCATTCTGATCTAATACCACTGTGGTGATTCCTGAAGGCTGTAAGCCATCTAACAACATGAGCAGGCTTTGCCCGGGTGTCGGCGCGTGGCTCAATACGCTGCCTGAGGCCAGGATAGGCTCAAACCATGGCAGCAAGTCTGCTCCAGGCCCTTTGATCTCGAAGGGCAGCGCAGACATCACCTGGGATACGGCTGCTCGCATAATCTGCCGGGCAATGGCTTGTTCGATGTCCATTTCTTCTACGGTGGCAGGTAAACTTGCCGGATGAGCAGCTTTGTTATAGAGATAATCCCGGACGGATGATCTGGAGATCTCCTCAGAGAGCCAATAAGCGATATGCTCTACAGGGATGTATTTCAGCAGATTCTCTAACTTGGCTCCTAAGCCCAGTTGAGGAAATACCCGCATGGCAAGCTTGCCCTTGAGTGCCGTGGCTACGGTAGTTGATGACGCCCCTACATCCACACCCAAGACACCCTTGTTGGGGTCGTAGATATGACTTAGGAAACGAATGATGCGCCCAAACGCTGTCGAAGTTGGCAATAGGCGACCACCAGACCACTGATCCAGATCAGAAACGCCGAACATCTGCTGGGCGCGCACGGCCTTGAATATCTTGGACAGCGTCACTTGCGCTGGGGTTAACTGCTCAGAGTGGATGCCGGGGCGAATATTGGGCGCAATATGGAGATCGGTAATTGGTGCGATGGTTTCTTGGATTTCTTCTTGAATGCTGCTGTTACCTGCGTACAACACCTGAGGTCGTTGATTGCGAGGCATCAGGAAGCAAGCTAAGCCAACCGCCTCGAGCAATTTATGGACGGATTGCGTTGCGCCTCCGTCGATCCCTCCGGCGACGATTACCAGGTCTGGGCGGACGCGTAGAATGGCGTCGATACGCGCATCTTGTTTGCGGCGGTCGTTCAGGCTGACCATTTCTGATACCGTGGCATATGTGGTTGTCGCCAGATTTCTGGCGCTCTCCAGGGAGACATCTTCAAGCAGTCCAACGGCGACAATCTTGATCTCCGGGCCAGCAGAGAGAGTCGCCGCAACCGCGTCAACGCCTGTGCCATCGGGGTGACTGGGGATCAGCAGAGTGCCGTCCATGCCAACCAAGACTCGGCCTGTGATGGTTTGCAGGTGATTGATGGCGCGCGTTACGCCTTCCCGGATATCGCTGAATGGAGGGGCAATCGTAGTTGGGGCAGTCCCGGAGGCAATAAATCGATAGCACTCACCAACGACATCAAAGAGAGACACACGCGTGGTGATGGTGCCAATATCTATCGTAAGGATTGAGTCAGTGGAGACGACGGATGAAGTCATATTGCCTTAGTTACCCGAGCAGAGCAGGGAGCACAAGCTCCTTGACGAAGGTCCACAGAAAGAGAAATCGCTCGATCAGTGCAGTCAGCGCAGCAACATAAACGCCTGCGAACAAAGCGCCAAAAGTGACCGCGATGAAAGCTTTCCCAATCCATCCCAGCACCTTGGAGACTTGGGCTATTCCAGCGCGCTGCGGTTTTTCTTGCCTGGCGCTGAACTGGAAGTACAGCAATGTGGTCAGCGTGCCAACGAATAGTATGGCGCCATTGATGAAATTATTGCTCTCGAAAATATTGATCGTCGCCGATGTCTGGGGGAAGACCGTGCCGAAGATCGCTCCACCAATTGCGGCTGCCGCGCCGATGCCAACCAGAATAGCGATGGCCGGGTTGCCTAATTTGCTTGTGCGAGGCGATATTTTCGCCAGCAGCAAGATGCTTGGGATCAACAAGCTGACAACCAGAACCATTTCCCCTTGACCGTCATCCAGGAAGGGGAAGATCAATTGGGGCAGGATCACGTGATATAGCGTAACAACGCTGGCATACCCCGCGGCTGCACCGATGAAGATATGCGTCGCCAGGCGGAAGAGGAAATTATCTCCCACGATGTAGCTGAGGATGGAAATCGTGAAAGTAAATCCTAGAAGTAACCCACTCAGGTCAGCCAGGCTCATGTTAACAGCGCTCATCAGGCCTCCCTTCGATCTTTACTTCTAAACAAGATTGAAAAAGCATTGACGATCCCGCCGATCAAAATCGCAGCGATAGCAGTCATCAGCCCGAAATTCAGCGCATCCCAATAAATGCGGGCCAAGTTGGGTTTTCCGGTTACTTGTTCATAGGCCGCGCCTCCGATGATGCCGCCGACCATACCGCGAACTTGCGCATTTTCTCCCCCGACATAGGGATGCAAGATCGGCTCTGCCTGGGCGCTGACTACGGTGATCAATGGTGTATCCTGGAGCTTGGGTTGAACCTGTTCGATCCATGTACGCGCGGTATCTGGATTGTCAGTGATCACCAATACTAATTTGAAATCTGCCAGGGAATAAATTCCGTTGAGCGGTTGGGTTGTCCAGGCATCCATACCGTCAAAAGAAAGCGGTGTGATACGCTGCGGCATCTGCACAAAGCCGAGCAGGCCGGAAGCGCCGCCTGGAACATAACCTAAGTTTATATATTGGTTGCCGCTGATGTAGTTGTGTTCTGCTTGCACCGTGGCGATGAAATGTTCTGCCAGTGCGGGTCCGGTTGGCGCTGTAGAAACCAGGGTCAGGTAAGCGCCTCGGATCATCAAATGATCGACAACGGCCGCGGCCGCGGCGTCCATTTCCCCGGATGTGCCTGGCTCATAATCGAAGGAAACCAGTACCGGGTCTTGAGAGGCTATTGTGTCGATCAATTCACTGATGCGCAGCACTTCGGTGGGGACAGATACCAGCGGTGGGGAAGGCACTAATTGGCTTTCGTTGATGATCACGAGGCCAATCACCAGTATCAAGAAAAACGCGCTAAGCCAGCGCAGCAACCCCTGGGATGAAACCACAATGGGTTGGAGCAGCGGTTGAGCTTGCCTTTCAGTAGCCAGAAGATCTCGAAAAACTTTGATATGATTTTTCTGAGCCTCGGTGACTTGCAGCCTGGAAGTTAGCTTTGGAGTCTGTTTCAGGCGCGCAATTTCAGGCTCTGCCATGAGAACACCGCTGAGGCCGGCCAGTGGTCCCGTTTGTTCTATTTGACCCTGGTCGAGCGTGCTGGCGTCGTCTTCCGCGGATTCAACTGGGCGCATGGCTTCCAGCCAACTCGGAAGCTCAGCAGGAGCCAGACCATCGTCATCTTCAACAACTTCGGGGAGTTTTAAATCTTCACCCACCTCAGAGAGCAGGTCAGACAATTCGTCGATCTCGAAAAGACTTTCGTCTAAGCCATCATCTGTAAGGAAGGGTGAGAGGCCATCGTCGTCTGGAACAAGGTCTGGAGCTGCGCCTTCGCCAATCTTTTCCAGCCAGTCAGGTTCTAAATCTTCTCCTGGGGTTTCTGCATCACTAGAGTCCGCGGGCCAACTTAATTCTTCTGCATCTAATCCTGAAAGCCAATCCGGGGTCTCAGGATCAGCTTCTGCTGGGATGGTTGAGATTTCTGGTTCTGCTTCTGCATCTTCATCATCCACCCCTGACATCCAATCGGGGATGCCGTTATCGGCTGGTTCCCGCCCAGGCGTCGCACCTGGTTCTACATCCTCAACAGTCAAGAGCCATTCGGGAATCTCGGCTTCTGGTTCTGCTGAAGGCTCTTCGCTGACGGTTGTCATCCAGTCGGGGATTTCTTCTTTAGTGGATTCAACTGAGGGGAGTGGTTCCACACTTTCAGCCGAATCCTTCAGCCAATCGGGAAGCTCGGAATCTGGTTCCGGGGTGGGTTCTGGAATGACTAAAGAGGGTTCTGCACTTGATGGAGCGGCGTCATCTTGCGCGTCTGTGAACCAACTGGGTAGTTCTTCCTCGGTTGGCTCAACTTGGGGGCTGGCTGACTCACCGCCCTCCCCAAGCGTAGAAAGCCAATCGGGGATATCCGTGTCCGCGTCTTGCGAGGGGGCTGCGGGCGCTTCGTCTTCGTCAGAACTAGAGAACAAATCGGGCAGTTCGCTGTCGTCGGTGCCGGCAGAAGTGTCGCGCTTTTCTGCCTGTTTATCAGATGTGGAGATCCAATCGGGGATGCTTGCGCCTTGCGCTGGTATTTCTTTCTCTGCAGCAGGTTCTTCGTCCGTCATCCATGAGGGTAATGCGCCATCGAATATAGATGATGAGTCATCATCTTCGGGGGGCTCAACATCCTCGTCACGCATCTCTCGGATGCGCTGCAGCCAATCCTCATCTTCTGGTTCTTTGGACTCTGCAGGCTCACTGGGAGGGGTAATCTCCACGGGTGCAGAATCACCCTCCTCCCGGAGTCGGGTCAACCAGTCATCACCCTCTGAATCCGCCTCGGGAGGGGATTCATCTTCAGATGGCGTTTCATCCTGCTGTTCTGAACGCATCCAATCCGGCAGTCCGGAATCAGCATCAGTTGTTCCCCCGGGTGGACCGTCCTCTGAAGATATGACTAAAGGTTTCAATCTGGCCTGGCAATGCTGGCAGTTTTCTAAATGATCTGGGTTGGGGTTGCCACACATGGGGCAGCGAATTTCTTCCATAGGTTAGCCCCCGTATGGCCGGTCGCTGCCGGTGAGGATGCGAATCCCGGTTGCGATGGTTCCTAAAGCTACGCCCAATAAGATGCCGCGTGCGCCTGCCATGGTGGGTACTCGCAAAATCCAATTGCGAATTTCAGCCACCAGAGGAGCTTGCGCGGCGACCTGAGGGACAGCGCCGATAAGCATCATCAGCACGACCCCAACAAAGACAACAGAGAGTAAATTCAACCTGCGGGCCAGGAGTCGCGCAGCCGCGTACGTCAGGCTGATTGCCAGAACGGCCATCAGGCTGGTTTCAATTGGAAGTTGGATGGAATTGAAAATCCAGCTTGTGCGTTGGAAGTTCAGTTCTTGGTCGAGATGAGTTTTGGCGATATCGTATAAGCCCACCCCCAAGGTGATGATCAAGGAAAGCAGCAAGATGAAGCTGAAGCCGCCTTCTTCGTTGGCGCGGATTTTGCCCAGGTGAACCGATGCCAGGTTGACAATGCCAACCAGCATGGCCACAGCGGCCCATACGATAGCGCCTTGCAGTAAGAAATCACGCAAGAGGCCCAGGGTTGTAGGAACACCACTGGCGTCGCTGCCGAAAAAGTACCCTAATAGAACGACGATCCCTACACCAATCGCAATAGCGGTGGAAACTGGCGATTTGAGTTTCAGGTTCACAACAATCCCCCAAATATATCAACGAAGACCTGGTCGAGTCCAATAATTTTGAGCAGCACACCAACGACGATAATCACGATCAACCCCCAGCGGATAATATCCTGGGCTCGCAAACTGGCGACATGCATCGAGCCTGCTTTGAGATACGCGCCGCTGGCATAGACTTCTTCGCCGATGAGCGGTTCCTGGGCTGTGGCGTAGAGAATGGCTTGGGCGGGCAAGTTGTCTGTACCAGCCAGGGTCAGGTCACCGCTGCGTTCTCCAGCATCGGTGATCAAAGCGACTTCATTGCCAAAGTGACCGATCAGGATGTGTGCGGTGGTTTTTTCGTCTTGCACAGTGGGCAAGACACCGGCTGCGTAAGAGAAGGGAGTGAACCCAGCTAATTGGCCGGTGGTAGGATCGTATTGTTCGATATTGCCAATATCTCTATATGTGCCGCTGAGTGTATCCCGTGTGAGGATCGCCAGGGCTGCATCGCCCGTGGTGGCGACAGGTGGGTTATCCCCCGTAGATGCCGAACGGATCATGCCTTCGAGCGCGCTCAATCCAACGAAAGCCACCGCGCTTTCTGGCCCGGTGAGGTTGCCGCGCCCGATGCTGATATGCAAGCGTGATCCAGCTTCGACGGCTAACCCAATCGCTCGCCGCAATTTTGTAAATGCAGGAATCGAGCGCAAGTTCGCTTCGGGTTGCTCACGCTTTGCTGCCGTGAAGAGGATGATAAGCCCAGAGAAGGCTAGAATGAAAGCCAGGCCAATGAGACCAGATATGGTCACGGCGAGTTGCCTCCGT
>JADHXE010000018.1 GCA_016783125.1 Anaerolineales bacterium
GGGGTTCCACCCCGCTCGCACCCCAAAATTTCGGAAACTCTCTCTTCATGGTTGAGCAGTGACAACTTTAATTTTGAAGGATAAAAAGATGAAAAAAGCTTTGATTACAGGAATATCTGGCCAGGACGGCTCTTATCTTACAGAGTTGTTGTTGTCGGAAGGCTATCAAGTCCATGGCATGATCCGTCGGTCGAGCACATTCAACACAGGACGCATCGATCACATTTATCGTGATCCTCATAATGGGGAGAAGGCTAAGATGCGTTTGCACTACGGTGATTTAGCCAGCTCAGATAGTTTGCAGAATGTGATCTCCGCAGTCGAGCCTGATGAGATTTATAATTTGGCAGCTCAGAGCCATGTACGCGTCAGTTTTGACATGCCTGAGTATACGGGAGATGTGACCGGGTTAGGGACTTTACGCCTCTTGGAAGCCATCCGGCGTACGGGGGGCAATGTGCGTTTTTACCAGGCCTCGACCAGCGAGTTGTTTGGGAGCGCATCTCCTCCTCAGAGTGAGACCACACCCTTCGAGCCGCAAAGCCCGTACGCAGTAGCCAAGGCCTATGCTCATTGGATCACAAATAATTATCGGGATGGGTATGGCATTTTTGCCAGCAGCGGGATTCTCTTCAATCACGAGTCCCCGCGTCGGGGCGAGACATTCGTCACTCGCAAGATCACGCGCGCCGTCGCGGCGATCCTGGCCGGGAGGCAGAAACATCTCTACATGGGTAATCTAGACTCAAAACGTGATTGGGGATACGCGCCAGAGTATGTCGAAGTGATGTGGCGATTGTTACAGCATGACGAGCCTGCTGACCTGGTCATTGGCACGGGGGAAGCTCACACTGTGCGCGAGTTTTTGGAAGAAGCCTTTGGGTATGTGGGCTTGGATTATCAAGAATACGTGCGCATCGATCCGCAATATTTCCGCCCCACAGAAGTAGATTATCTTTTGGCCGAGGCGAGCAAGGCTCGAGATTTATTGGGGTGGGAGCCAAAAATTCGTTTCAAAGATTTGGTCCGAATAATGATGGATGCTGACCTGGAGTTGCAGGGGCTCGAATCCCCCGGTGAGGGGAAGTGCCTCCTGGCAGAACGCTTCGATGGCTGGCATCGTTGGGAAGACCAAGTAGTGAGTATGGATAAATGAGCATGGATAAAAAAGAATATCCCAACCCCAAAGAATTCTGGGCCAACCGGCGAGTTTGTGTGACGGGCGGTGATGGCTTTTTAGGCTCATTTGTACAAGAAGTCTTGCGTGAGCGCGGCGCATCAGCAGTGTTCATCCCCTATATTGAAGATTATGATCTGACCCGGTTGGATAATATCCAGCGTATGCTGAAAGATGCCAATCCGGACGTGATCATACACCTGGCAGCCCTGGCAGGCGGTATTGGTGCCAACCGCGCCCGACCGGCTGAATTTTTCTACAAAAACCTCATGATGGGCGTCCCTTTGATGCATGAAGCCTGGAAGCATGGCGTAGAGAAATTTGTTGCCATTGGTACGATTTGCGCTTACCCTAAATTCACGCCAGTTCCCTTCAGGGAGGAAAACTTGTGGGATGGGTATCCTGAAGAAACCAACGCTCCTTATGGATTGGCGAAAAAAATGCTCCTGGTACAGGCTCAGGCCTACCGCGCACAATATGATTTCAATGCTGTTTATTTACTCCCAGTGAACCTATATGGCCCACGCGACAATTTTAACCTGGAGACATCCCATGTCATCCCTGCGTTAGTTCGTAAGATGATCGAGGCGCAGCAACGCGGTGACTCAGAAGTAATATTGTGGGGGGATGGTTCTCCTACACGTGAGTTTTTCTACGCCGGTGATGCAGCCCGAGGCATCGTTATGGCTGCGGAACGTTATAATGACTCAGAGCCAGTCAATCTTGGCGCAGGCATGGAAATCAGCATCAAGGATTTAGCCCTGCTGATCGCTAAGCACACTGGATTTGATGGCGAGATCGTCTGGGATACCAGCAAACCCAATGGCCAACCGCGCCGTGGTCTGGATACCAGCCGGGCGAAAGAGTTCTTTGGTTTCCAGGCGGAGATGAATTTCGAAGAAGGCTTGCGCCGCACGATTGAGTGGTTCAAAGAAAACCAGGATCGGATAGCGTAGAGCGATATCGCTCCACGCTCCACACTTGTCAAATGACTGAATCTGCCCTGGGCACGAAATCTACTTCAGAAACAATCATCCTGCGCCCCACGCGTGGTTGGTCCGCCCTGAATCTTGGTGATTTATGGCGCTACCGAGAGTTGATTTTCTTTCTAACCTGGAGAGATATCAAGGTTCGCTATAAGCAGACTGTTCTCGGCGCGGCCTGGGCAATTATCCGGCCGGTCATGACCATGCTTGTTTACTCACTTATTTTTGGTCAGCTCGCTAATCTCGATTCTGAAGGCGTTCCATACACTATTTTTACTTATGTAGCTTTATTACCCTGGCAATTATTCTCGAAGGCTATGAATGATACCGGTCGTTCCATGGTATCGAATCGCAATATGATTACCAAGATATATTTTCCGCGTCTGGTAATCCCGATTTCTACAGTCCTGAGCGGTCTGGTTGATTTCTTTATCGCCTTTGTGATATTGATCGGGATGATGGTGTATTACGATATCTCCCTGACTTCAGCGATTTGGACTTTGCCTCTCTTCTTACTGTTGACCATCATCTCTGCCTTGGGCGTTGGCCTGTGGTTTTCTTCGCTGAATGTTTTGTACCGGGATGTAGGCTACATGCTGCCCTTCCTGACAGAGATGTGGAAGTATCTCACCCCGGTGGCTTATTCGGCTGGATATATTACCGGCGCCTGGAAGATCATTTACGCAATTAACCCCATGGCCGGGGTTGTGCAGGGTTTCCGTTGGGCATTACTGGGCATTGAGTTGGACTCTTCGGCAACGATGACGATGTCTATCTCGATTGGTGTTGCCATTGTTGTGCTGATCAGCGGTTTGTTCTATTTCCGCCGCATGGAGAGAACTTTCGCGGATATGGTGTAGTTTTTGATATTAGTTTTAGGTATTGGGTATTAGGAAACACTAATTTTCACAACAACCTGATCTCTAATCCCTAATATCTAATACCTAATACCTACCCGACAACAGATCAGTTGATTATAAAGATTGAACCCTTATGAGCAATTTAGCTATACGCGTTGAAAACCTCGGCAAACAATACCGCATTGGATTGGCTCCAGAGCGATATAAAACGCTGCGCGACTCCATTGTCAACATAGTTACCTGGCCGATTCAACGCATCCGTCGAGGGCTGGCTCCTTCCGGTGAAGATTATATCGATACCATCTGGGCTTTGCGCGATGTCTCCTTCAATGTAGAGCAGGGCCAGATATTAGGGGTAATCGGTCGCAATGGCGCAGGGAAAAGCACGCTGCTCAAAGTCTTATCCCGGGTTACTGAACCTACAAAAGGAGAAGTTGAAATACGCGGACGCGTGGGTTCTCTGTTAGAAGTCGGGACAGGCTTTCATCCTGAGTTGACCGGCCGGGAAAATATCTATCTCAACGGCGCTATCTTAGGGATGAAGCGTGCTGAGATCGACCGTAAATTCGATGAGATTGTAGATTTTTCTGGGGTTGAAAAGTTCATCGATACGCCGGTCAAGCGCTATTCCAGTGGCATGTATCTGCGATTAGCTTTCGCCGTTGCTGCCCACTTGGAGCCGGAGATTCTGGTTGTTGACGAGGTACTGGCGGTTGGTGATGCTGAGTTTCAGCGCAAATGTCTGGGCAAAATGAGCGATGTAGCCCAAGAAGGCCGCACGGTGCTGTTTGTCAGCCACGATATGTCAGCGATCCTGCGCCTCACCGAAGAGGCCATCGTTCTGGAAAAAGGCCAACTGGTATACCGTGCTCCAACTGTTGAAGCGGTTGATTATTATATGATCTCAGGTTTTTCCGAATCAGGGGAACGTACCTGGGACGCCGATGAGATTCCTGCTTCAGCAGCGCCTTTTCGGCCCATCGCTTTGCGGGTGCGCAACTCCAAAGGTTCTAATGTCGATGTTGTCCGCTCGACAGAGGCGATCAATTTAGAAGTTGAATATGCGTTGGATGAATCCATTCAGGGATTGCGCGTTGGCCTTTACTTGATGAGCGCGCGCGGTGAATATGTCTTGACGACCTTTGATACGGATGAGCCGGAACAATATGATAAATTCGGTGTGCGTCCTGCTGGGCACTTTATCAGCAGTTGCACAATCCCTGCAGACCTTCTCAACGAAGGCCGTTATACGGTGGGTATGAACGCCAGCGCTTTTCGCGTCAAACGTTATTTCATGGATGAGCGTGCCTTGACCTTCACAGTAGATGGCATGGGCGCGCCAGGCAAACAATGGTCTGAAACCCGCATGGGGTTGGTGAGACCCCGCTTGAAGTGGCGGATTGAACCGATAGAGCAATAACTATGATTGGAAGCGATTCCCTTAAGAAAATTCTAGGCGAGTTTCCCATCACTGCAGACCTCTATTGGCGAATTATGCAGCAGGATGAACCTCCAGTGGGAGGCTACTTGCTTGACAACGTGAAAGAGCATCTGCCAAAGTGGCTGGATCAAGCCCGAGCAGCAGATGTGAAAAGCAATGATCCCAAAAAGGTGCTTGTTTTCAGTGTGCTTCGATATTGGCTGGAACATAGCCTTCTCACGAGCATAGCGCTGGCAGCTTTTGGACACGATGTCACATTTGCTTATATACCATACGCGCATTGGAAAAGGCCCATCAATCGCTTTGACCTGCGCCGTCAAGATCTGTATATTCAGAGTATTATCAAACAGGTTGAACCCTTTATTCGTTTGGTTTCATTGCTAGATGCACCTCAAGTTGACAAGTTGCCTGAGGCTCTTGTAGCCCAAATGCCCGCGGCGGCCTTCCGTGATACCCAGTACAGTATGCTTCGTGAGGATATCGACCCTGATGGTGAGATATATCATTTGCGCGAGGAGCGCAATAATGATCATGCGCTAAGAATGTTGGCCTGGTTGCAAAATGAGCGCCCCGATGTGGTTGTAGTACCTAATGGTAGTATCATCGAATTTGGCATTACTTATCGCGTGGCCCGTTATCTGAACATTCCCGTGACGACCTTCGAGTTTGGTGAACAGAATAACCGCATGTGGATGGCGCAGAATAGTGATGTGATGCGTCAAGACACGGCAGATTTATGGAATACACGTGGCCAGATGCCATTGACTGATGTAGAAAAGGAGCTTATCAATAATTTGTTTTCATCTCGCCAAGGTGCTAACCTGTGGCATACCTTCGCCCGTCAATGGCAAGATGCACCCAAAATCGGAGGGCACGAAGTGCGGCAGGAGCTTGGACTCGATTCACGACCACTTGCCTTGATTCCAGCCAATGTTTTAGGCGACAGTTTAGTCCTCGGTCGGCAACTATTCAGTGAGAGTATGACTGAGTGGTTGATACGCACAATCGAATTCTTCATCCAACATTCTGAAGCCCAGTTAGTTATACGTGTTCATCCGGGCGAGCGTATCGGTTGGGGTTCCTCGGTTTACGATATCTTGGTGGAACATTTTCAGGAGTTTCCAGAAAACATCCACTTGCTACCTGCAGATTCAAGTGTCAACACTTATGATTTAGTCGACGCGGCTGACTTTGGGTTGGTATTCACCACTACCACTGGTATGGAGATGGCCATGATTGGGAAACCAGTCATTGTTACAGGTTACACTCACTATCGTGGCAAGGGTTTTACGATTGATCCAGATACTTGGGAAGAATTCTTCGATGGTTTAGACCAAGTTCTTCAAAACCCTAAGGATTATTATTTGTCTGAAGAACAAGTTGAGTTATCTTGGCGTTATGCATATCGCTTTTTCTTCGAATATCCTCAACCCTTCCCCTGGCGGGTTCCTTATTTTTGGGAGAGCCTGAAGGAATGGAGTATTGAACGGGTACTCAGTTCAGAGGGTCTAGCGCGATTTGGGAATACCTTCCGTTATTTGGTCGGTGAGCCGATTGATTGGGATCGCAGTTACGTGGATCAGTTGCCGCATGATTGAAAAATTGAGAGAACACCCCGTATTTTTGTGTGGTAACCCTCGATCCGGCACGAGCCTGGTTCGTGCCCTTTTTGATGGTCACCCTCAGTTTGTCGCATATCCGTATGAGTCTTTCTTTTTTCGCGGCTTTTTACCCCAAGCTGCCAAGCGTGATATTGATGGCAAGGTGGAATTGGCTTCAAGATACCTCCTTCAATTTATAGGGCTTCGCCGTGAGATGGAAGAGGATTATGAGAACTTCCATCCAAATGAGGATACAGTCCATGATTTTGCAAAAATGTGCCTCTCTATTCAGCGGCAAATTGCTACCTACGGCTATCGGCATGATGGGGATTTGCTCGCGACGGCTATTTTAGCTTTTGGAGAAGTATACGGCTTCCTCAATGAGAATACCCGTTACTGGTTAGAGAAGTCTGTTCATAATGAATTCTTTGCCGATCAAATCTTTGCGTGGTGGCCTGAAGCTCGTTGCGTTCATATCACGCGTGATCCACGGGATGTTTATGCTTCATACCACCCCAGGCGCCAGAAAGTCCTCCCACGTTTGTTTTCACTTCGTTGGACGAGAAGTGCCAAGAAGGGTTTAGAAAATCAACGTGTTTATGGCGAAGACCGCTATTTACTAATTAAATATGAGCAACTGGTGCAAGATTCCGAAGGAGCTCTTCAAGCGTTGATTGGTTTCTTGGGCATTGAAGATCACCCAATTTTACGAATTCCGTCTTATATGGGAATTCCATGGGAAGGTAACTCAACGTTTGCAGATAAATTTATGGGTATTAGCACGAAGCCTGCTGGAAGGTGGAGAGAAGAACTGGCTCTGCGCGATGTACAGATCATTGAGCAGATCGCCGGACAGCCTATGACAGAGCTAGGTTATCAGGTGGAAAACAAATGGTCTTTGTTTACGAGTTTGCGGATACTGCGCGGGTATCTCAGTTATTACCGTGCTGTTTTTGAAAAGATAGACCCAGCGGATATACATGGCATTGAATAGTAATTGGATTTAGAATGGCAATGGAAACAGATATCAAACAACAAGTGCGTGAATTCTACGACCAGGTTGGATGGCTTGAAGTCAGTAAAGGGGTTTATCAAAACGCCCGTTATGAAGATTTACGGCCTGTTTCGCGTGAATATATCCATCGCTGCCATTTGCGGGTAAGCCGATACATCAAACCTGAGGGAAGGTTTCTCCTCGATGCAGGTTCTGGCCCGATTCAATATCCGGAGTATCTTGAATATTCTAAAGGCTACCATTATCGGGTTTGTGCTGATATCTCTCATGTGGCTTTACAAGAAGCCCGCAAGCGAATTGGAGATCATGGACTGTGTGTAGTCGCAGATGTAGCCAATTTGCCTTTCAAACCTGATGCCTTTGAGGGTGTGGTCTCGCTGCATACGATACACCATCTGCCCCAGGATGAACATGTTTTGGCATATAATGAATTGTATCGAGTGCTGTTCCCTGGTTGTTCGGCAGCCATCGTCAACGGTTGGGGGGATGCGCTAATCCCGCGCCTTTTATCAAACCCTATGCGCTGGACAAACCGACTTATAGGAATTGTCCGGCGGATATTTGGCATTGCGCCACCAGAGCACCCTGCAAAACCTGCGAGAACAGCTAATGAAAACAAGCCCAAAAGCACCTTTGTGCGAAAATATGATGCCGATTGGCTAAAGGGGCAGCTCGCGCCGTTGATGACAATCGAAATTTTCGTCTGGCGGGGGGTTAGTGTAAAGCATTTGCGCACTTTCATCCATCAGGGGTGGGGTGGACGCATTTCATTGCGGTTTTTATTCTGGTTAGAGGAACGTTTTCCTCACTTCTTCGGAGAGAAAGGCCAATATCCATTGGTTGTGATTTGGAAAAAATAAATCGGGTGCATTTCAAATGAGTTGATGCGCTGAACGCAGGTGTCCGTATTACGTACTGCCTACGGCATATTTCGTAAACCTTCCCAAATACGTAATACGCTATACGAAATACGCAACGACATCTTCAACTGAAATGAAACACACCCAAATCAATCTCTTGGCGATAAAAACTATGGAGTTACAAATGAATTGGAAAGATAAAGTCATTCTTGTCACCGGCGGAACTGGTTCCTTTGGAAAAGCATTTTCAAAAATTATGTTGGATGAATATCAGCCGGCCAAGTTAATTATTTTTAGCCGGGATGAACTCAAGCAGCATGAAATGCGGGTTGCTGGTTTTGACTACCCCAATTTGCGATATTTTATTGGCGATGTGCGTGATTTAGAACGGTTGAAACGTGCTGTGCAGGGTGTGGATATTGTCGTTCACGCAGCCGCTCTGAAACAGGTGCCCGCCTGTGAATATAACCCCATGGAAGCCATCAAAACCAATATCCTTGGCAGCAGCAATGTGGTTGACGCTGCTCTGGACACTGGAGTTAAGAGAGTTTTGGCATTGAGTACGGATAAGGCCGTAAACCCGGTTAATCTCTACGGCGCTACAAAACTTGCTGCTGAAAAGCTGATTGTTCAGAGTAACTCTTACGCTGGAGGGAAGGAACCACGTCTAAGTTGTGTGCGCTATGGTAACGTGGTTGGTAGCCGGGGTAGCGTTGTTCCAGTATTTCTGCGCCAACGTAAGAGTGGTGTAGTGACTATTACAGATGATCGCATGACGCGTTTTTGGCTCTCCTTGGAAAAGGGTGTGCGCTTTGTAGTCCGCAGCATTGAACAGATGAAGGGTGGAGAAGTTTTCGTTCCCAAAATCCCTAGCATGAATGTTATCGATTTGGCTAAAGCCATCGCGCCCAATGCCGAGATAAAAAACATAGGCATCCGACCTGGCGAAAAATTGCACGAGATGTTGATTTCTCGCGACGAGTCTCGTTCTACTGTGGAGTTGGATGATATGTTTGTTGTGCAGCCATTGGATGCTTTTTGGTTTGGCGGTTCCTGGCCAGAACAGGGTACACCAGTCAAAGATGGCTTCCGTTATTCCAGTGCTGAAAATACTGAATGGCTTAGTGTCGCAGAAATCCGCGAGATTGTGGCTCCCTTTGAAGATGCATACGCACAAGGCAAATTAACATAGTATGGATATTGGCCTCGTGTACATATTTACCTGTATAGTTGATCTGATATGAAGGTAGATATGTACATAAGGTGAACCATGCGAATACTCATTACTGGTACCGGCGGTTTATTGGGTAGTAATCTAGCTCTGGAAGCCGCCAGCGACCACACTGTTTTCGGGGTCGATAGGAGTTGTCCCCAGAAAACAACGGCTTTCACTCCTGTGATGGCCGACCTGCTAGACCCGGGCGTAGTGGAACGTATCCTTGATGATACTCAGCCTGATTGGGTGATCCATTGTGCCGCTCAGGCCAATGTAGATGCTTGTGAGCATAATCCAGAGAATGCCCGGGAACTGAATACAGAATTACCGCGCAAACTGGCACATCATGTCGCCAGGGGCGGAGCGCGCTTGCTGTATGTATCCACGGATGCAGTTTTTGATGGTCAGAAGGGCGAATATACTGAGACTGATTCCCCAAATCCCGTCAATGTTTACGCGCAAACAAAATTAGATGGGGAAAACGCTGTCTTAGATGCGTCGTCCAATGCTATCGTAGCACGGATAAACATCTTTGGATGGAGCCCATCAGGCAAACGCAGTTTAGCTGAATTTTTCTTTAATAACTTAGAGGTGGGCAATCAGATCAAGGGTTTCACGGATGTTTTCTTCTGTCCGGTATTGGTAAATGATATCGCCGATCTGTTTTACCAGATGCTGGATAAGGGACTAAGCGGGTTATACCATGTGGTCAGCAGTGAGAGTATCAGTAAATACGATTTCGGTGTTGCTATTGCAAGAAGATTTGGTTTTGACCCAGATCTCATTACGCCCATATCTGTAACTCAATCTGGCCTCAGGGCCGTTCGTTCTCCGAACCTTACGCTTCGAGTTGATAAACTAATCCACGATTTGGGAGTAGTTCCTCCTGGTTTGTCCCCAGCGATAGAACGGTTCTACACCCTTTATCAACAGGGTTATCCACAAATGTTGAGGACGTTGTGTTTAGATTAGTCAGCCACAGAGAGAAAGTTCCCGAAAAAAGGGTGTTTCCCGGTCTGGCTTAGTAGTTTCAAAAAAATATATAAAGACAGAGGTGCTAGATATGAATATCCCATCTCCTGAAATTACCATTGCTGACCGTAAGGTTGGTCTCAATCATCCCACTTATTTCATTGCTGATATCGCTGCCAACCATGATGGGGATTTGGAACGCGCCAAGTTGCTCATCCGTCTGGCGAAAGAAGCGGGTGCGGAGGCTGCTAAATTCCAGAATTTCCGTGCCCCAAAGATCGTCTCAGATTATGGCTTCAAATCCTTGGGTGGGCAGCTTTCTCATCAGGCCGAATGGAGCAAGTCTGTTTTCGAAGTGTATGATGATGCTTCGGTCCCTTTTGAATGGACTCCGATTCTCAAAGAGGAATGTGACAAAGTTGGCATCCATTATTATTCCTCTCCATACGATTATGATGCCGTTGAAATGTTAGAATCCTATGTTCCGGCGTTTAAAGCAGGTTCTGGGTTGATGTCATGGCCGGAAGCGCTTGTCCGCATGGCGAAAACCGGCAAGCCACTGCTTTTGGCGACCGGCGCAGCGGACATCAGCGATGTGGTGCGTGCGATGCGGGCTGTACGGGAATTCAATGATCAAATCATACTTTTTCAGTGCAACACCAACTACACTGCTGCCGACTCGAATTACGATCATCTAAATATCAACGTGCTCAAAACTTATGCGGCCATGTTCCCCGATGTCGTGTTGGGACTCTCGGATCACACCCATAGCCCGGCGCCCATTGTCGGAGCGGTGGCTTTGGGGGCGCGTGTCATCGAGCGCCATTTCACCGATAGCAATGACCGCGAAGGCCCAGACCATAAATTTGCTATGAACCCTGAGAATTGGGCTGAGATGGTTAAGCAAGTTCGTATACTTGAGCGCACCCTGGGTTCATTTGATAAATTTGTCACCGGCAGCGAACAAGAAACTTACGTGCTACAACGTCGATGTTTGCGGGCGGCCCGTGATATCAAGGCGGGTGAAACCATCACTGCTGATATGGTAGAACCCCTACGCCCCGCGACCGCGGGCGCCATCATGCCGTGGGAGCTAGATGATCTCGTTGGGGTGAAAGCACTCATTGATATGCCATATGGGATGGATCTTCGCTGGGAAAATGTTGGTGCGTAGAGCGGGAAGCGAGTAGCGGGAAGCGTTTCGCTACACACTCCACGCTCCCCGCTGCACGAATTATGCGAATACTATACTTCTCTCGCGATTACACTACCCACGATCACCGCTATCTTTCCGCCCTGGCTCAGACGGAGCACGAAATTGGCTTTCTTCAACTTGAACGCCGAGGGCATGATTTGGATGATAGACCACTGCCCCCGGAAATCGAGCAAATTTCCTGGGTTGGGGGGCGAGCTCCCGCTGAACTTCGTCATGGGCCGCGGCTGATCACTGGCCTTCGAAAGGTGATCCGTTCCTTCAAGCCTGATCTTATTCAGTCAGGCCCCTTGCAGCGCTCTGCTTTCCTGGTGGCATTGGCGGGGTTTCATCCACTTGTTAGCATGTCGTGGGGTTATGACTTGCTTGTGGATGTGAATCGGAACCGTTGGTGGGAGTGGGCCACTCGTTTTACTCTCAAGCGGAGCGATGCCCTGGTTGGCGATTGCGATACCATTCGTAATCTCGCTATCCAATATGGTATGGCGCCGGAGCGGATCGTTACCTTTCCTTGGGGAGCGAATATCGATAAGTACTCCCCTGGCGATGATCATGGATTACGGGAACGCATCGGATGGGGAGAAGATATTTTTGTGCTGTTATCCGCTCGAGGTTGGGATCCAATTTACGGTGTTGAGGATCTGGCTCATGCTTTTGTCAGGACTGCGCATCAACGACCGGAATTACGCCTGCTGATGTTGGGAAACGGGCCGCTTGCTCCGAAAATCCGCCGGATATTCATGAAGGCAGATGTGCTCGACCGGGTTCATTTCCCTGGGCGAGTCAACCAGAAGGATTTGCCGAATTATTATCGCGCTGCCGATTTATATATCAGCACATCTCACAGCGATGGTACTTCGATCTCGCTGTTGGAGGCTTTGGCGTGTGGTAAACCTGTACTGCTCACCGACATTCCTGGAAATCAAGAGTGGGTGTCCCCCTCTCCCTTAGGGACGCCGAAGGTGGGTAGGGGTGAGGGGGTCGGCTGGCTGTTCCGGGATGGGGATGTGGATTCCCTCACAGAAGGCATTTTTCGGGCTGTGGATCAATGGGAGCAGTTGCCCGCTATGGGGCTAGCAGCCCGTCATTTAGCAGAATCACGCGCGAACTGGGAAAAGAACTTCCCTCATTTGTTCGAGGCTTATCAAATCGCCCTGGGATGATGTCTGCATTGATCGTTTTGTCCCATTATCAGGTTGTTCATCTAATCGAAGCCAGGGGGCACACTTCTTCAACTGAAATTTCCCCAGGTTTAGGGTTGTCAAATATTGAAGTTGTGCTGACTGAGGCCGATGTAATTTTCCCGAATGGGGAAAGACTTGCCTGGGAGATCATCTCGGAGATTGCCGACAACGAGAACAATTGCTTCTCGATTGATGATGGGAACGCTACAGTTATTCAATCGTTCTCCGAAACTTTTGAGCGGGTGTACACACTTTTCCCAACCGAATCGGCCCCCACGATGCTGGTATCGGGGATCCCCATGCACCGTATCAAAGGGACGGATCCCTGGCGAGATACCCAGGGCAAGATCAAAGCTTTTGGGCGGGTTTCAGGGCATATTTTGGACACAACCACTGGTTTAGGGTATACAGCGGTCAGGGCCGCGGAAAACGCAGATCATGTGACGACGGTGGAATTAGACCCGGCTGCCCAGACGATAGCCCGGCGTAATCCCTGGTCTCAAGCGTTGTTCGATAATCCCAAGATCACGCAGCTTATTGGGGATAGTAACGATGAGATCGAAAAGTTTGCAAACGAAACCTTCTCTGGGATTATCCATGACCCGCCGATGTTCAGTTTGGCCGGAGAGTTGTATTCCTTAGCTTTTTATAAGCAGGCTTACAGAGTATTGAAACCCAACGGAAGGATGTTTCACTATATTGGCAACCCTGGGAGTAAATCCGGCGGGCGCGTGACGAGAGGAGTGGTACAGCGGTTGAAAAAGGCTGGTTTCTCTCGGGTTGTGCCCAGGCCGCAGGCTTTTGGGGTGTTGGCGTATAAATGACGGAGGACTGAAGACGAGAGATAGGTGCTGTATTTCGTACTCCGTCACAATTAACGGAAAAACTAACCACAAAGACTCAAAGGCCCGAAGGAAAAACTTCTAAAATCCGATTGCTTTGTGCCCTGGTGTCTTAGTGGTGGGAATTTTTTTAAAGTTCCGGTCTAGCTGGGATAAGGAAATGACCTTATGCTTACATTTGATAAACTGGTAGGTGAAATTCGGTTCTTTGGTGTTGAAGCAGGCGATACTCTCCTGGTTCATAGTTCCTATAAATCCTTCGGTGGTGTAGAAGGCGGCCCGCAGACCGTCATCGACGCGCTCTTGCACGTTCTCGGTGAAGAGGGCACGCTCATAATGCCTGCCTTCAACTTTGATTTTTGTAAAGGTGAACCCTGGGATGTGCGCGAAACGCCTTCCCATATGGGGATCATCACAGAACTTGTTCGCAAGCACCCACGCAGCCGGCGAGTTTTCCACCCCATTTATTCCTTTACAATCATAGGAAAGCACGCTGAATTTCTAACCAAAGATCGCTATAAGAGCAGCTATGAGCGCAATTCAATTTTTGGGAAGCTGCGTGAGCTTGATGGCAAGATTATGGTGATTGGCTTGAGTTATAATGACAGCATGACATTTTTCCATCATGTCGAAGAATTGGAAGGGGTCGATTACCGCTACTTGAAAACCTTTACTGGTATGGTCACAGACGAGGGCGGCAACACCTATGAAGATTCATTCCAGATGTTGGTACGCGATATCGATCAGGGAGTGGAGACTATGGTTGACCCTATGGGGGAATTGGCGGAAGAAGCCGGCGTTATCAAATCCCATACGATTGGCGAAGCCCCCGTCAAGTTGATGAAGGCTAACGAAATTTACGAATTTACGGCTCGGGAGATGAGAAAGAACCCGCGATTATTGTATGAAATCAGGGACGAGTAGTGCCTTACAAATCAAAAATTTTGAACCGCGAAGATCGCTAAGAAAACCTAATTGTATCTTCGCGATCTTTGCGCTCTTGGCGGTGAACCTTTTTGGTCCCCGATTGCCTGGGTCAGGATAAGAATGCAACTAAAGCTGCTCCTCGAAAAAATCTACCCTCTCCATCGTACGCTGGCATCTGATGGTACGGATGAAGCCTTGCAGATTGTTGGCGATGCTATGCCCGCGGCAGCGGATTTTGCCATAGAAACCTATTCGCCGGGCGCTTCTATCTGGACGTGGCAGGTGCCAGAACGCTATATGGTTCATGAGGCTTATCTCGAAACCGAGCATGGTCAACGGGTGATAGATTTTGCCGATAATCCCCTTCACATCGTTTCGTACTCGCCACCGGTTGATAACATTCTCACCTGGGATGAATTAGAGCCGCATCTCTTCTATAACGAAGATCGCCCGTGGGCAATCCCCTGGCACTTCAACTACTATCAGCGGGATTGGGGATTTTGTCTCTCCAAGAATGTTTTTGACAATCTCTCGCGAGATGCTCGTTATCGAGCTGTGATCCGCTCGGAGTTTTTCACTGATCCCAAAGATGGCGGCTTTCGTGTGGGAGCGGGAGTTCTGCACCCCGAGGGTGGACTCGTTCCCGAAGCGGAGGCCAAGGCCGGTGAATTTTTGATCTCATCGCATATCTGTCATCCCATGCAGGCCAACGACGATGCCGCTGGTGTGGTGACAGCAATAGAAGTAGCCCGGCGTCTGGTAGAGAATCCTTTGCCTTCGGGATCGCTGAGTGTGCGCTTCTGGTTCGGCCCTGAAACCATTGGCACGATTGCCTACTTGGCCCACAACGAAGATCTGATCCCCAAGCTGATGGGCGGCATCTTTGCCGAAATGACCGGCAACAAAAATACGATTGCCTGGCACCACACCCGCCAGCATAACCACCTGTTAGACCGCATCACGTCTCACGTTTTACGCAATACAGATCACGTTGAGCGCAACTTTGCCGACTTTCCTCCCAATGACGAACGCGTCATAAACGGCCCCGGTGTCAATGTACCGTGTATCTCGATCAATCGTTGGCCTTACGATGAATATCACACCACCGATGACAACCCGGATATCATTGATGAAGAAATGCTCCAAGATGCGGCAGATATTATCGAGAAGATCGTACGTATTTACGCTACGAACTACATCCCGAAACGCAGATTCCGCGGCCCCCTTTTCTTGTCGGGCAATGACCTTTGGGTAGATTGGCGAGAAAATTTTGAACTTAACCGATCATATGAAAAAATTATGATGCGTTTCGAAGGTCAGCACAGCATTTTCGATATCGCCGAGGATGTGGGGCTGGATTATTGGATGGTGCGTGAGTATGTGGAGAAATTCCGCGCGAAGGGGTTTGTTGAACCTTTGCCAATACCTGGTGAGGCTCCGGAGTTTTAGAGTATACTAAGATCATGAGTGTCGTATCAGGGCTAAAACCGGTTGAAATGGATTTGGATACCTGGCAGTCCCGCCTCGAATCCGAATTGGCGCGTTTTGTGGATTTTATTGTGACGCATTATTCTCCACAGAAGATAATTCTGTTTGGATCATTAGCTGAAGGTACGTCTCGACTCTGGTCCGATATTGACTTGGTGGTGATACGGGATACGAACGAGCGTTTTTTAGATCGTTCTAAAGAACTATTGTCTTCGCTGATGCCTAAAGTTGGCCTGGATTTATTAATTTATACTCCAGCGGAATTTGAGCAACTGTGCCAGGAGCGCAAGTTCTTTCGCGAGAAAATTCTAAAAAAAGGAAAAGTCTTGTATGAGCGAAGCAACTGACTGGCTTTTCTTTGCCCAGGAAGATTTGCGTGTGGTAGATTTAACCTTTTCTGCTGAAATTTACCACCAGGTTTGTTTCCATTCGCAACAGTGCTGTGAGAAAGCGATTAAGGCCTGCATCATTTCTCCCAACAGGTCTAATTGACTCCCATACTCTAGCCCTAAAATGTTACATACAATAGCTATCATTCAAGCCAGGATGAGTTCATCGCGCCTGCCTGATAAAGTGCTCTTGGATATCGGCGGGCGACCGATGCTGCAATGGGTCGTTGAAAGAACGCGCCGTGCCAGAACCATCAGCCAGGTGGTTGTCGCTACAACGGTTGATCCTTCCGATGATCCAGTAGCGGATTTTTGTCGTTCCCAAGATATCGCTTTCGCCCGCGGCAGTGTTCACGATGTGTTAGATCGATACTATCAGGTTGCTAAAGAATGTGAGGCAGATGTGATAGTCCGCATCACAGCAGATTGTCCTTTCATTGATCCTGGCCTTATAAACCATACCGTTCGGGCATTATTCTCAATTAATCTTGATGTGGGTTTTTCAGTTGACAATTCACAATTGCCAATTGCCAATTTTCAATTCGTAACGAACCGCCTTCCTCAACCTTGGTGGCGTACATATCCCATAGGCCTGGATACAGAAGCATTCACATTTGGTGTACTTGAGCAGGCCTGGCGGGAAGCTAACGAATCACACCAACGAGAGCATGTCACGCCATATTTCTATGATGGTATCCCGGTGAACGATCTGCATTTTTCAGCAAATAAAAGCTCACTTGCCACATCTGAATCACCGCGCGGTTTTAAGGTTGGTTTGTTGCATCATACTGAAGAACTTGGTCATCACCGTTGGACGGTTGATACACCCGAAGACTTGAAGCTGGTACGCGAAATTGTGACGCGTCTGCCCGATGATAACTTTACCTGGTTGGATGTCTTAGCGCTCTTCAAGCGTGAGCCCGATTTAGCGCAGATCAATGCTACGGTGCACCATAAGACCCATTTAGATGTGGATGAGCGACCTCGTTGAACAGATGACATTCTTGACAATCTTCACTGCCCCAAAACCCTTCACAAATTCTCATATCAACATAATACAGCGTAATGCAATACAATCCTGGCAGCATTTGGGTGATGATGTCGAGGTGTTGTTGATTGGTGAAGAGGATGGCTTAGCCGATGTCGCGCAGGAGTACGGGCTACAACACTTGCCAGATGTCGCCAGGAATAAATGGGGCACTCCACTGGTGAGTTCTATTTTCGCACTGGCCGGAGAGAATAGTCAGGCTCCAGTATTGGCATATGTCAATGCCGATATTCTGTTGATACCGGATTTCGTGAAGGTCGCTCGTCAGATTGCGGAGCAGGCCGAGAAATTTCTAATCGTAGGCCGCCGTTGGGACCTGGATATTCGCCAGGAGCTACCATTCACTCAAAATTGGGTTTCAGCTTTGATGGAGATCGTTCACTCGCAGGGTAGCTTGCATGCTCCCTCGGGCAGTGACTATTTCATCTTCCCTCGGACGGTTTTTACCGACATCCCCGATTTCGCCATCGGCCGCGCTGGCTGGGATAACTGGATGATTTATCAGGGTCTCAAGCAAAAATGGCCGGTTGTAGATGCATCCGAGAGCCTGATGATCCTTCACCAGAATCACGACTACAGCCATTTGCCTGGCGGCCAAATGCATTATGACCTCGAAGAGACGCAAATCAATGCTGAATTAGGGGGGGGGATGCAGAATATGTATATGACCCTGGATGCCAGCCATGAATTCAGCGATGGGCGCATCCAGCCGGTACGGTTTCATCCGGCGCGTTTTGTGCGCAAACTTGAACGCTTGGTTTATTCCCCTGACCAGCGAGGCTTGCGCTGGCTGCTGACACGCCGATTGCGCCGCCTGCGTCGAAAGCTTGTCTAAACGGATTACCCCGAAAAATGGTGTGTGTGGCGTGTGCAACACGCCACACACACCATTTTTCGGAAACTTCTCGGTCTGGCTTAGCAGTTATGTCTTGCCGAACAAGGTGAATAATGTCTGAAGAAATCAAAAAATGCCCCGTGTGTCTTAGCGAAAAAAACGCTCTCTTTGACCAACGCCAGTTCCGCAGCCATCAGGTTATCAACCGAGTCTGCGGCAGCTGCGGGTTTGTCTATCAATCCCCGCGCATGGCTGCTGACGAATTGGATGCCTTCTACGCCAGCGAATACCGCCAGGTGTATCAAGGCAAAGCAGGCCCTACGCCCAAAGACCTCTTCATGCAAAATGGCCGCGCCGACTCGCTTCTCGATATATTGTCTGCACAAGGGGCTGCTGCGGCGCGCTATCTCGATGTCGGCTGCTCCTCGGGGATTCTGTTGCAGCGTTTTCAGGATCATTTCGGCTGCGAGGTCGTTGGCGTGGAGCCAGGCGACGCTTACCGGGCCTATGCCCAAAAACAGGGCCTGACGGTTGTGCCGGATATTGCTGATTTGAAAGGCGCGCGTTTTGATTTGATCAGCATGGCGCACGTTTTGGAACATTTGCCTGATCCTGTAAGTTACCTTGCGGATTTGAAGGCGGACTATCTGACTCCCTCTGGGTTGATCCTGATCGAGGTGCCGAATCTATACTCCCATGACAGCTTCGAAGTGGCGCATATGAGCAGCTTCAGCGCGCACAGCCTGCGGCAGGTTTTGGGCAAGGCGGGTTACAACATGATCGCTCTGAAGAAACATGGCCGCCCCCGCTCTGAGATTTTGCCGTTGTATCTGACGGCGCTGGCGCAGCCTAAGACAGGTGCGCCGGGTTATCGGCTCCGCCCGGAACGGAATGTAGCCTTGAAGCGCCGCACAGGGTTGCTGTGGCGCAGAATCTTGCAGAAACTGCTGCCGCGTCGGGCCTGGGTTTCGGTGGCGCAGGTTCGGGAATAGAAAATGCGCGTCGGACAGAATCCTGCCAAATCGGTAGAGCGTGTCGCTCAGCCCCGGGATGTGACCGTCGCCATCGTCACGTATATCCCCTTTCTGAGCGGATATTACGCCCAGAGTTTAGATGTATTAAAACTCAGCTTGAGTAGTTTGAAAGCGAACACCCCAGAGCCATTCGATTTGATGATCTTTGATAATGGCAGCGGGGAAGAAACGAGCGCGTATCTCCAAGACGAATATGCTATGGGGAATATCCAATATCTGGTACTTTCCGAAAAAAATCTGGGCAAGGGCGGGGCCTGGAATTTCGTATTTGGCGCCGCGCCAGGAGAGATCATCGCCTATGCTGATAGTGATATTTACTTCCGAGAGGGCTGGCTTTCGCGGTCTCTGGAGATAATGGATGGTTTTCCCAATACTGGTATGGTCACCGGGCGACCTTTACGAAGTAAGGAACGATATTTTTCGAAAACCCTTGAGTGGGCAAGGCAAACGAATGGGGTTCGATTAGAGAAGGGGCAATACCTTTCTTGGGAAGTTTTCAGCGAACATTCATTGAGTTGTGGCGTATCTTTAGAGCAGACCCGAGAGTGGTTTCAGACCAGCCATGACTGGGAAATTGCATATGGGCAGCTCTGTGCATATGCAGGAGCAGCGCATTTTCAGTTTGTATCCAAAAAGCAGGTTCTTCAATCATTGCTTCCCTTTGAGATGGATAAACCCATGGGCCAGGTGCGGACCTTGGACGAAAAATTGAATGAAAAGGGCTATTTACGATTGATGACTTGTGACCCATTGATCGTACATATGGGTAATGTAGTGCCAGCACGAGAAGATGTATTATCTCAAGATAGTCAGGGGGTGAACGCCCAGAAACTTTTATGGAACTGGCCTCCAATAAAAAGAACCCTCTTGTATTTTTACAACAAGATTTTCCAATTGTATTTTGAGCGGATGAGAGATTGATGTGTGTAGCCTCTCAAGCAAGCACGAAAGGGAACTGAGAATATCATGCGAGTTGGCATGAACCCTGTCAGGAATCGATATCCAACGTATTCCCCGAAACGCATTGGTGTGGCTTCGATAACATTTGCACCAGTATTGGAAGGTTTCTTTAGAGAAGCCAAGGATGTTATTGAAGTACATCTTCAGTCCATTCGTCAAACCATAGGTGACGATGCGGATGTTTTAGTGTTTGATAATTGCAGTTGCTTAGAGGTAACCGATTTCTTAAAAGCGCAGCATGGCGCCGGTATCATCGACTGGTTGATCCTCTCGAGGCACAATTTGGGCAAAACTGGCACGTTGAATTGGATTTTCTCGTCGATGCCCAATGAGTACATCGTTTCTACAGATAGTGATGTATTGTTCCGAACAGGGTGGGCAGAGCGCAGTTTGGAAGTTTTCGATACCTTCGAGAAGACAGGGATCGTCAGTGCGCAACCCGGCTTTTTTAATGAGACAGTACGAATGCGGCAGATCGCTGAAAAAATGTCTGGAGTGTTGACAGATGTAGACATTGATGAGGTCAACCCTTTCCCTGATGCATTTGAAGAGTATTGTGATGGAGTTAATGCCTCTGAGGATATTCGTGCTCAGATGGCACAGAATCGTTTGCTTGTGCTAACGCCTCCTGACGGCGAAACACGCGCCGTGCTGGGCAGCACATCGATGCAATTTATGATCCGCCGAGATGCAGCCAGGCAATTAGTTCCTCTTCCGGCAACGCATACGTTGGATTCTGATGATCATATGCAAATCAATCGCAAAATGGAAGATTTGGGCTATTTACAGCTCTCCCTGCTTGATCCCCTGGTCTATCATATGGGGAATACATTGCAGGGGCGGCATATGGCTGAAGTCGATGAAGTGCGCCGAAAAGCAAGTATATCTATCAAGAGCGCTGAACATCCTGTTGCCCGTCGGCAGCGCAGAAGTTTCCTGAAAAGGATGCTGGCGAGATCTGCAACGCGGAATACGGTCTTCAATCAGTTGATCCGCAGGGTATATTCGTTTTTGTTTGATCTTCTTTATAGCGACCAGAATTAACGTAAAATGTTGTTGGAATTTTTAACGCCTTTATCTGAAAACGCTTCTTCCAAACCAGGGATTAAGGAATATGCGCTCTATCTCTTGTCACTGATTATGATCTCTATTGCCTGGTGGTTTGTGGGGATGTCCGTATTCTTTGGGAACCGTTTCAGTGTCTTTTCGACGCGCGCTTTCGTCAAGAGCATGATCCTTCTCCCAGGGCTATTTCTCCTTTTGGTTTTTCTGGCGAAATCATTTTTCTACCCGAACCTTAAGAAAATTTCCGAGCAAGATAGACGCGTACTATTTCTTACGAGTGCTGCTATTGCACTGTTGGTGCTTATATTATTCCCCTTGGCTGTGCCAGCGTTTCAGCAACAGCACACATTGCAGATCATATCTACAGGCACGAAAGATACTGAATCGCAAGGGACTATCATCGAGATCCGCAAGTTGAGCTACCTCGATGGAAGCCCTATGCCTTTGCAGGATATTGAATTATCAGGGGATTGGCAAATTGTTGGGGGTACTTTGATATCGGAAGGGGATCAATCTGATTCAGTTGCCGAGTTGATGGGGCGAATGCCTGGGGGTGTTGTGCTGAATTTTCGTCACAACATAAATGCTGGGGAAGTTTCGGTCATCTGGGATGGTGAGCGCACGGATTATGATTTATTCGCTTCACAAAGTATATCTACGGACAGTGTATTTCAGGGCAGTTCCAGATCCATATCTCAGTTGGGGCGCGATTTCTTAGTTCAATTGCTTTATTTTTTCGGGTTGCTCTCGATCTTTTGTTTGATAGGCTTGGCCGTCGATGTGCGCTGGCCGAACTCACATCTTGTCCGAGTGTTATTGGTTTTAATGTATGTTGGCATTTTTATCTTTTTTGTAAAAGGAAAGCTTTCCTATATGGAATTTAGTGCAGAGAGAGTTTTCCGCGACACAGAATGGTATGTTGAGACAGCCAGTGCACCGTTAGGCTCTCTAGATTTTTTGGCTGGAATCCGTCCATTTACGTTTCCTCTCGTCCTGAAATATTTTGGTGTCACTACAGGCAACTTCACCGATTCCGATCTACTTAGTGATGTGGTTCAGTTCCAATACTGGTTTTCAATCTTTGCCTGGTCTGCTCTTGCATTGGCGATTTCACAACGAATGCGAAAATTGTGGATCAGGCCATTCATTTTTGGCTTAGCATTGTTTTTTAGTCTGAATTTGGAGATCGGTATCTGGGAGAGTTTGGTTCTTTCCGAATCTACTTCATTTTCCCTATTTGCTCTCCTGATAGCGGTTTGGTTATGGTGGAACGCATCTTCTCAAAAAACGCCCGGCCATCTTGCTCAAATAGGGTATTTGTTCTTGACCGCCCTGATAACAATCTTATTTGTGTTTTCTCGCGAGAGTAATCAATATTTCGTGGTCTTTGGTGCCATTATTTTCCCGATAGCCGGTTTCTTAGGAAAAATATCTAAGGGGAGTAGAGCATATTACCTGGTATATTTGTTTTTATTCATTGGCATCGTTTTCCTAAAAAATGCTTCTTTCAACATCAGTAATCTTTGGCAAATCCACCTGTTTGACCATCTGGCACACCGCATTCTCCCGGATCAAGATGCTTTAGATTACTTTGTTGCTGCCGGGTTGCCTCTAAATGAGAATCTGCTGGGGATCAAGAATATGTCTGGGTATGAGTTCCACGACTACTTGTTGAATGATCCCGAAATGGCAACGGTTCGGGAATGGATTAGTACGGATGGCATGTCAACATATATGATGTATCTCCTCTCCCATCCAATAGAGTCAATCATTGAACCTTTTCGCCATCTTCCGTCGATATTTGGTGGAGATAATCTCGAATACCATCAACCCCTATATGCGGTTCCAACAATACCGCCTTGGCTGATTACTCTTACGAACAGGATTTATATTCGCAATTTGTTTGTTATTTTTACACTCTTTGGATTTGCTGTTCTGGGAGTGATCCGCTATTTCTTCGATAAAAATCGAGGACAGACACCCTGGTTGGTGGTGGCTGTGTTTCTAATTAGTCTGTACCCAATGATGTTTATTGTTTGGCATGGCAACCCCATTGAGATCGAGCGACATGCCGCTCCAGTAGGGATTCAACTCAGATTGATGGCCTGGATGACGGTTATGCTTCTATTAGATCAACTGTCTCTTGGGGAGTTGATCCCGCGAAAAATGAATGTGGACTCGGTATCAGCATAGGAGTATTCCAGCGTGCGCATAGGTCAAAATCCCGCAAAATTTATTGAACAAGTTCCGCAACCTGCTAGAGTAACTGTTACCACAGTTACTTATATTCCCATGTTGAGCGGATATTTTGAACAAAGCTTAGATATTCTAAAGATTTGTTTGAATAGTGTTAGGGAAAATACTGATGAACCCTATGATTTGATGGTTTTCGATAATGCCAGTTGTCCCGAAGTTAGACAATACCTTCTTGAAGAGCAAGAGCAGGGTCGCATCCAATATTTATTGCTTTCCGAAGAGAATGTAGGTAAAGCAGGAGCCTGGAATGTCATCTTCGGGGCTGCGCCGGGAGAGGTGATCGCATATGCAGACAGCGATGTGTATTACTATCCTGGCTGGCTTTCGCCTCAGTTGGAGGCTCTGGATAAATTTCCGAATGTAGGTATGATCACTGGAATGCCCATGTGGAGCCCGGAAGAATTTTCTACTAGCACAGTCCAGTGGGCTGAGGAAGACCCAGAAGTGGTTATTGAAAGAGGAGAATTCCTTGCATGGGAAGATCATTGGCGGCATGCTCGCAGCCTTGGGGGAGATGAAGCGCGTGTTCGGAAATTCTTTTCAGATGTAGAAGATATTCGATTGACTTTTCAAGATAAATATTATTATGTAGGCGCCGGTCACTTCCAATTTGTGGGTTACAAGAAAGTTTTCCAAAGTGTTCTCCCAATTCCTAACAACCGTCCCATGGGGCAAGTTCGCCTCTTAGATGTGGCGATCAATGAACGCGGTTACTTGCGCCTTTCTACGTCGGATTGGTGGGTGCAGCATTTGGGAAACAGGCTCTCTGAAGATGAATTTAAGGTTGGGGGGCCTCAGACCAACCTAAAAGGTAGAGAGCGCAACCGGCCTTGGATCCTGAAATGGCAGCTCGCCGAGGATTTTCTCTATTGGATTTACCATCGTCTCTTCGAGTTCTTGCATAGATAAGGGAAATCTTAGCCAAGGAACGGATTAGCCCGAAATTTTGGGGTGTGAGCGGGATCGCTTTGCGACCCCGCTCACACCCCAAAATTTCGAGAACCTTTTTTGATATGGCACACTGTCAAAGTAGCTATGATGAGGCTGAATAAATTGCTAGAAATATTAGTCTGTGAAGGTTGTGGAGAAGGCTTCCAACTGGGTCAAGGTGGTGTACTCCGGTGCAGCCAATGTGGAAAGGTTGTGCCAATGCAGGGCAATATTCCTATGTTTACGGATATCCCAGACGAGATCCAACCTTCTGACAAGGAAATCCGCGGCCCGGATGTGGGCACACCCTGGCGGCAGGCAAATTGGCAATTTTTGACTGATTGGCTAGAGACCCAGAATACAGACAAATTAATCTTGGATGTTGGCGCGGGGCGCGGGGATTTTGCTGAGGCTCTTGAAGGCAGGAATTCCATCGCTTTGGATGTTTACCCTTACCCCGAGGTTGATATTGTTTGTGATCTGACCAAAACGAACCCATTTCGTCCGGCAAGTATTGATGCTGTTTTGATGCTCAATGTGCTGGAGCACATTTACGATACTCACGCAATGCTCAAATCCCTTGCGGAGCTACTCAAGCCAGGCGGAAAGCTCTTACTGGCGATTCCTTTCATGGTCAAGATGCATCAAATTCCCTTGGATTTTGTTCGTTACACACATTTCACTTTAGGGCAGTTTGGTGAAGACTATGGATTGGAAATCGAACAACTTGTGGGGTTTTATGATCCAATGTTTTTCCTCGGTGAGGGGATTAGGAATATCCAATGGCCGATATTGCGGAAGATGCGCGGCCCGCGACAATACATGGGGCGTTTATTGCTTGGAGGGATTCGATTCTTGGCCCATCTTATGCAGCCAGTCATTGGGCCTGGTCATATCAAATCTCCCTATGAAGCGTTTAGTTTAGCCCCAACGGGCTATCAAGTAGTTTATAAGAAAAAATAAGGCAACTATTCAGGTAAAGGGAGAGATACCCCGAAAAAGGGTGTGCGTGGGGGCAGCGGCGCTCGCCCCCACGCACACCCTTTTTCGGGAACTTTCCGGGAACTTCCCCGTATGGCTGAACAGTTACAAAATAAGTATATGTCATCGAAGCGAATATTTATCTGCGCCGACCATGGTTTAGCGGCCATTTACTTTTTACAGAGTGATGTTGTATCTGCATTGCTCGATGCAGGGGTTGAAGTCATTCTGCTCACCGACGATGCACTCAAGCAGCAGATTCAGCAGCGTTTCGGTCGCCCCGGTTTGATTGTCGAAGGCTTGCGCCTGGATCAGGCGAAGGCCTATGAGCGATCAGAAAGCCCATCTTTGCAATGGTGGCTGCATTTCCTGCGCCGGGCGGGAGCCTCCAACCGCATCAATCTGGAAGCTGTGAATGGCTTCATCAGCCAGGTTGAGGATGAAGCTCACGCCAAACGCAAACTCTTGTTCCCATTGATGAGATTAGTGGTTAGCCTCCTGCGCAATAGTCGACCGGCGCGGCGAATACTTATGCGGATTCAGAACCGTTTCAATCCAAACCTGTATGCAAATTTGTTCGAGGAATATGCCCCCGATTTGGTGGTCGCCAGCACCCCAGGCTGGCGGTACGATCGATATTTGCTCCGGGAAGCAGGTTCCCGCGGCGTGACCACTGCGGCTGTGATTGTCGGATGGGATAACTCCAGCAGCTACAGTTTGCCTGGCGCATCGGTGGACTGGATTTCGTGTTGGTCGGAACTCCAGAAGGAGGAACTGACCCGAGGCGCGGACTGGCTCCCAGGGCGCGTGAATATTGGGGGTGTTCCATCTTATGATGGCTATATCCGCAAAGAGTGGTTGATGCCGCGCGAAGAGTATTTTCAGCTGCATGGCCTGGATATGAACCGCAAGTTGATCTCGTATGCCAGTAGTTTTGTGACCTTTTCGCCGAATATCCAAAATGTGGAGGCTTTAGCAAGATTGGTTTCGTCTGATCAATTATCGATGCCTGCGCAGTTGTTGATCCGTCTACACCCCACACACTTCATGGAGACTCCCCGCTTTGCTGCCGAACGTGAGCGAATTCGAAAACTGGCCGCGGAATTACCCCATGTTCATGTAGTCGAACCGGTGCCATTAGGCGAAGGGGGGATGAGCTATTATTCAGGTGAAGACATGCCAGAGAAATCATCCATGATGGCCTACTCTGATGTGATGGTGACGGTCTATTCGACGATGGTTGTGGAAACTTTGATCCATGGGACGCCGGTAGTGAGCTTATGTATTGATTCCCCAGAAGGCTGGCCGGGAAAATTCACTTTGCCACTTACGGAAATCGGAGGATGGCCTACTCATCTGCGATTCAGAGAATCCGGCGCTGGATGGGAAGCGCAGAACGAAGCTGATTTGCAGGCAGCAATCAACCGCTACTTAGACGATCCTGCGGCTGATCAGCAGGCCAGACAAGATTTCATTGAACGTGAATGTACTTTCACGGATGGCAAGGCGGGTGTGGCCACTGCCGAATTTTTGCTTTCTCTGCTGAATTAAAAATATGATCAATAAAATATCCAAGCGATTGAAGTTGGCGGCCCAGGTATTCTTTACGGGACAAGCTCTATCTGAGCCGAGAGGTGATATCCCTTCACTAACATCTGAGGAGGTAGCTGAGTTTAAAGCCTTCTTCCCTTTAGACAAGTTTTTTATCTTTGGACATGCGCGCTCCGGTACGACTCTTCTTACGCGACTGATCCGCCTGCATCCTGAAGTGCATTGCAACTACCAGGGTCATTTTTTCACCCGCAAACCCACCATGGAAGGGCTTGTTGACAGCGAAGCGATTGAAGCCTGGCTTACGCGCCGCAGCAACCGTTGGAATCGCGGCCGCGATCTATCCCCTGTGATGTTGCGGGCGGCCGTTGAATTTGTCTTAGAGCGCGAGGCCAGACAAGTGGGAGCCAGTGTAATAGGCGATAAAAGCCCCAATGGTTTATTGAATGGTGAAGCCGTCCGCCGGATGAGAAAGATTTATCCGGATGGAAAGTTGATCTTCATCGTACGCGATGGCCGTGATGCTGCTGTATCGCATCGTTTTCAGCAGTTCATTGATGCACAACAGCATCTCACCAAACATGATTGGAGTATTCGTAGAGATTTTGAAAGAAACCCTGAGCCTTATATGCGCGGAGAGCGTTCGATATTTACCGAAGAGGGAATTCATCGGGCAGCAGAAAGTTGGGTTCGTAATGTCACCGAAACGGACCAGATGGGGAGAGATTTCTATGGTGAGGAACAATATATCTCTTTGCGATATGATGATTTGCTAAAATCATCTTGGGAACAAATGGCTCGTTTGTGGGGTTTTCTGGGAGTGGATACTTCATTACCAAAATTACATGATTTAGTGACTGAAGAATTAAGCAGCAACCCCGATGCTAAATGGCAGCAGCACAAAGCCGGTGAATTGGTCGAGCCTCTAAAGAAAGGCAAATCTGGTTCCTGGCAAGAGTTGTTTACCGCCCGGGATAAACAGATTTTCAAAGATGTCGCCGGAGAGACACTGATTGCCTGGGGGTATGAGAAAGGCCTTGATTGGTAGAAGATGAAAATTTTGATCGCTGGTTTCGGCTCCATTGGACGCCGCCATTTTCGGAATCTCTATGCCCTCGGGGAGCGCGATTTTCTCTTTTTGCGCAGTACGCACAGTACGCTGCCCGATGATGAGATCGTTGAATTCCCCGTTGAGACAGAGATAGAAGCCGCATTGGAACATAAACCAGACGCGGTGGTCATCTCAAACCCCACCGCGCTGCATCTGGATGTGGCAATCCCGGCAGCTGAGGCAGGCTGCCATTTGCTGCTCGAAAAGCCGATCTCGCACTCGATGGAGCGCGTAGATGAGTTGCAAGCTGCAGTCGAGAGCGGTGGTGGGCAGGTGTTGGTGGGTTTTCAGTTTCGCTATCATCCACAACTACGACAGATTGCCAAGCTCCTCGCCAATGATGATATCGGACAACCGCTAGCGGTGCGGGTTCATTGGGGCGAGTATTTGCCGGGTTGGCATCCGTGGGAAGATTATCGCCAGGGCTTCAGCGCCCGTGCGGATTTGGGCGGCGGGGTGATACTGACCTTGACTCACCCTCTGGATTATTTGCGCTGGCTGCTGGGAGATGTGGCTGCTTTGTGGGCTTTTTCCAGTCAGGTAGATGATTTGGAAATCGCTGTCGAATCAATTGCCGAGATTGGATTGCGCTTCGGAAACGGGGTTTTGGGGACGGTGCATCTGAACTATATTCAACGTCCACATACGCATCAGTTGGAAATCGTTGGGGCTCAAGGTGCTATTCGTTTGGATATTATCGAAAAGACGCTGCGTGTGTTCAAGGCGTCAACGGGTGAATGGGAAATATATTCCACACCAGAAGGATTTGAGCGCAACTGGATGTTTCGGGATCAGACGGCGCATTTTTTGGCTGTGACGCGAGGCGATGAGCAGCCATTGTGCACGTTGGACGATGGCATCTGGGCGCAGAAGCTTGCTATGGCGGCGCACGAGTCAGCCCGTTCGGGAAGAGTAGTTGCTTGGGGTGCAGGGACCAACTAAGGGGTCGAGTCGACGCGCTCCCACAAAATATTTGGAGAATCGCTCCGGGCAGAGAATAACATTCCATCGACCTCTACTACTGTGTAGTACTGCTCGATATAGGCGTAAGCCACTTCTTTATCCCCCCAAAGTTGTAGGATCATATCCGGCTTGAGCTGGCCAATCGAGTAATCATAATCCCACTTCATGTGACCGGGGCGGATATCCTCCAGCCCTGAGGGTGTGTGGCTGGGCAAATGGGCGATGTAGGCATCATTTTTTCCCAGCAAATCGAGGGCAGGGCGGTCAGCGAAATATGGGATCGCCCCGGCAGTGACGACGGCAATTTCGGCTTCAGGCGATGTTATTTTCCTGACAGCTTGCGCGATACGAACAGCTTCTTTATTGCCCTCGATGAAAATGGGTTGCTGGAGCAATAGCCAGCGCTCTAAATAGCGGAAATCGTTCTGGATGAAATTGAAGTTGACCAAACTCGCTAGTGAAGCTGCAATGAGGGTTATATTTGCCAGCGTTTGTGCGGAGATGGGGAAGTTTGGGATTTCAATGGAATTTTTTATTGCCAGTAAAATCTGATCGACTGTGTATGTGAAGAGAATAAAGAACAGCGGCATTGCCACCGCGACGTATCGATTGGCGCCGCCCTTATGTTCCCAGGCATCACCACCAACGTAGACGCTGTAGGCAATTTGACCTAAAAGCAACAGGGCCAGTAGAAAGGTTTTTCGATCTCGTCGAAAGAGAAGATAGGCGAAGGGGAGAACGAATAATACCCAGTTCATATCCCATACGAACTGATAAAGTACATACAGACCGCGTTTTATGCGCAGGAGCAGAGGTAGTCCGCCCATTTTTAAGTAGTAAGTATTGGGCAAGGGATCGCCATAATACCAAAGGCGGAAGAGCGTTTGGCTGGTAAGAAAGGCGACCAGCAGCCCTAAGCCCCAGGTGAGATGCCGCCAGCGATAACGGGGTATGAAGATGAAGGCAAATCCCAAAAGGACGAGATAAGGCACGGCCATGTCTACTCGGATAAGAGTGCCAAATCCGATGAGTAGATAAGGCCAGGGCGAAAAGCTATCGTTTTGAAAATCAAGCAGCATTTTCCAAACGGCTGCGCTGAGCAAAAGCACCAAAACGCTGACTTCCATGCCTTGCAATCCCCAGTTATTGAGGGGTGTATAGAAAGCAGTCAGCAGCATGGCTAAGAGGGGCAGGAAGAGTTTGTTAGAGAAATTTTCGGTGATCTTTTTGACAAAGATTAGATTGAGACCCAGAAAGATCGCCCCACTAATTTGAATGGCCATGCTGATTTTTGCTGCGGGTATGGGGAATAAGTGGAAAAAAGCCATGAAAATTACCCATAAAGGATTGGTATATCCTTCAACGGGGGTTTCACCCGGGTTCCATACCAGCCCAAATCCCTCAGCCAGATTCTTGGCATAGCGCATGGAGATCATGGCATCATCAAAGAGAACGAAAAATCGGGCGCCATCCGAAATAAAGCTGGTTTGAAAAATATATATACCAGCATATAAGCCGTAGAGTGTCAGTAACGCTATAGTCAGCCAGTTCTTTTTTATCGTGTTCATAATGTGCATTTCCGTTTTATCGGGAGTTTCCCTGTCTGGATGAGTAGTTCGACAATGTCAACTTAGCGAGGAAAGCCGAAATTGGGGGGTGAGGGCGGGATGCTGCG
>JADHXE010000210.1 GCA_016783125.1 Anaerolineales bacterium
CCGCTGGCTGAGAGGTGTTTTCGGGTCTTCATGGCGCCTTCTCCTATTTTCTCGACCTTATTTCCTGATACCTTCTCATCCTAATGTTTACGAAAACCCTTGTCAACCTTTTCTCCCCCTAACTTCCGGGAATTGCTGATGCCACGTGATACCTGACACGTGACACCTGATACTTATTTGATTCCAGCGATCTTCAGGCCATCTTGCAGAATCGCCTGAACTTTATCCTCGTGGGTGGTCTCGCAATACACGCGGATGATCGGCTCGGTGCCTGAGAAACGGATCAGCAGCCAGCCATCATCTTCAAGTTGGAATTGATAACCGTCGATGGTGATCAAACCGGTTACTTTCAAGCCACCGATGGTTTCAGGATCAGCAGACAGGATGCGGTCGATCTTATCCTGGCGTTCGCCCTTGAAGGGTGTATCGATGCGGTCATAGTGGTGCGCACCGACTTTGCTAAAGAGTAAATCGAGCAGCTCGGAAGGTTTGCGCTCCAGCTTGACCATCATGTCGAGAAAGTACAGCCCCGCCAGAATGCCATCGCGCTCGGGCACATGACCCCGGAAGGCATACCCGCCGGATTCCTCACCGCCGATCAGGGCCTGGGTTTCGAGCATCTTGGGAGCTACATATTTGAAGCCAACCCCGGTTTCGTGGACGGGCACATCATAGATCTCGGCCAGCTTGTTAAGCATCTTGGTAGTAGAAATCGTCTTGACAATCGGGCCGCGCTCCCCGCGCACTTCCAATAGATAATAAGCCAGCAAGCCATAGGCCCGGAGTTGATTGATGAATTCGCCATTCTCATCGCCAAGGCCAACGCGATCAGCATCCCCATCGTTGATCAGCAAAACATCGGCGTTGTGTTCCACGGTAGCCCGTAAACCAACATCAATGTTGGGTGGAATCGGTTCGGGACGACTCATCTCAGGGAAGAGAGGGTGACGAGTGTTATGAATCTCGATAACTTCAGTTTTCCCACCTTCAAGCAGCTTCGAGAACCAGCCCGCGCCATTGCCCCACATCGGTTCGACCAAAACTTTCAGGCCGGCATCTTTGATGGGCTGTAAGTCGACCAGGGTTTTGATATGTTCAATGTAATCAGGATCGGGATCAAAATAACTGAGGAAACCCTGCCTTCTGGCCTCAGCAATATCTAATCGCTTGACCTCGGCTTCTGATTCGGGAATGAAGTTTTCGATTTCTTTCAATCCTTCAGGGTCGATAGCGCCGCCATTCTCGTCGCGCACTTTGAAGCCGTTATCTTGATAGGGGTTGTGCGAAGCAGTCACATTGACAGCTCCTACGGCTTTCCTGGCAACCACCGAATAGGAAATAACCGGCGTAGGAGAAGCCCCATCGGTCAAATAAACCCGCAGCCCATTTCCAGCCAAAACCTCTGCGACTGCCGCAGCGAAGTTTTCGCCAAGGAAGCGTTTGTCATGGCCTACGACAACCCACTTATTCCTGTGACCATGCTTCAATAGATAAGTAGCAAACCCCTGGGCACAGCAACGCACATTTGCAAAGGTATAATCCTCGGCGATTTTGCCTCGCCAACCGTCCGTACCAAATTTAATTTCCTGAGTCATTTGACCTCCAGAGTGTTTCACAGATTATAACCAGAGTATTATATCAAAGGGAAAGGATTTTGGCGGATGGAGGATGGAAGTTGAGCGCGCAAAACATGTCAGAGATTATTCCGAAAAATGGGTGCGTGGCGTGCTCCGCACGCCACACACCCATTTTTCGGGACTCTTTCCTGACAACATTTGCGCACACACGATGGAAATTGGATATTGGGGATTGGATATAAGAGATCATGCTATAATTTTGGCGCTGCGTGTTGCCAAGGTAAAACTACCTGTTCGGCAACACGCAGGGTTGTTTCAAACGGAAGCAGACCACCGACTACGTACAACATTATGAGAGACAGAAATATGATTTATCTCGACTATGCCGCATCAACCCCCGTTGATCCTCGGGTGACCGAGGCCATGCTGCCCTATTTCGATCAATTTTTTGGCAACCCCTCATCAACGCACATCTTTGGGCAACAAGCAGAGGCTGCTGTAGAAAACGCCCGTGAGATGATCGCTCAGGCCCTCAATTGCCAACCTCACGAAGTGGTCTTTACTTCCTGCGGCTCAGAAAGCGACAACCTGGCTCTGCGCGGCGCGGCCTGGGCCGCTCGTCAGGAGCGCAACGCCGATCATATTCTGATCAGCCCCGTAGAACACGACGCTGTCTCTCACACTGCCCGACAACTCGCTGACCTCTTCGGTTTCGAGTTGGAATTCTTGCCCATCGACGAGTACGGTATTATAAGCCCTGAGGCTGTCGCTGAACGCCTGCGCCCTGGCACAGCTATCGTCTCTGTCATCCATGCCAATAACGAGATCGGCACGCTCAATCCCATCGCCGAGATTGGCGCGATCTGCCGCGATAAAGGCATCCCCTTCCATACAGACTCAGTTCAAGGCGCAGCGCATTTGCCCGTTGATGTGCAAGAACTCAATGTTGATCTATTAGCCATCGGGGCGCATAAATTCTATGGGCCAAAAGGCGTGGGTGCACTGTATGTGCGCGAAGGTACTTCTCTGCATCCAAGTCAAACCGGAGGCTCCCAAGAACTAGGCTTACGGGCAGGAACCCAAAACGTGCCTTATATCGTTGGGATGGCTGAAGCTTTTCGACTCGCCCAAGCAGAGCACGGAACCAGACAAGCCCATGCCCAAATCTTACGAGACAGAATTATCGGAACCATCTTAGAGGAAATCCCCGACACACAACTGACCGGCCATCCATCTGAGCGATTACCGAACCATGCCAGCTTTGCCTTCAAAGACATGGATGGCAACAGCCTGTTAATGTTCTTAGATATCGAAGGTTTTGCCTGCTCATCAGGCTCAGCCTGTAAAACGGGCAATCCTGAACCCTCAGATGTACTCACCGCATTAGGGTTATCGCGTGAATGGGGGCTGGGTTCTCTGCGTGTGACCGTTGGCAAGGACACGACCCCATCAGAGGTAGATACGTTCCTGGGAGTATTGCCCGACATCATCACTCGCGCCCGGCGCTTGAATATTTGACTTGACGTATCCGTTCAAGCAGTATTGCAAAGAGAGAAAAACAGATAGAACCACAGATGAATAAGATGAATATAGATGGAGGGAATAAATGGATACAACCTTAAATGACCACACACATACGATCATAGGATGTGCATATACAGTCAGCAACACGCTAGGAGTTGGGTTTCTCGAGAAAGTATTCGAGAATGCCACAGCTCATGAAATCCGCAAATCGGGACTATCTGTCGTTCAACAACATCCTATCGCCGTGAATTATGATGGCATTGTTGTGGGCCAATATTTTGCTGACTTGCTCGTAGAAAATCAAATACTTGTTGAGATCAAAGTTGCGAAAGACCTCACTGATATTCATGCTGCCCAATGCCTGAATTACCTTCGAGCAACTGGCTTCCCTATCTGCTTATTGATCAATTTTGGCCGCCCGAAAGTACAAGTCAAGCGCATTTTGCCCTACGATAATTGGGATAAAAACACCAATTAGTACTTATCTGTTTTCATCCTATTTATCTGTGGTTTGATATTTATGAATGAGAAAACTGTCGTTATCGCCATGTCAGGCGGCGTGGATAGCTCGGTAGCTGCGGCCCTGCTGAAAGAGGGTGGCCACAACGTTATCGGGATGATGATGCGGCTGTGGAGCGAGCCAGGCAGCGAGGCTGAAAACCGCTGCTGCACCATCGATGCTATGAATCTGGCCCGAAGGGTGGCCGCCCAATTGGAGATCCCCTTCTACGCCGTGGATGCGAAAGATATTTTCCGCGAGACCGTAGTTCAGTACTTCATCGACGGCTACACGCAAGGCGTCACGCCCAACCCCTGCCTAGTCTGCAACCGACATATCCGCTGGGAGTTTCTACTGAAGCGGGCCTTGGCCTTGGGGGCGGATTTCATGGCGACGGGGCATTATGCGCGCATGAGGCAAGTGGGGAGCGGGGAGCGGGGAGCGGGGAGCGGCGATATTGAGTTATTAAAAGCCATCGACGATCATAAAGATCAATCCTATGTGTTGCATGTGCTCAAGCAGGATCAGCTTGCCCATGCGCTCTTTCCATTGGGCGAGTACACCAAACCCCAGGTTCGCGAGCTGGCACGGAAATTCGAGTTGCCGGTTGCGGAACGCTCAGACAGCCAGGATTTATGTTTTTTGGGGAACGGCACGTACAGAGAGTTCTTAGAACGCAACGCCCCCGAAGTCAGTCAGCCTGGCCCAATGATGAACACCAACGGCGAAGAACTCGGCCAGCATCAAGGTTTAGCATTCTACACCATCGGCCAGCGGCGCGGATTAGGCATCGCCGCGCCAGACCCTCTTTACGTCATCCAAAAAGATACCAGCAATAATGCCCTCATCATCGGTCCCAAGGAAAAGTTAGGACGCAGCAATCTCACTGCACAAGATGTCAATTGGATTGTTGGGTTCCCACCGGAAGATCCTTTCCGCGCCCAGGTCAAAATCCGCTACAAAGCGCAACTGGCCTGGGGATTGGTGACGCCCCTGGATGGTAATGGCGTCCACATCGAATTCGATGAACCTTTACGTGATATCACGCCCGGTCAGGCCGCAGTCTTTTATGATGATGAAGTTTGCCTGGGTGGCGGCATCATCGAATATCACTGAAATAATTGAAAAGAAAGCAGATGAAGATTACTTCTTCGACGGGATAAACAGCATCCCTGGCTACAAAGCTTGACTTGCCCACTTGCCACTTGCACACTTGCCCACTTGCACAATGATATACTACCCCCATGACCATTCCCAGTTTATTCATCGGCCTACTGATCTCTAGCTTATTCGGCGCAATCTTCCACTTGTGGCGTGGAGGAGGCCCTGGTCGGTTACTGCTTTATCTCGCCTTAGCCTGGCTGGGCTTCTGGGGCGGACACGCCCTGGGCGTCCGCTGGGAGTGGAGCTTTTTTAGCTTGGGCCCACTGCGCCTTGGCATGGCTACACTCGGTAGTATCATTGCTTTAGGCATTGGCTACTGGTTGAGCCTGGTTGATATGGGTGAAACCAAGTAAAAATTACCATGGGTGCGTTTCATGTCGGTTGAAGCCGATCCGTATTCCGTATTGCGTATTCCGTAAAGTACTCTCAAATACGGAATACGCAATACGGAATAGGTGCACTTTTCAACTCATTTGAAATACACCCAAATCACACAAGGAACCTTCATGTATCGCATAGAATCTTTTCTCTCGGCACGCCTCTTCCTGGTACCTGAGCTTATCGGGGAGCGCATCTTTTTTGTCAGCAACATCAGCGGGCATTTGAGCCTATACGTCATGGACAAAGGCGGCAGCGTGCCCGAACCTCTGCTGCCCCCAGAGATTGCCTTGCAGAATCCCCACTTGCTGCAAGGCAATTTATTCCGGGTCTTCCCCAAACTGAACAAAATCTTGGTGATGATCGATCAGGATGGAAATGAAGATTACAAACCCATGCTCATCCCCATGGATGGCGGCTACCCCGAACCAGCCTTCAGCGAGATGTTCGATGATCACCGCTTCTTTTGTATCAAATCATACCCTGGGCATAACCTGGTTTATCTCCAGGCTGCCTCTCACAAAGAGCCGCTCAACACTGCTCTCCAGGTCGATCTTGAAACCGGCGCTACTACGAAGCTTGATACAAGCGTTTACGGCGGATTCGTCGATAGTACGAATAAAGACCACAACAAGGTCGTCCTGCTAGAAAGTTATACTTTGGGAGATCATGTCGTTTCCCTTTGGGATGCCAAAAAGGCCGGAGAGACCAAGAAGCTCTATGGCACGCCTATTGATGAGCGCGAAGCTGATAAAGAATACCCTCTCACAGGTATGGGTGGCAGCCATTTCGTGCGTGATGAAACTGGATTGCTACTTTTTACAACGCTCTTCGAAGATACCGGCGGGCTGTGTTATTTCGATCTCGACAACCCTGAAGAAGTCAAACCTGTGCCCATCAAAGGCATCATCCATGAGGGTATAGGCGAATTCGAGGGACTAGAACACTTAGAAGGGGATCGCTTTCTAGCCCGATATAATATTGACGGAGCCGACTGGGTATACGAAGGCAGATTTGACGAACAGGCTTTAGAATTCAACCTGGAGACTGTGCTGGTTGGCCAGGGAGAAATCTCCAATGGGGTGCTTGAACATATAAGATGGGATAAAGTCAGCGACTCTTTTGCCTTGTCTTTTTCAACGGCAACCTCTCCAACTCAGATTTATCTGATCGAAAGTAAAGATCGCCAAACTTTTGCCCGGCAAACCAATGAGAAGATTCTGGCTATCCCCGGGGATTTACTTTCTTCCGGGCAGGATGCTTCGTTCACCAGTTTTGACGGCTTACGTATTTCCGCGCGTTTGTATATGCCCGAGGAGTCCCTAGGTTTCGAGGGTCCACGCCCGGTGGTTTACTACATCCACGGAGGCCCGCAGGGCCAGGAGCGCCCCGACTTCGCCTGGTTCTCCATGCCGCTGATCCAATTTCTGACCCTGAACGGCTTCGCTGTCTTTGTACCCAATGTACGCGGCTCCACCGGGTATGGCTTGAGCTACACCAAAAAGGTCGACCGCGATTGGGGCGGCGGTGATCGTCTCGACCACGTCCACGCCATGACGGAAGTGCTCCCCAAGGATGCGCGCCTCGACACTTCGCGGACCGCGGTGGTAGGACGCTCCTATGGGGGCTATATGACCCTCACTTTAGCCGCGCGCCACCCCGAACTTTGGGCTGCCTCCTGCGATATGTTCGGGCCTTATGACCTGATCACTTTCTCAGAACGCATCCCCGAAACCTGGAAACCTTATTTCAAAATAGCCATCGGCGACCCAGACATCCCCGCAGAGTGCGCCGACCTGGTAGAACGCTCACCGCGCACCCACATCGAAAACCTGGGCGCGCCGATGCTGGTCATCCAGGGCAAAAACGATCCGCGCGTCGTCGAGCAGGAATCCCATGATCTCGTCGAACACCTGCGTTCTATCGGCAAAGAGATCGAATACCTGATGTTCGAGAACGAAGGCCACGACGTACTCAAGTTCGAAAACCGGGTCATTTGTTATAACGCTATTACCGATTTTTTCAAGAAACATTTGGAGCCGTAGAGCGGGAAGCGGAAAGCGCTTTTTCGCTCCACCCTCCACTCTCCACCCTCCACTCTCCACGCTCCACTCTCCACGCTATTTTAGTGTATGCCAGTAAAAGCAAAACCCAATATCACAAGAAAAAAGGAGACTAACCATGCGCCGAGGAAGACGTTCCCCCATGCGTCGCCGACGCCCAAAAGGCCCCCCACCCCAGCATGATAGGGCGCATCGCGCTTTACAGCGCGCCCATCGCCTGATGGAAAATGGCGATTATGTCAATGCAGCCGATATCTTCGAGCGTTTAGCGCGCGGCGCGCACGACCGCGGTATGCTCCGGCAAGCCCCAAGACTCTACCTTCAAGCCGGGCGAGCGCACATGCTCGCAGGCGATTCTGATCGAGGAGCCGATCTTTTGCGCCAGGGCCTGAACATCTTCGCCGAAGCCCAACGCTGGCCGCAGCTTCACCAGGCTGGTCAGCGCGTCATGGATGAATTAGAACAATGGGGGCACACCGATTTAGCCGCGGAATTCGATGGATGGTTGAAGGGCATCCTGCCGGAGAAACCCGAAGCTTATCAGCACGCCGGAACCCCGGCCCGCCGTCCCCAACTGCCAGTCCATTGCTCTTCCTGCGGAGGCCCCATCCGCGCCGATGACGTCGAATGGCTGGACGCCACTACGGCTGAGTGCCCTTATTGCGGCAGCGGGGTACGCTGAAGCAATATAATATTCCATGATGACTGCTCAACCATGGAACGGATTTACCCGAAAAAAGGGTGTGCGCAGGGGGTGGAACCCCCTGCGCACACCCTATTTTCGGGAGCTTCCCTGCTTGGCTGAGCTACGTTCCATGGTAGAATGCTTT
>JADHXE010000211.1 GCA_016783125.1 Anaerolineales bacterium
TATCAGTCACTTTTGGAAGCCTGGCACCTTGATAACTTCGACAATGTCACATATGGTACATTTGCGGGTAAAGCTGATATGAGCAGGACTTACGCAGATGAATGAAAAATATACCGAAAATAAGGGGTGTGCAGGGTTGCTCCGCAACCCTGCACACCCCTTATTTTCGGACTTTTTCCATCGTTAGTGCGTATGTCATAATGAGATTACCGCACATCCCCATGAATTGTTGGAACGTGCCATTGTCAAGTTATTGAGCAAGGTGCGTTCGTGCTATAATTTTCCCGCTTGATATTTTTTGCAGGCACGAATCAGCCGGACAAGGAAGCTCTCGAAAAAAGGGTGTGCGCAGGCGCAAAGCGGCACCCCCTGCGCACACCCCTTTTTCGGGCAAATCCGTTCCAGGTTGAACAGTTACTATCGCATGAGATAACCTGGGTATTCAGGAGAAATTCGAATGGAATTACAACAACTCGAAAAACGTCTCGAATGGATTGATGATGAGCGACGGAAAGACAAAAACACCATCACCCAATTGAGAGATCGTATTATTGTTTTAGAGGGGAAGTTAAGAGTGCAAGAGCAAGAGAATAAAGCCTTAGATAGTGAAGTCACCCATCTAAAGGCTGTCATGGGCCGTTTGGATCTGATAGATGAAGCGTTAGCCAGCAACCGTGCTGAATTCAGCCAGTGGGTCAATCAACAAAAACAATTGTCTGAACAACGCAATACGGAAGTCAAGAAGTTGCTCCGGCTTGAGGTGCAAGGCGTTGAAACCAATCTTATAGAAGCCCAAAAGCTTACGAAAGCCATCCCATCCATACAAGAGAACCTGGAAGCGCGTGAGCTTGAGGAGAAGCGGTTATCTAATTTGATTGATGGTCTCAATCAGGCTGTAGATGAACTGAGATTACGAACAGAGGATCATGGCCGCACCTACCGCGTTCTTGAGGACGGGCATAATCAAGATACTCAACGTTTAACGGATACGCAGGGAGAGGTCTCGGCGTTGCGCAAACGTTCAGACGAGTTCCGTGGGCGCTTCGATGTCTTTGATGCTGAGTTCAGGCGCATTGAATCTCGTCTTAGAGAATTAGTCGCGGTTGAACAAGAACGCAACGAAACCCAAACAGCCTTTTTTAGCAAACAGACCTCAGCCGAAGCTGAGCGGGAAAAAACCTGGAAAGATTGGACGGCACGCTTTGAAACCATTGAAACCCAGGCTACGGAAGTTGATGAGCATTTACGCTCCTTGGATGAGACTCTTCGAGAGGTCAAGCGCACCAACGAGGTTTCAGAGGAACTCAACCAGAAAGTTGAGCGCCGCATCAGCGAACTGACCGAAATGCAGCGGCTGGCTGAAGAACGGTTCCGGCAAGAATGGAATACTTTCAAAGCTGATGACCAGAAGCGCTGGACGAACTATATGCTCTCTCATGACGAGCAGCAAAGTGATACCAACCGCCGTCTCGAACGGATGACGGATCGGGTAACTTTGATGGAAGACAGCTTGCAGGAACTTCAGGATCTATTGGGTGAAGTCACCGAGTTTTCCTGGAAACGCCTGCACGCCATATTAGAAGTCGTCCGTGACTGGACAGCTGATCACGAGCGCCTCCAGGGTGGCCTACGCTGAGAAATTCCCAAAAAAGGGTGTGCGTGGGGGGCAGATGCCCCCCACGCACACCCTTTTTTCGGTCTCCTCTGGTTCGGGCTGAATAGATACAAAACAGAAAGGCTCAAATGCGCGTCATAGGAACGGCTGGTCATGTTGATCACGGCAAATCAGCGCTCATCGAGGCGCTCACGGGCACACATCCCGACCGCCTGCGGGAGGAACAAGAACGCGGCCTGACCATCGTTTTGGGCTTTGCCTGGCTCACCTTACCCAACGGCGAAGATATTGGCATCGTCGATGTCCCAGGGCATCGCGATTTCATCGAAAATATGCTTTCCGGCATTGGAGCAATCGACGCGGCCTTGTTTGTGGTTGCTACGGATGAGGGCGTGATGCCGCAGACCCGTGAGCACCTGGCCATCTTGGATTTGTTGCAGATTCAAGGGGGCGTTGTCGCTCTGACGAAAATCGACCTGATTGACGATAACGAGTGGCTTGAGTTGGTCGAGGCCGAGGTGCGGGATGCGCTTTCTGGAACCGTGCTGGATTCTGTTCCCTTGGTGCGAGTCTCCGCTCAAACCGGGGAGGGGATTCCCGAACTGCTGAGTACCCTTGAGAGCACCCTGACCGAGAAGCCCCCCCGCCCCGATTTGGGACGTCCGCGCCTCTCTGTGGATCGCGCTTTCACAGTCTCCGGATTCGGGACTGTTGTCACTGGCACGCTCACAGATGGCAGCTTACAGGTTGGGGACGAAGTGTCCGTCTTGCCCCAGGTTTTGCAGGGACGTGTTCGGGGTCTGCAAACACATAAAATCAAAACCCAAAGCGCGGTTCCAGGCAGCCGCACAGCCGTTAATATTTCAGGGGTAGATCTCGATCAAATTCAGCGGGGTGATGTAGTCTCTCGTCCTGGCGACTATCAACCCACCCGACGCATGGATGTGCACTTCCGTTTGCTGGCTGAAGCTGCCCAACCAGTCAAGCATAATACGGAGATGAAGTTGTTTTTGGGCGCGGCTGAAGTGATGGCGCGCTTGCGGTTGTTAGGCGCGGATGTGCTCAAACCAGGCGAAGAGGGCTGGTTGCAGTTGGAGTTTGCCAAACCGATTGTGGCCGTGCGTGGTGACCGCTATATCCTGCGGCGGCCCTCTCCCCCGGAGACGGTTGGGGGTGGAGCGGTCGTTGATCCCCATCCCAAAGGCCGCCACAAACGCTTCGACCAGGCTGTCATAGATCGTTTCGAAACCTTAGCCGAAGGCACTCCCGCGGAGATATTGCTACAGGCCTTGCTGCCCCTCGGAGCGGCTCCCTTCAAGGATGTGGTCAGCCGAGCAAGCCTGGATCAATCGATAATCGATGAAGCGTTTGATGAACTAAATGCTAGCGGTCAGGTGATCTCCTTAGGTGGTGACGCGCAAGCGCAACCTAATACAATCATCGCCAGTCGGGGGTATTGGGCTCAGTTAGGGGGGCGCGCTGAGAATGAAGTGGCAGCGTATCACAAAAATTATCCCCTGCGCCATGGCATCCCCCGTGAGGAGCTGAAAAGCCGCTTGGGTCTTTCAGCAAAGCTCTTCGATGCGTTGATGAAAAGCCTCAGCGCAGATGGGAGCTTGGAAGAGATTTCGCTGCGGGGCGAGCTGCCAGGAGTCAGCATCATTCCTGTCGTCAAGCAACCGGGGCATGCAGTAGAATTCTTGGGGGAGCAGAAAAAGGCCGTCGATGGATTGCTGGGAAAGTTCAAAGCCAACCCCTATTCTCCACCGTCTATAAAGGAAAGTATTAGCGAAGTAGGAGAAGAAATCTATAATGCCCTGGTCGATTTGGGCGAGTTGATTCCGCTTTCCAGTGAGGTTGTTTTCCGTTGGGATGATTACGAAAGCATGGTGGAGAGCGTGCGGAAAATCCTGGAGGCGGAAGGAACCATCAGCGTAGCCCAGGTTCGTGATCGTTTTACTACCAGCCGGCGATATGTTTTAGCCTTCCTCGAACATCTGGATGCAATCGGAGTCTCCGTGCGGGTTGGGGATGTGCGCAAACTTAGAAGCCAGTAAGCAGTGAACAGTAGTCAGTTGTCATACTTCCTACTCCCCTACTCCCTACAGATATGAATTCTGAAACCTGGAACAATATCATCGCCTCTTTCCCCGAACCCCATTTATTGCAAACCTGGCAGTGGGGGCAGGTAAAATCGCAGTTTGGCTGGGAACCGTTTTATCGTATCTGGGGAGATGAGAGCAATCCCGATGCGGCTGCGTTGATCTTACAGCGCAGTATCCCCATTGCTGGCTTGGCTGCGCGGCTGCGCGTTTTATATGTTCCTAAAGGGCCGTTACTGCGAGACTGGGGTGATGGTGAGCTTAGAAAACGAGTACTAGATGATTTACAGAAATTAGCCCGAGAGAGGGGTGCTATTTTTATCAAGATCGATCCCGACGTTCCGCTGGGAACGGGCGTGCCTGGCGATGCGGATGCCCAGGAAAATCCTTTGGGAGATACCCTCCGTACCGAATTGGCTGATCGAGGGTGGAGATTCTCTGACGAGCAAATCCAATTCCGCAATACCGTGCTGGTGGATCTCACTGCTTCTGAGGAAGAGATGCTGGCGCGCATGAAACAGAAGACGCGGTATAACGTGCGGTATGCGGGACGCAAGGGAGTCGATGTGCGTATTGGCTCTCGGGATGACTTAGAGCTTCTCTATCGCATGTATGCGGAAACTTCTACCCGAGATGGGTTTATCATCCGTAGCGAGGATTACTATCAGAGTGTGTGGAGCACCTTCTTGGAAAACGATATGTTAGATCCCCTGATCGCCGAAGTAGATGGAGAGTCTGTCGGCGCGCTGATGCTCTTTCGATTCGCGGGCCGCGCCTGGTACCTGCATGGCATGTCCCGCGATTTACACCGTAAGAAAATGCCTAATTATTTACTGCAATGGGAAGCCATGCGTAGGGCTAAAGAGAGGGGTTGCACTGAATATGATCTGTGGGGCGCTCCGGAAGTTTTCGATGAGAGCGACTCCATGTGGGGTGTCTATCGTTTCAAGCGAGGCTTAGGCGGCACTGTTCTGCGCACCATTGGCGCGTATGATTACCCCGTCCGACCCATGATGTATAAATTGTATACAAAGACGTTGCCGCGAGTTTTGGGCTTTATGCGTCGTAGTAGAAAAGTGCATACTAATCAAATGGTGAATAATTAAACCGCGAAGACGCTAAGAACGCGAAGGGAGATAAAAATGGTAAACGATATTGAAGAAATTGCCAGGATTTTGGTGGATGCGGCTGTAAAGGTGCATCGCGCCTTGGGGCCGGGATTACTGGAGTCGGCATATCAAAAATGCTATGCCCATGAATTGCGTATGCGTGGCTTGAAAGTTGTCACTGAAGTTATGCTGCCAATAGTTTACGAAGGGCTGGAGATTGATGCGGGTTACAGAATTGATATGATAATTGAAGATATGATTGTTGTTGAGAATAAAGTTGTTGAACAGTTATTACCGATTCATGAAGCTCAACTTTTGACTTATTTGAAGTTGAGTGGACATTCTCTTGGTTTCTTATTGAATTGGAATGTCAAGTTGATGAAATATGGCATCAAGCGAATGGTTAATAATCTGCCCGAATAGACATAAAAATATCTTTGCGTTCTTCGCGTCTTCGCGGTGAAAAAGGAGTCACAAATGAAATCACTACCCCGATTACGAATGGCACATTTACCCACCCCCATCGAAGAGTTACCTCGCTTGAGCGCTGAGCTTGGCGGGCCGCGGTTGTTGGTCAAACGCGACGACCAGACCGGTCTGGCCTTTGGCGGCAATAAGACCCGCAAGTTGGAGTATCTGCTGGCTGAGGCCCAAGCCAGAGATGCCAAAACGGTGATCACGGGTGGAGCGATTCAGTCGAATCACTGCCGGCAGACCGCGGCTGCGGCAGCTAAGATTGGCCTGGACTGCATCCTGGTTTTAGGGGGCGACCAGCCAGCAGAGCCTTCAGGGAACTTGCTCTTAGATTTATTGTTCGGCGCAGAAATTGTCTGGACGCAAATGAGAGAACGCGACCAAACTTTGCAGGCTGCTTTTGAATCAGCAGAAAAAGCTGGTCGGAAGCCTTACCTTGTGCCTTATGGCGGTTCTAATCCGGTGGGGGCAGCAGCCTATGCCTATGCAATCCAGGAATTGATCGACCAGGATGTCCGTCCGGATTGGGTTGTCTTTCCCTCATCGTCGGCAGGCACCCAGGCCGGTATGGTTGCTGGGGCGCACCTGGCTGGTTTTTCTGGCAAGATTTTAGGCATCAGCGTGGATGAACCAGAGCACATCTTACAGACGCGCGTTGCTGCACTCGCCTCGGAGACAGCCGCTCTTTTGGGCCAACCGACCACCTTCAAGCCAGACCAGATACTCGTCAACGCTGATTATACGGGTGAAGGTTATGGAATCATGAATTCTCAGGATAGAGAAGCTGTCCACATCTTTGCCAGGTTCGAGGGCATGTTACTTGATCCCGTCTATACTGGCCGGGCTGCCGGTGGTATGATCGATCTAATCCGCAAAGGGTTCTTCTCAAAAGATGAGACAGTGCTCTTCTGGCATACCGGTGGACCCCCGGGGTTATTGGCAGATAAATATCGTGATGTGATAGATAGTTGATAAAGGATGTTCGATATGGATTTTGTATTTTTGGGACTCGCGGATGAGCAGTGGTTGAATATTGGCATTTCCCTGCTGATCGTTGTCGCTACGGTGATCTTGGGCCGCTGGCTGGTCAAGCTCGTCCTGGATCGTGGCCTTAGAAGATTGGTTCGGAAAACCTCTACAACCTTTGATGATGCCCTGTTAGACACCTTGCGGGGGCCTTTGTACATGCTGGCCGTCGTATTAGCCTTCGATATATCCCTGGAGCGTTTGAGCTTTTTGTCAGAATCGTGGGCGGAGTGGTTGGGCGATCTCTTTTACGTTCTATACTTTATTGTTGGTTTGATTTTTGCCTGGCGATTTGTGATCAACTTCTTTAATTGGTATGGACGGGAGATTGCCGTGCATACAGAGACTGATCTCGATGAGCAGTTGTTCCCCTTCTTCAGGCGGGTTGCCCTGATCATTTTAGGCTCGATTGCCTTGATCACGCTGCTAAGCCATTTTGATGTCGATATCAGTGCCCTGGTGGCTACATTGGGGATTGGGTCTCTGGCTATCGCTTTGGCAGCGAAAGATGCCCTTGCGGATACGATCAGCGGTTTTTTGATCATGATCGACCGCCCGTTCCGTATTGGGGATCGAGTTCAGATTATGGATTTGGATACCTGGGGAGATGTGCTCGATATCGGCCTGCGCAGTTCGCGCATTCGTGCGCGCGATAACCGTATGGTCATCGTGCCCAATTCGCTCATCGCCAAGAGTCTGGTGGTCAATTATTCCTACCCCAACGATGAATACCGCCTTCAGGTTCATATTGGGGTGGCCTATGGAACAGATTTGGAACTGGCCCGCAAGACGATGATTGAGGCAGTGAAGAACGTTGATGGTGTTTTACCTGATCGCAAAGTTGAAGCCTTATTCCTGGAATTTGGCGACTCGGCATTGAATTTCCGTGTGCGCTGGTGGCTGGATTCATATGTAGATACCCGCCGGATGTTCGATAGGGTCAATACAGCTGTCTATAATGCGCTCAACGAAGCTGGGATAGAGATGCCTTTTCCGCAAGTGGATGTGCATCATAAGATCGACTCTGGTGATGTGGGGCGGCTCTCGGACGTTCTTCGGGGTGATGGCTGATCCCAGGGATTTGACTCTTCCTGATGTTTATCTCTAAAGAGTATGGCAGGGCAATTGCGTCTGCTTTTTGGGAAATTTTTACCGCGAAGACGCCACGCTATGCGGGCCTACGGCCGAGCGCAAAGATTTTTGAGAAATAAATGAACGCCCACTTTTGCTACAATGGTTCTTTGTTAGTGCAACGGTGCGCACATTTCTACAAATTTCAGTAGATCACGATTTTATGTCATTGCGAAGCGTTTTTTGCTGAAGCAATCTCATCGCAAAGGGGGGAGATTGCCACACTTCGCTGTGCTACGTTCGCAATGACATCAAAAATGAGCAAATCGTGATCTACTGAATTTTCATTTTTTTCTTCGCGTCTTTGCGGTTCAAAAATAAGATGCGATTACCCTAATATCTTTGGAACTGGGGCTTGTTGTTATCGAATTGCATGGTATACTCCCCCAGCTATTCCACCAGGGATAGCGTTTTATCAAATTTAGTGTTTTGAGTTTTCCAAAAGATCGCTCGACTCAGTTTGGTCGAGCTTTTTTGTTGCAACAGATGGCTCTTGTTTCCGGGACGAGTCGGCTGGATAAGACAACAGGGACTGGCTTGAAAAGGCCCTCGTCAAAACGTAAACGTAACTATTCA
>JADHXE010000212.1 GCA_016783125.1 Anaerolineales bacterium
CCGCTGGCTGAGAGGTGTTTTCGGGTCTTCATGGCGCCTTCTCCTATTTTCTCGACCTTATTTCCTGATACCTTCTCATCCTAATGTTTACGAAAACCCTTGTCAACCTTTTCTCCCCCTAACTTCCGGGAATTGCTGTGTACATCCACACCTACCTTCCTCGAGGCTGTGTCAAACCGAATCAAAGCGGGCGGCCTGGCTTGTTAGTCAGATGGTCTGATAGTCCTGAGTCTGATAGTCGACGGGTACTGCGTTCGATATTGACTATTTGACTATCCGACTAACCCACAGTTGCGGGACAGCGCCGGACTTCGCTTGTTCATTTAGACGAGCGTCACCGGCTTCGCCTTGGCAATAAATGCCGTGCCCACCCATCCGGGGGTTAGGGCACTTTGATTCAATCATATTAATTTGCCAGTATTGTACCGCAAATTTAACATCCGAGACTGCACCTATGCGCAGCAATTAATAGTAAATTTGTTCGATAAACACCCTTGACCAGAACGGATGTTCGTGCTATTATGCTAGCACAAATATTCTATCTAATGAAAATCCTGCTCGTTAGGAGAGTGTCCTATGATGGCACGAAAGAAAAAAGAAGGTTTGAGCGATAAGCATGTCAAGGTGCTCCAGGTTCTCGAAACCTTCACCGAGAAAAATGGTTACCCTCCCACAATTCGAGAGATCTGCGACCGGGCTAAGCTCTCGTCTACTTCGGTAGCAAATTATTACCTCGAACGCCTGGAAGAAAAGGGTTATATCGAACGCGACCGCGGTGTCTCGCGTGGTTTACGCGTGGTGAAAAGCTTCACTGACCAGATCAAGGAAGCACTCGATGAACTGCTAACCATCCCGTTGGTGGGACGCATCGTCGCCAGTGAACCTGTCCCCATGCCCACTTCTGACTTCAATCCTTACGATTCAGAATCTGGATCCATCAATATTGCCAAAAGTATGCTGCCCGCCCAAGATGTCCGGCAAGGCAACTTATTCGCCCTGGAAGTCAGCGGAGACTCGATGATCGATGCCATGGTCAATCACGGTGATGTGGTCATCATGCAGCCCGCGACTGAGGTTCGCAACGGTGAAATGGTGGCCGTCTGGCTGAACGATAAGGACGAGACCACCCTCAAGTACTTCTACGATGAGGGCAACCGGGTACGTTTACAACCTGCCAATCCCACCATGGACCCCATCTACATCAAAGACCGCAGCACGGTACAAATTCAAGGCAAAGTGGTCATGGTCGTCCGGCAAATGGAAATGCAATAACAAGAATTAACTAAAAAAATAAAAACGAGCTGTGCTTTTTGCAGCTCGTTTTTATTTTTCAGCATCTCTCCGCTCGCGCAATTCCAGACGTAAAGTCGAACTCATCTCTTCCGGCAACTCGTCGAGTGTGCGGCGGATAATCTTCGCCGTTTGAGGGTTCGCTGTGGCTGCCAGGGCCTGGCGCAGAAAATATGCTGTCTCGCGTGGAGAACGCCTGGCCAATAAGCGCACAAGCACAATCAGATCATCCCTGATTTCCCGATCAGCTTCACGGATCAGAGGCGCAATCCACCGAAATACTTGGGGTAGATTCTCAAAACCATCGATCTCCAGAAGCGATAGCAACGCTCTCAAACCAATCAGCATCAAACGGCGTTCAGAAGATGTCAGCCAATTTTCTAGCAGCTCAATAAACGCATCCCGACTCTCGGATCGCAACCGCGCAATCCCAGCTGATGCCAGGGCTTTGACTATCTTATCCTCTCTGCATTTTAATCCCCAGGCCTGGGCGCGTTCCGTGACGCGCTCGGGGGGATGCGGTGGAATCCGGCCCAGGATGAAAATTGCCAACAGCCGCGTCTCCACCCATCGCTGGCGCCAGAGCTTATCCGCCAAAGCCAGAGCGGCTTCGGGGTCAGCATTTACCTTCTCAGCCAGTCCGCGTTCGATATGCCGGAGAACTGGCTTGGCAACCTGGTAACTGTTCAACAACGGCGCAGACTCAATCACCTGCCCCGGTCGCAGGGTACGGTCGGCGTAGAAATCTAACATATCGTGTAATGCGGCTACAAACTTCTCAGGCGAATCGAAATGCTCGGTTAGTTCGACCGTTTGAGCGGCTAATCGGGCGGGTTGGATGGCGGGCATGGGGGTGGGGGTTGGAGGTTGGATATTGGAGATTAGATATTGGATACGCCTGCGGCGGATTGGAGGATTTGGTAGGCGGTTTCGATATCCGCAGCAAAGGATAATAAACCGCGATCTTTTTCGGCGATATAGTCTTCGAGAGATTCGAAGAGGGTTTGAAAGGTATTTTGCCAGCCCGTGCCGATCAGGATCAGCGGATGTGGCGATGTCACGCCGGTCTGCAATTGCGACCACATCGCCGCAGCTTCGGCCAGCGTACCAATACCGCCAGGGAGCGCCATGGCCGCGTCACACTCTTCGATTAATGCGTACATTCTTTGGCGCAGAGTCGGGAAGCGCATTTCTTCCATCACCCAACGATTGGGGAAAACTGGACGCCAGGATTCAATTTCATCACAGGTCACACCGATAACATGACCACCGGCCTCGGCAGCGCCGCGCGAAACGGCCTCCATGGTGCCAATATAGCCACCTGTTAACACAGTATAACCCTGGGCGCCGAGCAATTGCCCCAGGTAATAGGCATCATCATAAGCTGGCTCACCAGGCTTTGGCTTTGAGCCTCCAAAAACCGTAATCTTCATTTACCATTCCCTTCTATAATTGTTTTCTAGTTTACGCAGAATTGCCTGTTCTAAATCGATATCGGCGATACTGGCAATTTGCAGCAAGTACAAAGCTACATCAGCCAACTCGTCAGCTAATGAATCAGAATCACCCAGCTCCCCATCCCACTGGAAATGCTCAAGCACTTCTGAAGCCTCTAAATTGAGCGATATCGCCAGGTTACGCAGCGTCTGAGGGCGCGGGCTGTCGGGGTCATACCAGCCTTTTTCCCGCACAAAATCGTGCATATGTTGGGTAAGTTCTCGGATATCCATGCGGCACACATTATAATCAGGGATCAGTGAACAGTAAACGGTGTCCAGTATGCAGTAAACAGTAGACAGTATCCAAAATCAAGTACAATAGAAGCACAAAACTTGAAACATGCCAACCTGCAAACTTGCTAACTTACCCACTTTTTTATGCGCATTATCCTGACCCACGAACAAACCGATTTCGATGGCCTGGCCTCCCTCCTGGGAGCTTATCTGGTCGATGAGCAGGCCACGCCCATCTTGCCTCGGCGGATCAACCGCAACGTGAGAGGTTTCATCACCCTGTATGGCGCGGAACTGCCCTTTGTCGATCCGCGCGATTTCCGCGCCGAAAGCATCGAGTCTGTCTGTCTGGTAGATACGCAATCCTTGATCAGCATCAAAGGCATGGGCGATGATACTCCCGTAAAAGTCATCGACCACCACTCCCCGCGCGGGGATGCTCCTGAAAATTGGGAGATCACAACCGACGAAACCGGGGCCAATACCACGCTCTTCGTTGAAGCTCTCCAGGAAGCGCACATCCCGCTAAACACCGTGCAAGCCACGCTCTTATTATTGGGCATCTACGAGGACACTGGCTCCCTGACCTACAGCCGCACGACGCCCCGCGATGTGCGCGCCGCGGCCTACCTTTTAGAAGAAGGCGCCAACCTATCGATTGCCAATGATTTCCTCAACCACCCGCTTTCCCTGGAACAGCAGGCCATCTACGATCAACTTCGAGAGGCCGCCGAATACCTGAATATCCACGGGCATCAGGTGATTGTCGCTAGCGGTGGCGCTCGAGAGATGGACGAAGAGCTATCCACGATTGCGCATAAATTGCGCGATTTGCTAGACCCAGACGCCTTATTCTTGCTCATTACCATTCATGCCGGCGTTCAACTAATCTGCCGCTCGTCCAGCGATAAAATCGATGTGTCCAAGATCGCCGCGCATTTCGGGGGAGGAGGTCATCCCCGGGCTGCTGCGGGCTTGATCAAAGCTCGCCCGGTGGAGGAGATTCACAAGGAGCTTATCGAATTACTCCCAGACTCTATCCAACCCCCGGTCAGGGTAGCCGAGATCATGTCACGCGCCCCGCAGATACTCACGCCCGATACGCCCGTCGAGGAAGCGCTGCAGCGTATGGTGCGCTATGGCTACGAGGGTTATCCAGTTGTCGATAATGGCGCTATCATAGGCCTGCTCACGCGCCGCGCCGTAGATCGCGCCAGCTCCCACAAACTCAATCTACCGGCTTCCAGCCTGATGAAAGCCGGGGATGCGCACGTGCACCCCGATCAATCCATCGAGCATCTACAAAGTGTAATGACCGACACGGACTGGGGTCAGATCCCTGTCGTCGAGCGGGATAGTCATAACATCGTGGGCATCGTCACTCGTACTGATCTGCTCAAAATTCTTACTGCCAAAGCCCCGCTGCCGGGCTATCTAAACCTATCTGAGAAGCTCCAACAGGCCCTACCGCCCGCTCGCCTGGCGCTGTTAAAGGCTATCGCTGAGATCGCCCAGGAACAACGCGCCGCACTGTATATCGTCGGCGGTTTTGTGCGCGACCTGCTCTTGGAACGCCCCAGCCTGGATTTCGACCTGGTTGTGGAAGGGGATGGCATTGCTTTGGCCCATGCCGTTAGCGCCAAGTTGGGGGGACGCATCACCATGCATAAGCGGTTTGGCACAGCGAAATGGTTCATCAGTGGTCAGTTGCCCTCATCAAGCAATGCTCCCGTGCCCCCCAGCCCCCTGGCCCCCGAAGACCTTCCCAACACGCTCGACTTTATATCGGCCCGCACCGAGTTTTACACCCACCCAACAGCCTTGCCCACGGTCGAGCGCGGCAGTATCAAGCTCGATCTGCATCGCCGCGATTTCACCATCAATACCCTGGCGATGCGCCTCGATGGCAACCATTACGGCGAACTGCATGATTATTGGGGCGGCCTTAGCGATCTGCAAAAGAGCAGCATCCGCGCCCTGCACTCGCTTTCTTTTGTCGATGATCCCACCCGCATGCTGCGCGCCGTGCGTTATGAACAGCGCTATGATTTCAAAATCGGTGACCGCACCCTGGAATTGCTTTTAGAAGCCAGGCCGCTCCTCGACCGCGTCTCGGGAGACCGCATCCGCCACGAGTTGGACAATATCATAGATGAAGACAGCGCCTCGCAAATGTTGGCTCGACTGAACCAACTGGGCTTATTGAAAGCCATTCATAAAGACATTATTTGGAATGATCGCATCGCCGCGCAGATTACTGAACTTGAGGCGCATATCCCAGAAGAATACTGGAGCCTCGCGCTGGAGTTGCAGGGGGCGCGACTGAAGAGAGCTTTGGCTTATATCCTATGGTTGATCCCGCTTCCCATCTACCGCGTCCAGGGCGTGATCAAACGCCTCAAGCTGCCCCGCTCCCTGGCGGAGACCATCCGGGCTGCCTGTTTTATATGGCACGAGCTTCCCGAACTGGCGAATGAAAAACCCAGCGTAATCACTACAAAATTAGCCAAAACCCCAGCCCTGGCGATCTTTGGCATGCACCAGGCCACGGATGATCCGCAAGCGCGTAAAATCCTTGCAGCCTATGCTAAAAAATGGAAAAGTATTACCCCCCAAACAACAGGCTACGACCTGCGCGACCTCGGCCTGGCTCCTGGGCCTACCTATAAAAAAATTCTCAATGATCTCCGCAACGCCTGGCTCGATGGCGAAGTGACCACGCTCAAAGGTGAACAGCGTTTGCTCAAGAAACTGATCAAAAAATATTCCAAGATATAACCTTGCCACTTCTTTGGTTCCATGCTAGAATTTTTGCGCTATAGGGTGGTAGCAATACTGCTGTCGGCGAAAAGTGGGCAACCCCCACTTTTTTCGTGTCTAGAACCCTACCACCCCATTTGATGGAGAGAAAGCATGAAGAACGATTTTGCACTGGCCTTTAAGCAAATCCTGGATGAGCGCGGTTTGCCACAAGAAGTCGTCCTCGCCGCAATCGAGGATGCCATGGTATCCGCCTATCGGCGCGCGGTTCACGCTTCCAACGCTCAACACGTTGAAGCTAGAATCGATCCGGAAACCGGCGCTGTGGAAATATTCGCCGAAAAAGAAGTCGTCGACGAAGTTCAAGACGAGCGCACTGAAGTTGTGCTGTCTGAAGCGAAAACCGTCGACGAAGAAGCTGATTTCGGCGATATGGTTGTGGTGGAAAGCACACCCCAGGATTTCGGCCGCGTGGCTGCTCAAACAGCCCGACAGGTCATCCAACAACGCATCCGAGAGGCTGAACGCGACGTACAGCTCAAATACTACACTAAACAGGTTGGCGATATCGTCAACGGCGTGGTACAGGCGATCAACGCCAAGCAGATCAGTCTCGGATTAGATCTGAAAGCTGAGGGCATAATGCCCCGCCGCCAGCAAATCCCGCGCGAGTTTTTCCGCGTGCATGATCGAGTACGCGCCCTGCTATTGGAAGTTCAAGATGGAAATCGCGGGCCCAAGATCATCCTCTCGCGCTCCCATCCGGATTTCTTGCGCCGCTTGCTAGAAAACGAAGTGCCGGAAATCTACCAAGGCATGGTAGAAATCCGCTCGATTTCCCGCGAGCCAGGCCAACGCTCGAAGGTAGCTGTAGCAGCCCTCCAACCAGGCGTTGACCCTGTTGGTGCTTGCGTTGGTATTCGCGGCGTCCGCATTCAGGGTATTGTGCGAGAACTCAACGACGAAAAAATCGACGTGATCGAATGGAACCATGATCCCCAAATGTATATCGCCAAAGCGCTCAGCCCGGCTCGGGTGTTGAACGTCTTCCTTGAAGATAACGGCGGCCCCAAAACAGCCACCGTGGTTGTCCCCGAAGATCAACTCAGCCTGGCGATTGGGCGCGACGGACAAAACGCGCGTCTCACAGCAAAACTCACCGGATGGCGCATCGACATCAAGAGCCTAGTCGAGGCCACATCGGAAGTGCTCTTCAAGCTGAAGAACACCGCCGATTACGCCGATTACTACAAACAAGAGAAAGACCTCATTCCTCAGATCGAGGCCGTTATGAGGAAAAAAGCTGAAGGCCGTCCGATCACGCCTGAGGATTATCAGGAGATGCAAGCCTTCACCGAACGCGTTGAACTAGGCCGCATCACATCAGAACGCGTCAGCCAAAAAGAAATCAAAGAGCGCACCGAGATCGCCAAAGAAGGCATTCCTCAAGGTGCTTACGAGCTACCCCTCGCAACACTTGGTCTCCCCACCCGGGTTGAAAATCTCCTGGTTGAGAACTCTGGCGTTGAAACGGTCGGCGATTTAGCATTCAAGATGAACTACGATGTAGAAAAGATCCGCGGCATCACCGGTATCGGCCCTAAAGCCATGGAACAAATCGAGAGCTCTCTCGAGCTGATGATCTCTTCACTGCCTGAGCCAGAAGAAATCGTCGAAGAAGAAGCTGTAGTTGCAGAAGTTGAGCCAGCAGCAAAAGTACAACCCGAGGAAACTCTCGAAGCAGCAGAACCTGTGACAGTTAAACCGACCGATAAGGTCGCAGAACCCGTAATAGCCGATGAGGTTCCCGAAGTAACTGTGGATGAAGTCGCTGAACCCGATGTTGTTCCTGCAGCAGAAGTTCCCGCGGAAGCAGAACCCGTTCAAGAACAGGTTCTCACTTCAAAGGAAGAAATTTCCGAGCTCAAGCCTGAGATGCTTGATGCCCCAGATATATCCAAAGCTGATGAACTCCCCCTCGATGAAGATGAAGAAGACGATGACAAATCCAAGAAGCGCAAGAAATTCGTCGAAATTGAGTACGATCCAGATCGGGATGTGACAATTTACCGCAAGAAGCATAAACGAGATTCCAAAGGTTGGGATGATGATGAATGGGATATTTAATCCCAATCCTGATTCCAATCATCTATAGAAAGTAGTGACAAAAAAACGTAAGAAAAAACATGTACCCCAACGCACCTGTGTAGGTT
>JADHXE010000213.1 GCA_016783125.1 Anaerolineales bacterium
TACCCCCCCCGCACACCCCTATTTCCGGAACTTCTCAACTCGTTTGAAACACACCCAAATCATTTCAGTTTCTCAAACTCAGTAATGATCTTACGCCACTCATCAGGGATAGGAATTGTGCTGGATGTGTAATAATCATAAGCTACCAGCACACTGCTGCCGTCAGCCAGAATTTGACCAGTTTCGGTATCTTCGATGAGATAAACACTGTCCATACTCTTCGTGCCAAGACGGACGATACGCATCCCGACGCGGATGGGCTGCCCCCATAGAATCGGCGCCCGAAATGTGACCTGGGCATCAGCCATGATCATGCCAAATTCAAAAAACGAACCGCCATCCCACAGCCCCAAATGCTTCACATAAGAGACGCGGGTTTGTTCCATAAAAGTGAGATAACGGGCGTTGTTGACATGTCCCTGTGGGTCCAGGTCGCCATAGCGCACTGTGACGGGATGATAAAAATGGAATTCTGCCATATAAAGATTATACCTCTGGATATTCCCTGTGCCTGTAATTGTTCAGTCTCGAACAAGAATAGGCCGAAAAAATAGGTATGGGGGGAGAACACCCCCATACCTATTTTTTTTGGAATTTTTACTGCGAAGGCTTCAGCCTGAGCAGACCTGTGCTTTACGTTTTATCCTTTCCGCATTAGAATTGGGCTCGCTATGAACGACCAATTCAATGAAACCCAACCTACACAAATTGACCCTTCTGCGGGAGAGGATACAAGCCCAACTGACATCGGGCAGACGGACGAGACAACTCCACCCCAAAAGAGAAAGGGACGCCCCTGGCTGCTTAGAGGCGGGTTAGTGCTCCTTGGGCTGATCCTTGTTCTCGGAGTGAGCGGATTCCTCGGCTATCAGAATGGTATCGCTCGACGGACCCATCAAGAAACATTCCAACTGGCTGTAGCCGTTGCCGAACAATATGAACTTGGCGTTCTGGATATAGAAGCCGGCCGCTACGAAGTGGCGCGCCAGCGATTTGAGTATGTCCTTGGCCTGGATCCCAGCTACCCTGGCGTGACCGACAGATTAGCTGAGGTTCTGATAATACTCAACGCCACTGCCACGCCAACCCCCGCTTTGCTGCCAACAGCCGTCGAGGCGACCCCAACCCCAGACTCACGCGCCGAAGAGGATCTCTTCACTCAAGCCAAGAGTTATGTTGCCAGCGAGGAATGGAGTCTGGCCATCGAGACCCTGGAAATGGTGCGCAAGAAAAACCCGGAATACAGGTCCGTCGATATTGATGGCATGATCTATCTATCTTTGCGGCAGCGTGGTGTGCAAAAAATTAGTTTAGGCAATCTGGAGGGCGGCATTTACGATCTTGCTCTGGCAGAAAGTTTCGGTATCTTAGATACAGAGGCCGACAGCTGGCGCACCTGGGCGAGCTTCTACATCACAGGGGCCAGTTACTGGAATGTAGATTGGGCGCAGGCTGTCTACTACTTCGAGCAAGTTGTCGCCATGACCCCCAACCTGCATGACGGCTCCGGTTGGACAGCAGCGCAGCGTTATATGGATGCTCTCAACGGCTATGCCCAACTTCTTGAATCAGAAGGACGCTGGTGTGAGTTGGATGACATTTATGATAAAGCGTACCAATACACTGGCGACCCTGCCTATCAAGAATTATTCCTTACTGCACAAGATAAATGCGAATAAAGGAAACTCAGTAGATCACAGTTTGGGTTCGTACGCAGGCGTGCCTCTGGCAATCGCTGAAACTAAGCAACTGTCCATAAATAACTTGTTCGTAGTGCGGGCTTTAGCACGCTTGCCACAGGCGCGCAGAGCGAGGCCCGCATAGCGCGGCGAAGCGAGCACTACAAACAGGGAAGTAGTTTTTGGACGCTCACTAAGCACCGAAGTGCCCACTACGAACAAGAATCGTGAAGTACTAAAACTAATTGCTAGTAGGATGCACATGCAGGCCGCCGTCGTTTGGATCGGTGGCCTTGCTTATTGTCGTCCTGGACCCGACCGCTCTGGCACGCGCATCCTGAGTCCCCTTCATACCCAGCTATGATCAGACGGGTAAAAGCAAAGCTCAATTCATATTCTTTCAATGCTCGCTTGATCGCAGGCATCATCCTAAGCGGGGGGATTTATGCGGCTTTCACTGCTGCATTTCCCCTGGCAAAATACTATAACATCGTTCCCCCCTTAGATTATACAAAACTAACCAATTACTCCCTGGCTGGCTTCTTAGCCTATGTTCTTGGAATTGGCGTCCTCTTTGGGGTCTACATATGGAGTCTCAGGCTGTTTGCGCGAGGCCAATTCCAAATCAATATCCGCTTCGTGGTTATCACCAGCGCCATCTTTGCCCTCATCCTGGTTTTCTCCTATCCCCAAACGGCTATCGATATTTTCATCTACGCCATCCGCTCTCGCGGGTGGGCACTCTACAATATGCAGCCGTTGGCAACTGCGCCCGAAATGCTCCCTGCCACCGATCAATGGCTGGGTCTGTCGGGTGAGTGGGCAGATGCCCCCTCTCCCTACGGGCCGGTGTGGGAATGGCTCTCTTTGGGGGCGTTCGGCCTGATCGGCCTGAGTGGGGGGCACTTTCTAGGCCATTTATTGGCGCTTAAAGGAATAACCGCGCTGGCTTACCTGGGCTGCGTCTGGTGGGTTTACCTGATACTCCGAAATCTCCGTCCCGATTGGGCGACAGCGGGAACAATCGCTTTTGCCTGGAATCCCTTGGTGCTTTTCGAAAGTGTGCAGAACGGTCACAACGATATTGTGATGGTATTTTTCCTGCTGGCTGCGATCTGGGCATTTCTAAAAATAGAGCCTCACAAAAATCTGTTCATGACAATAATTTTTTGCATCTTCATGGCGGCGTCGATTTTGGTGAAATTTGTAACTGTGGCGGTTCTGCCTTTCTTCTTACTGGCAATTGCGAATCTACAACCGAAGTGGTATCAGCGTGTTTTATCGCTGGTGAGTTATGGATCACTTATTACCGTTCTCATCATCATTGGAATGCTGCCCTTTTGGCCTGGGGTAGATCATTGGGCTATTCTGCACGCCAACTCGGGGGCTGGACGATCCTTACTTGCTCTATTGGTGCTGGGCTTGAAAAATACTTTGGGCACCAACCCAGCCTTTGATTTATCCAGAGGGATTCTCTATGGGGTTTGTGGGGTGGTTTTCCTGTATTACACCTGGAAAATCCTGACAAAGCGCGATCAATCGAAAGCACTACCTATTACCGCAGCCTTCTACCTGCTCTTCTGGTATGTGCTGTTAGCCGCACCAACATTCCATGCCTGGTATCTACTCTGGTTCCTGCCACTGGGATCTTTGCTACTCCCCCAACAGCGACCTTTGATAGCTGGGATCATATTTTCTATCACAGCATTATACGCCATCCCCTATTTCGAAACCATCAGGGTCTGGTTTCCGATATTATTGCAAAACCACTTCTTAGGTCATATTATCGGCGTCTCTTTGTTGATACTCCCCCCCATATATGCGCTGCTCCGGCCTGTTCAATGGGTACCGAATTCCATAACTCCTCAAAAGAGTGAGAACGAACACGGTTCCTGAGGAGGATGATACCCAGAATTACGAATGCGCCAAGGAACCGTGTTCGTGCTATCCTAAGAATCTCGCGGTGAGGTATAGAACTTCTCTGGGGCGTCTGGATAGTAATGATAAAGCGTACGCCCGGGAAAGGCTTCGATCAACTTCTCTCCTGGATCCTCATCCAGGTGGCTCCATGCAAAGATGAAAGGAGTTTCCAGGTACGGATCAGCAAGATCCAACAATACCGCATAGTCCCGCCAGTTTTCAGAATGCACGAGTATCAATGCAGGGGTTCGTTCTTGCGCTGCTGGGGTCATAAACGGCTTTAGCGTGGTGGAGTCAACTTCATAAAAAGCATGTTCTTTCGCCAACCGCTTTGGGGTATAAAAACTCAAATTCCCAGCAACTAATAACACCAGAACGGCTATCATCAACAGCGAGCGGATTCTCCCCCAGCGTTGATTGTTCTGTTCTGCCTGTTTTGTCCATCCAGCCAACCACGCCATCCCGGCTGCGCTGTATAAGATCAAGCCATAAGAGCCTTCATAAAAATAGCGCGGCCCCGAAATCCAATAGGGGAGATAGACAATGATCAGGCCAATGGGAACACCCATCAGCAGCCAGGCTTTCTTATTGCGGCGTACTGCCCACAACCCAAAGGGGAGAAAAATCCAGGAATGGGTTCCCCATCCCCAACCAAAGAGGTCGCCAGCGCCTTCAACCAAACTTCGGCGGGTATTAGAGAGCGCCTGCTTGAGCGTATGTCCGCTTTCGAGCACGCCATGTCCTGGGCCAAATCCGATCTTGTCATAATCCCACCACAGCGCATAAGGGTTGAGTAGGGGATCCCCAGTGAGGGCATACTGCCAGAGAAAATGCACACTCCCTATCGATAGGGCAACTAATCCAACCGTGACTACGCGGCGGCGGATGACCGGGGAGCCGCGCCACAATAAGATGAAACCGTGGATCCCAAAGGGAATGGCTACGCCCAAAGATGTCAGCGGGCGGCTCAGGGCCAGGACCCCCAGGGTGAATCCTGCGCCCAGGGTGGGCAGCCACCCCGGAACGTCGTTCTGTTCATCCACTGCATCGAGCCAGGAAAGCGCAAAAGCGGCGCTGAGCACCAATCCCCAGGGATGTGAGAGCAGCATCCCTGAGTACATCAAAAATATCGGGGAAGTGATCATCAGCCCCGCGGCCAGCAGTCCACATCTCTCCCCCAAGGTCTTTTTGCCAAGCCGGTATGTCAACCACACAGCAAGTCCCGCCAGCAGTGGATTGATCAGAGTTCGCAATCCAATCCGTTCGCCAAAGGAAAGCGCCACCGGCCAACCCAATGGATACTTGCCAAAGCGCTGGCCGTTGTAATCCACCACAAAGGGGATCATGAACTTATCAGATCGGGAGGAGAAGGGATACTAAATTGCCCGCCAGCGATGGCCTGCGCCTGCCAAACATAGGCATATTCATCTTCGAGATGGGGGAGACCATCGAAAATATTTGCTGAAATCCAGGCCGTGATGATTACAGCACAGATGCTAAGAAGCAGGGCGATGTAGTCGTTGCGACTCATTTTTGGGATATCAGGTATTGGGTATCAGGTATTAGGCACTTGACACCAATACCTGATACCCAATACCTAATTTTTTATTCTCTACCGTACATTTAGAACGAACCGTGTTCCTTAGATCACAGACAGCGAAAAATGTCTTGTTTTGCAGCAAAAAATGTGCCCAGACAGGCTGGTTTTGCAAGGAACACGGTTCGTTGGTAATAAATTTTGCTAGATGTACGGTAGAAAAATTTTTTATGCTCCAATGGCTTCTAGCGCTTTGAGGGTCGCTTCATGCAGAACGCCATTTGTGGCGCAAATGCCGCGATTGTTGGCCAGCGTGCGCCCAGCGGTGAAGTCGAGCGGCTTGCCGTCCAGGTCAGTGACGCGTCCGCCAGCCTCTTCGATCACGATTGATCCAGCAGCTTGATCCCAGATTTTCTCGCGGTAATCGCGTCGATTGGGTGAAAGCAGCCGCAGATAAATCTCGCCTTGCCCGGCAGCCATCACGGCGTATTTAGCCTGGCTGTCCATACGCACTGGTTCGGCACCCACACCTAAGGCACTGGCAAAATGATCCACCTGAGTGACGTTGGTATGGCCTGATTCAAAGGAACGCAGCAAGCGCGCTTGGGCGGGATCAGTTCGCTCAGAGATAGATAAACGCCGAAAAGGGGTATCTTCATCTAAGGAACGGCTGTCAGCCGCCCAGGCGCCTTGGCCGCGGGCGGCGACTACAATCACACCCTCACCCCCCCGGCCCTTATCATCCCCGTAGGGGGCTCCCTCAAGGGAGAGGGAGTTGAGGTTTGGACAACCCAGCACACCAACCTGAACTTGACCATCTTCGATGAGCGCAAAAGCCACCGCGTATTGATTCCCGCGCAGAAATCCTTTGGTGCCGTCAATCGGATCTAAAGTCCAAAAACGCGTCGCAGACTCAGCAGAGCCGCGGTCAATCCACTGACAAACAGATTCTGGCGCTGCCCCATCCGCATAGCGGCTCACAAATTCTGTGATCCTCTCCAACGTGGGACGTTCTTCAGGGCTTTGTAAGACTGAAGAGTCTTCTTCACCAATCAATGGATCAGTGGGGAAGTTCTCATCCAACAAATAGCCAATCAAGGCCTGCGCGGCGAAATCCGCTACAGTGACTGGGGAGCGGTCGTTTTTGGTTATGGCAGGAGAGATCATTTCGGCCTGCACCTGCTTTACCAGTGATGAGGCCTGCCGCACGGCGTTGATGGCGAATTGGGTTTCGGGGGTTTCTATTTTTAACATTACTTCTCCAGACTAACGCGAAGGCGCAGCGGAACGCAGAGCGTATATACAGCCGGTTACGACGCAGAGCATCGTAACCAGTAGATGATTAGATATTGGGGATTGGATATTGATGATTCAATACCCAATCTCCAATCTCCAATCTCCAATCTCCAATCTCCAATCTCTAATCTCTAATCTCCAACAACTGATCATACAGCGCACCCGTCAGATCATAGGCCATAGCGCCAGTGATGCGCGCCGGCACCATCGACCCAATGGGGATTTCGTCTTCGATGATGACCATGCCATCGATCTCAGGAGCGTCGCGGTAGCTACGTCCCAGGGAGAGTCCATCGCCCTGACCTTCGATGAGCACATCCAGGATTTTGCCAACGTAACTCTGATTGCGTTCCAAAGAGATATTCTGTTGGCGTTCCATGAGGCGTTCCCAGCGTTCTTGTTTGACCTCCTCGGGAATAGGATCACCCAAGGATTCGCTGGTTGTACCCGGCTCGAAGGAGAACTGAAACGCCCCCACCCGGTCGAAGCGAATCTCCTCGATGAAGTCCATCAAAGTTTGAAACTCTTCTTCAGTCTCACCGGGGTAGCCAACGATAAAGGTTGTCCTCAAAGCCAGATCGGGCATAGTAACCCGCATATCTGCCAAGGTATTGAAAATCCAATCCATATTTGCAGGCCGCTTCATGCGCCTGAGCGCGGCAGGGTGAGCGTGCTGCAATGGCATATCCAGATAGGGCAATATCTGCTCGTAGGTTGCCATGACTTCGATCAACTCATCCGTGACGTAGCCAGGATAGGCATATAAAATCCGCAGCCAGGGCACTTCGGGAACGGCCTCGGCCATATTCTCTAATAAAGTTGCCAGCCCATTTCTCATCCCCAGATCGTGGCCATAGTCGGTTGTATCTTGGGCGATCAGGTTGATCTCATATACGCCCATATCTTGCAGGGCGCGGGCATCGGCGAGGACAGCTTCCATGGGGCGGCTGACGGCTGTTCCTTTGATAAGAGGGATGGCGCAAAAGGCGCAGGGGCGACGGCATCCATCAGCGATCTTGAGATAAGCGCTGGCCCCTTGGATGCTGACGCGCTGGGTACCGGCATCATCCTGACCAACAGTAGGAATTTCTGGGAGATGGTAAACTGGTTCAGGGTGTTTGCCCCCCCGCAGGGTTCCGACCACATCGAGGATATCCATCCAACGCCGCGTGCCCAGGATACCATCGATGCCTGGCACTTGTTGAGCAACCTGTTCACCGTAACGTTGGGTCAGGCAGCCCGCGGCAATTAATATCTGTCCAGCCTGTTTTTGGGCAGCCATCTCTTGGAGCACGTCCAGGGATTCGTCTTTGGCAGGGCCAATGAATCCACAAGTGTTGACGATGATCACGCCTGCCTCGGCGGGGTCATCGGTGGGTTGATACTCAGCATTCATAAGCAGCTGCGCCATCGAGTCGGAGTCGACTGTGTTTTTGGCGCAACCTAATGACAAAAG
>JADHXE010000214.1 GCA_016783125.1 Anaerolineales bacterium
CACACCCCTATTTCCGGGATTACTTCCACTGGAATGAAACACACCCATTTCAAATGAGTTGAAAAGTTCCCGAAAAAAAGGTTAATCCATTCCATGGCTGAGCAGTTACAAATCGAGGTAACTTATGGCGAAAGATAGTTTTCAAACAACCGCGCTTTTTGTCATCTTACACGACCCGGATTTGCTTCCCAAGCTGCTCAAAGCCTGGGATCGCGCTGGAGCGCCGGGAGCGACGATACTCCCCAGCATGGGGGGATACCAGGCCCAGAATCATGCCCGCCGCGGGGGCTTAGGCGTGCTGATCAATATGTTCACCCACGATGAACCCGGGCAGCGCACGGTGATGAGTCTCATCGACGAACCCGAGATTCTAGAACGGGCAATCTCTGAATCGGATCGGGTTGTCAAAGGGTTCGATAGCCCGCGCAGCGGTATCTTGTTCACCATCCCCATTGGAGATGTGCTTGGGCTGCAAAAATGGCGTGTAACTCAACCCACAGAGGAACCTGAACCCAAAGTCAAGAAAGAGCCTACAAATCTCTTGAAATGGTTCCATGAAGATATCAAAGAGGCCTATGGTAGAGATGCCCTCACCGATTGGTCCGACCAAAGGGGCGCGCGGGTTTCCAAAATCATCCAACAACTTTCTTTAGAACCGGTAATCGTGTCTGTGGATACCCCCATCAAGGCGGTGTTGATCAAGTTGCTCGAAAACCCGAACGTATCTACGGCCTGCGTTGTCAACACCGAAGAGCGACTGATGGGTATTCTCAACATCGCGGCCCTGGCTGAAGTGATGATGGCTCCAATCGTTCCAGAAGCCTATATCAACGATCCTGATGAGTACGACAAAGCCTTGAAGTTCGCTCAACCCAATCAAGAACTTGTAGCAGCAGATATTATGTGCGATCCCGTCTATGCCATGATCGATGCCAATCTCGAAGAAACCTATCAGCGCATGAAAAAGAACGGGGTGGCTGGCTTACCAGTGGTCGATCAGCACTATCATGTAAAAGGGTATATTACTTTATTAGAGTTGCTGGCGGTGTGTTTTCCAAGTGGGGATTAGATATTGGTTATTGGAAATTAGATATTGGAGATTGGAATTTGCGAAGATGAGGTAGAATACGCTGCTGGTGGATCAATACCTTCTTAACGAAAGAAAGTTAGAGATAGGACTTACGCAGTCGCCCCCCTAACCCCCCAACCTTGGGGGGAATCCTTCTACTCCCGGGGCTGGGGGGGGCTTTCTTCACGATTTGCTCTGCAATTACGTAAGTTCTAAGAAATAATATCCAATATCTACTATCTAATATCCAGATTTCCAAGGATTTTTCATGAGAACTGTAGAGTGGAACTACTCCACGAATAAATTCCAAATGATCGACCAACGGCTGCTACCGGGCGAATTCAAAGTAGCCGTTTTTGATGATTATCACCAAGTCGCCCAGGCCATCACCGATATGGTGGTACGCGGCGCGCCGGCTATCGGCGGCGCGGCTGCATTCGGCTTGGCATTGGCCGCGCAGCAATCCAAAGCCAGTGATATTGCAGCCCTACGCACCGATCTGCAGGTCGCCGCAGAGCATTTGAAGAAAGCCAGACCTACCGCAGTCAACCTGGCCTGGGCATTGGATAGAATATTACGGAATACGCAATACCTAATAGATAGTGGCTCGGCAGACGATCTGCGCCAGGCGGTCTTGAATGAGGCCCAACTCATCGCCGATGAGGATGTCGAAATCAACAAACGCATGGCAGCGCACGGCGCGGAGCTGATCGATGATGGTGACACAGTCGTTCATCATTGCAATACTGGTGCACTGGCTACTGTTGACTGGGGTACTGCACTAGGTGTCATCCGCATGGCCCATGAACAAGGTAAAAATATCCATGTACTGGTGGATGAAACCCGCCCGCGCCTGCAAGGCGCTCGCCTGACAGCCTGGGAATTGACCCAATACGGTGTGCCCTTCGACATCATCAGCGACAACGCCGCCGGATATTTCCTGAGCAGCGGCCAGGTGCAGAAAGTCTTCGTCGGCTCGGATCGCACAGCTGCTAACGGCGATGTGGCCAATAAGATCGGCACCTACATGTTGGCGCTCGCTGCGTTTGATAACGGCGTACCGTTCTATGCTGTGGTACCGACATCCACGGTGGATATGTCGCTGGCCTCCGGGGACATGATCCCCATCGAGGAACGGGACCCTGCCGAAGTCCTGGGCCTGACCCTCCTGGGGCGTCAGGTTCCCCCCGAGGGCGCCACCGCCCGCAACCCTGCCTTTGATCTCACCCCGCATCGGCTGGTCACAGGCATTGTCACAGAAAACGGCGTTGTCTATCCGCCGTTTGTTGAAAATCTTGAGAAAGCTGTCCAAGAAACACTTACGTAATACGCAATACGAGTCACGTATAGCTTATTTCGTATTGCGTAAAAGAGAGAGTGAAATGGATATTGTCTTAACCGGCTCCGTCGCCTACGACTACCTGATGACTTTCCCCGGCTTATTCAAGGATCACTTCCTGCCAGATAAGCTCGATTCGATCAGTCTGTCCTTCCTGGTTGACTCGATGGTCAAACGGCGGGGGGGCATCTCCCCCAACATCGCTTACACGCTGGCACTATTGGGTGAAAAGCCGCGCGTGATGGCTACCGTGGGCGAAGATTTTGCTGAGTACCGCGCCACCCTGGAAAGCGTCGGCGTCGACACCAGCCTGATGAAAGTCATCCCAGGCGAATTCACGGCTTCGTTCTTCGCCAACACCGACCAATCCAACGCCCAAATCGCCAGCTTTTATCCAGGCGCTATGGATCACGCCAGAGAACTTTCTTTCCACGATTTGGATGACAAACCCGACCTGGTGGTTATCTCGCCCAACGCGCCCGATGCGATGGTCAAATATCCCCAAGAATGTCAGGAACTGGGCATCCCCTACCTGTACGACCCCAGCCAACAAATTCCGCGTATGACTGGTGAAGATTTACGTGCAGGTGTGGAAGGCGCTTACGCTTTGATGGTCAACGATTACGAAATAGAGTTGATCAAAAAACACACTGGGATGAGCGAATCTGAAATTCGTGAGGGGTTGCATTTCATGGTAGTGACGCGTGGTGAGCAGGGTGCTTCTATATACGTTGACGGTGATGAATTCCATACCCCAGTGGTATCCCCAAAGAAAATCGCCGATCCCACCGGCGTGGGCGACGCCTTTCGCGGCGGATTCTTAACTGGTTATTCCCATGGTCTGGATTGGGATATTTGCGGTAGAATTGGGGCTTTGGCAGCCACCTATTGCCTGGAAGCCAAAGGAACCCAGGAACATTACTATACACCCACCGAGTTTGTAGCGCGTTTCCGGGAACATTTTGATGATGGTGGAGTACTGGATATGCTGGTGGATCGATAAATTGGTAGATTGGGAAATTGGTACATTGGTGGGTTGGTAGTTGGCAAATTGGGAACTTTATCTACCAATTACCAATGTACCAACCTACCAATTTCACAATCTACCAACAGCAAAAAATACAGCAACTGGAGAAACACATGGAATACGATATCAAAGACACGAAACTAGCCGAAGGCGGTCGTCGCCGCATTCAATGGGCCGACCGAGAAATGCCCGTTTTACGTTCAATCAAAGATCGCTTCGAGAAGGAACGCCCCTTTGAAGGCATCCGTATGTCAGCTTGCCTGCATGTGACCACCGAAACAGCCAACCTGATGAAAACCCTGCAGACTGGCGGCGCTGAAATCGTTCTGGTCGCTTCAAACCCTCTCTCGACGCAAGATGATGTAGCCGCCTCTTTGGTGATGCACGATGAAATTCCGGTACACGCCATCAAGGGCGAAGACAACCTGACCTACTACAAGCATATCAACGCCGCTGTAGATCACAAACCGCACATCACCATGGACGACGGCGCCGATGTGGTCAGCACCCTGCACAAAGACCGCCGCGAGATGCTCGAACACGTCATCGGCGGCACCGAAGAAACCACCACAGGCGTCATCCGCCTGAAGGCGATGGCTGCTGATGGCGCGCTGGAGTTCCCGGTTGTGGCTGTCAACGATGCCATGACCAAACACTTCTTCGATAATCGTTACGGCACCGGCCAATCCACCATCGATGGCATTGTGCGCGCTACCAATATCTTGTTGGCTGGCAAGAATTTCGTCGTCGGCGGATACGGCTGGTGCGCCCGCGGCTTAGCCATGCGCGCCAAGGGTATGGGTGCAAGCGTGATCGTCACCGAGGTTGACCCCCTCAAAGCCCTGGAAGCCGTCATGGACGGGTTCCGCGTGATGCCCATGATCGAAGCCGCTCCTATCGGTGATATTTTCTGCACCCTGACCGGTGACATCAACGTAGTTGACAAGCACCACTTCGAGGTTATGAAAGATGGCGCTATCGTCTCTAACTCCGGTCACTTCAACGTAGAGATCAACATCCCCGCCCTGGAAGAGATGGCGGCAGAAAAACGCCTCGTGCGCCCCTTCGTCGAGCAGTACGATCTGCCCGATGGCCGCCAGATTCACATTTTAGGCGAAGGACGCCTGATCAACCTGGCCGCGGCCGAGGGGCACCCCGCCAGCGTAATGGACATGTCCTTCGCCAACCAGGCCCTCAGCGCTGAGTATATGATCAAGAACGTCGATAAGCTCAAGAAGACAGTATATTCCGTCCCCGCGGATATCGACGCCGAGATTGCCCGCCTGAAACTCGAATCTATGGGTATTGAAGTTGATGTACTCACTGAAGAGCAGGTCGCTTATCTCAACTCCTGGCAAGAAGGCACATAGAAAAAAGAGAGCGGGTTGCAAGTTGCAAGTCTGCGCTCGAAGTTAAGCTGTAACCGTGTTGTTCTATGAAATGAGCAACACGGTTTTTCCCCCTTTTCAGCAAGCATTAGCGTTTCCTAAATATCTATATCTGTGGCCTTTGCACATGATACAATCCAGCCACGTTTGACTGGTTTTATCAATTCAGGTCGGATGACCTGGACTTTTGTTTAATTTCAGAGATCACGAATTGCTCCCGCTGGATTTGTCAATCCACCACGAGCTTTTCGTAAAGTACTGAAATTCAGTACTTTAGTGAGCGTCTAAAAATAACTTCCCTGTTTGTAGTGCTCGCTTCGCCGAAGGCGTGCCCGTGGCAAGCGTGCTGAAGCCCGCACTACGGACAAGTTATTTTTGGACAGTTACTTACGATTCTTGTTCATAGTAGGCACTTCAATGCCTATTTTTAGCGATTGCCAGAAGCACGCCTGCGGCGAATTGCTTACCACGAACTCAAATTGTAATCTACTGAATTTAGGAGCTTTTCATGAAGCAATCAACCAAATGGTATAGCTTGCTGCTGGCGGTTACCATCCTTGCCTTCACAGTAGCAGCCTGCCAGCCAACAGATTCAGCAACTAATGAGACAGTAACAGAAAATGAAGTAGCTGTAGAAACTGATAATGAGGCAGAAAACGCCAGCGAAGTAGAAATAGCAGAAGTCGTTCCCGTATCCCCTGAAGCTGAAACGACTCCCCCAGAGCCAATCGTCTTAGAAGGTGCGCTAACCACCGAGAGCGGCCTGCAGTACCTGAAAGTAGCAGTCGGCGACGGCCCCGCGCCACAGGCCGGGGAAATCATCCTCATGAATGTAATCGGCAGCCTGCCAGACGGCACTGAGATCGTGAACACATACCTGCAAGGCACACCAGTAATGGCGGTCTTCGGCAACGAGCAGTTGCTGCCTGGGTGGGAAGAAGGCGTTGGTCTGATGAAAGCCGGCGGCTCAGCCACGCTGGTACTGCCCCCTGAACTGGCTTTTGGCGAAGAGGGCTACGGCATCATCCCGCCAAATTCTCAAATTATTATGGATATAGAACTCATATCTGTAGAGGCTGTGCCCACATCCCCCGATATTGCCGACGACGAACTAACTACCACAGAGAGCGGCCTGCAATATTCCGACATCACGCTTGGCGCGGGCATTGAAGCTGAAGAAGGCAGCACTGTCATCACCCATTACACCATTTGGGTCAAGGGTGATACAGAAGATACCTTCATCGTTTCCTCCTCATACAGCCAACCCGTTACTTTTGTGTTGGGCATTGTGGATATCGTTTTCCCTGGCTGGGATGAAGGCGTCACGGGCATGAAGTTAGGCGGTAAACGCCTGTTGGTGATTCCGCCAGAACTGGCACTCGGTGAGGGTGGCGCGGGTGATATCCCGCCAAACGCGACCCTGGTGATGGAAGTAGAATTATTAGAAGTGTACGTGCCCCCCAAGATGACCGAGGTCAACGAGGAAGATTACGTAACTTTGGAAAGCGGATTGATATATTATGACCTCGCAGAAGGCGATGGCGCCACACCCGAAGCTGGTCAGACCGTCCTGGTACACTACAGCGGCTGGCTAGCAGATGGCACCATGTTTGACAGTTCAGTTGAGCGCGGCCAGCCCTTCCCCTTCGTGTTGGGAGAAGGTAATGTAATTGCAGGCTGGGACGAAGGACTGGCGACGATGAAGGTCGGCGGCAAGCGCCAACTGGTCATCCCGTCAGAATTGGGCTACGGAGACACAGGTGCGGGAGCTGTTATTCCCCCAGGAGCAACGTTGATCTTCGAAGTCGAGTTGCTGGAAATTCAAGAGTGACCTAAAACCGCATTGCAGCAAAAGCTGCACATAGCACCTGTCATTCCGAACCCCGTATGGGGCGAGGGATCCCTGATGCGTAACGTTTGAAATCGCCTATGCAGGTATCACTAAGTGAGCGTCCAAAAATAACTTCCCTGTTTGTAGTGCTCGCTTCGCCGAAGGCGTGCCCGTGGCAAGCGTGCTGAAGCCCGCACTACGTACAAGTTATTTTTGGACAGTTACTAAGTAACGGTGATTAAATAACTTACCTGTTCCAAGATAAGCGCCACTTCAACAAGTTCAGTGCAGGGCCTGAGCGGAACGGCGGGAGCGTCCTTCGACTGCGCAAGCTCCGCTCAGAATGCTTGTCGGTTTGCCCAAATGGGAAAGTTATTTAATCACGATTCCTAAACGCCGCGCCTTAGGGATTCCTCGCTGTGCTCGGAATTACAGGTGTCACCTATGCCACAATTCTTAAAATTTCACCCGCCACCCCCGGCGGGTTTTTGCTTGACTTGGGGAGAACATCCCCTATACAATACTGATCATGCAGCTACGCTTTGATTATCTAGCCAATCACCCTGAACTGGTTCCCGTGCTGACAGCGTGGTTCTACAATGAGTGGGGACGCGGGAATCCTGCTAACTCTCTCGATTTGGTCGAGAAGAGATTGCGCCAAAGACTACATCGCGATCAACCCCCACTTGCGCTGGTGGCTTTCCTGGATGAGGAGCTTGTCGCCAGCACCAGCATCAAGATTCGCGAGATGGAGACTCATCCACAATATGAACACTGGCTGGGTGCGGTCTTCGTGAAACCAGAATACCGCGGCCAAGGCATCGGCTCAAAGATCGTGACGCATACTTTGTCAATTGCCAGGCAACTCGGCGTAAAAGAGCTTTATCTCTACACCCGCAGCCACGAAGATTTCTACAATCGCCTGGGATGGCAGCCCATCGAACGACCACAATATCATGGCCGCCAGGCAGTGATTATGAAAAGAGAATAAGTTCCCGAAAAAGGGTGTGTGCAGGCGCAAAGCACCTGCACACACCCTTTTTCGGGCATTTATCCGTGTCCATCCGTGAAATCCGTGATTGGGGTCTACACCCCGTACTCAAGGAGTAAAATAATCCTAAAAGAGTACTGGAGGTGTGCCCATGAAAGCGAGAACGTCCGCCGATCGGCTTCAAGAGAAGACTCCGAAGAAGTTGGTGAC
>JADHXE010000215.1 GCA_016783125.1 Anaerolineales bacterium
GCGTCAAGGCGCAGCGCCTCGATGGCCGATTCCATGGAAGCATGTCCGGTCAATAGAATGCTCACCGTCTCAGGAGAAATCTGGCTTGCTTTTTTTGTTACCTCGATGCCTCCCATGTATGGTAGGCGCACCTCCGTTATCATCACGGCGATTTCTTTGTCCTCTAGAATTTCCAACGCTTCTTCCCCACTCGCTACGGTCAATACGTTATGCTTCTCCGCCTCAAGCATATTGCTCAAGGTATCGCGAATTTCTTTTTCGCTATCGACGACAAGTATTTTTGCGCTCATGTTCACCTCCAGTTGTATTGTATTAAATTGCTGCTTTCGTTCAAATAGAGAAATCATTCTTGCTGTTGCCAACGGGCATCACCTTGATGTGCCGGATTTGCCAGCATAAAAGTCCGGGCCAATTCCACCGTGTTTGCGTCATGGTGAAAGTTGATTCTATGTGCGATAACCCTGGTTTCCTTGTGTTCACCTCCTGACCATACTTGATGCAACCAACCCCCTACCGACACGACACAACGGTTACGGGTGGCTTTTTTGAACGCTCTAATAGGGTCAAGCAGGGAGCCGTGAAAAGCAACAAGATGATTGCCTCCCAATTCTTCCTGGTCAGTTCGCAAGGTGGCACTGCGACATTCTTCACCTTCACCCCGAACAGTGCATGTGCCACTCAGCAAGACCGCATTTGTGCTGATACCAAATGAAATGGAAATATCGTTCGGGGACGTTCGATCCCGTTCTCTACTAATTACTCCTTTCATAGCATCCACCAAGACCCGGGTCGCCTCTGCTCGAAGTTTTGGGGAGACATCGAAGGTGATATTCTCCACAACAACAACCGAACGGCAGCTATCACCATCCCAACAACTTTGGAGCCAACCATACAGACGTACAGGCAGATCTCCCGATACGACCTCTGTAAAAGCGCGAGTCTCCAAAGCCTGTCGTTGTCTGTACACGACAAACGGGTGTTTGATTTTTTCGTGCGTAGAAGGTGACGTGGTGGACAAAATGCCGCTCACATAGGCCATCTCGAGACCATCAATTACGCTGGACTCCTGTCTGATGGCGGCGAGCACCCCGTCTAGGATGACGACATTGTTTCGTTTCATTGCTATATTTTTTCGAGATTCCTGCCGGTCTGGTCTGGTTCTCTAAGCCAATCATCCAAGGCTCGACGTGAAAACCGCCAACTCCCACCGACCTTGCGAGCAGGGATATTGCCTTCGTTGGCAAGTTTGTAAACCGTAGTGATAGCCAACCTGAGAAATTCAGCCGTTTCCTTCACGGTCATTACTTGATGTGTTTGATCACGCACCGGGTTCTCCTTCTGGTTAGCCTTCACGATTTTTTCCTTAAACGGTACACCCTCTTACAAAAGTGGTGAGGTGGTGAGGTAGCATTTTTCCACCCCTATATGTGGGTGTAAGACGTACATATTTAGTGTTGTAACCCAGATATAGGGGGATATCGCTCCTCACCATCCCCTCACCACTAGGGTTATTTGTGGTGAGGTTTTTTTCAAAGTGGTGAGGGGGTGGTGAGGTAGTGGTGAGGAAAGTTGTGAGGTCGAAAATACCCCTATATATACGTAACATTGCATGTAAAATAGGGTTTTCGTCTATATATAGGCATGTTATTCTGACCATTTTTCTGACCTCACCACCTCACCACAAGAACCTCGCGCGCACGGAAAAAATCACTTATTTTTGTCCAAATCAGCGTTTTTCTCAGGTTGTTGGCGAGGGGGAGATGGGTTCTTGATGGTTACACCGTAAAGCTCCTGAACTTTTGCCAGGCTAAAAGCCACCATTCGCACGCTCTTTCCTGCGCTCGTGACCCACTTCGATACCTGGATATGACTGCCACCGCCTGTCTCAGCCAACAATCCACTAATCTGATTGAACTGTCTGTGTAGGGCGTCTTTGGTGGTATCGAAGTATTCACCAAGCTGTGCCCAGAATTCACGCGCATAGATCATGCAGCTTTTGGTGTCCAGGTAAAAGACGCTCTCATCGTCTACCTCATACCATCCGACAGGGTCAGCTTCTGGCGGAGGCGTGATGCTGCCGCCGGAACGAGGTTCCAGGTATACCTTGCGGCGCTGGATGAGGTTGTCCAAGGCCTCGAAGAACTTACGCACCGGTGACTCTGCGGCGATCTTCTCAGCCTGACTCTCGATGACCTTTAGGATTGCCTGGCTGTTCCGTTCCGCAAGACTGGAAGCATCAATTGTGGACAGTGCGCCCAGCTCTGTGAAAGCGATCAGGGCTACCTGCTGAGCTGCATCCAGGGTAGCGAAGTAATCCGGAAGCCTGTTCTGCATCTTGCCATCCCTGGCGAGCTTGTGAGACTCTTCGATAATCTCTAAATATAATTTCGAGGCCCGTTCCCAGTTCGCAGCCAACCATTGCACGTAAGCCGCCATCGCTTGAGCATATATCCCCTTTTTGGCGCGCACTTGCGTCCTGTCCAGTTCTTCGCGGGGCGGTTCGCCGGTATTGGGCAGCACCTCACCGCGGGCAATAGGCACATATACCATACGCCCCACGGTGCTCTCTCCGGCCAGAGGCAGTTCTGCTGTGGATAACACCATCCCCCGGGGGACGCGCGTCTTGCGTTCGCTTAAGTCCCGATTGGCACGACCGCGCGCCGAGCGGTTACCTACCGTTCGCACGACCTGGTGCGCGCTTTTGTGCATGCGTCGGGAATCAGCCGCGCTCTGGAACTGAGGTGCAAAGTCGTCGATGACAACCGGGACGTCTTTGGTTCTGAACAATACCCCTTCGATATGCGTGACCGTGCTCATCCAGTCATCCGGCGCGTGATACTGGCGTCCTTCGATAAATCCCGCCCCGAAGTGAGTCAAGGCCAGGTGCGCTATCGTGGACTTACCGCTCTGGGTGGGGCCATACAACCAGATCACGGTATAGAGCGGGCGGATTTCTGTCAGCGGCCCACCATACATGGCCGCCCAGATCGGCGCGGTGACACGCATGGGGCCAAGATCGAGAAAGTCCAGGCTGGCTTTGACGGCTCTGGCCAGTTCATCTCCTGTGGGTGGTTCAGGTAAGTTGTAATAACGCAAGTTGTTTTCACCCAAATCCACCCGGACACTGTCATCATACCCATCAGGGGTAATCATGCCCCCGGAGGTCAAGAAACCGCGCCCGCCGTCGATCTCCGTCCAACCGGTATGTGTGAAAACCCGCTCGCGCCGCATGTCTTCGAGCGAACTTTCCTGCATGGCGCGGGCGACCAGATAATAATTCCCTCGCGGAACGTACAGGATCGGACGCGCCCCCCAATAACGGTGAATCCACTTCATATCAGAGAATTCCGCTGCTGGCACGTCGATGGTGCGCAACGGTTCGTGAGTGGATAATATGCCCTGGATGGTGTAGCGCACCTCTGGTAGATTCATACCGTCATCGATGGTCAATTCGTGGGTGATGCAGGCAGCAAAGTTGGCCAGGGGTTTTCCCAGAAAGTACAATTTTCCATCCTTGACCTCACTGAGAATGGGCGCTCTGCCGTCTTTGCGCTCAACTTCGCTGATCATGGTGCGCAGTTCTTTGCGGGTCATACCCAGGGCGCGTTGGGCGCGGCTCAGGTAGCGGGGAGAGATCTCATCAGGAAGCTGCTTGAGTAATTCAATGAATTCGCCGGTAAATTCTTGGAGCTTGTGTGGGGTAGCGTGCTTGACTTTCTCCAAACGTTCTTCGATGATCGGGGTGGCGTTTTCTAGCAGTGCTGCGATCAGGCTCGCATCTGGGTTGTTTTGATAAAGATCGTTGGCATCTTTGTATCCGTCAAAGGGCGCCACCAACATCGCCAACGGCCCAAACGCAGGAGCCATCTGACTCTGTTTTTCTTGGCCTTGTTTGTCCCCATCGAATGCCAGATACACCACCGGCCGCTGTTTGACCAGACGCAGGTCCCGTTCCGGGATGATACCCAGACCGCATAATGCCCAGGCAGAAAAGCCCATCTGCCGGTAGCTCTCGGCGTCGGCCTGTCCCTCACACAGAATGATCTCACGCACACCGGGGATCTCGGCTTTATAGAGTTGGCGTTTGTGGGCACCGGGCAGGTTGCGTGATTTGTCGCCACCTTCTGCTTTCGGATTGAGAGCGCGGGCAGACAGATAGGTCACACCCTGGATATGGCTGAAATCCGGTTCGTGCCGCAGACAGCCTTGACCGTGATGCCAGGTGCCGGCCTTACAATCTTTGCATTCTTGAACTTTCGCGTTGTTCCGCTCGCTGTGCGGGTATACAAGCCAGCCCCCTGGGGAGACTTTGTCCCCGCCCCCATTGGCAGTGAAATCGCGGCCATCGGCGCGGATCACGCCAATCTCACGCGCTATTGATAAATCGGCCCCAATCTCGACTAGATAATCATGCAAGCTGGTGCCCCCATCGGCGAAACCCCACCCCGCCATGCGCAGGGCATCATCGTCAAAACCGCGGGAACGAGCGTATTCCAGACAACCTTGTCCACCCTCAGACCAGAGCTGTTCGGCAAAGTAGCGTGCAGCCAGGTCGAGCACGTTGGTACGCTGTTTGCGTTTCTCGTATGCCTGGGCGGCTTCCGGGGTCATGCCGATTTCTTCAAGGGAGAGGCCCGCGTAACTGGCCAGATATTCGACCGCCTCGATGAAGTCCATGTTCTTAGCCAGCTTTATCAAATCAATAGCATCGCCGCCGGTATCGCATCCTGTCCAGCAGCGCCAATAGCCCCGGTTATCGTTGTCGGTGCTGACCTGGAAAGCGGTCTTGTTGTCCGCACCGGCGTGAAGCGGGCAGGCCCCGCGCCACTCGCGGCCTTTCTTCTTGAGTCTAGCCCCAAGGTGATCAGCCAGGGCGACGATGTCGATGTGATCTAATAATTTTTCGATGTCAATGCTCGTTGGCATGGCTTCTCTCTCCTGTGTAGACATGGTCAGTAACTGGCAGTGACAAGTTCAATTGCCACTGTTGCTTTGCCCCGGACACGGGGATCATTGTTTATCTGGTGTTTTTGATAGAACTTACCAGGACGCTCTCTGTGCGGCGCTTTTTCGCAGATAGGTAATCACAAGCAATCATGTCGTAGGAACGCTCACAGGGCGGCACAAAAAGGGGGCGATAACCCACGTGATAACCCATAGATAACCACCAGATAACATGTAGATAACCCGGTTGATAACATGCGGGTTTTCATGTTTTCAAATCGTAAAGATTTTGTCGAAAATCCAGCTTTGGTTTCATCGAGCTACTCATTTGGGTAGAGGGTGTACTCTGTTGTCTGCACTACATGGGGTTGGATCGTGATCGTCCCAGATTTGTAACCGGCGATTCCATCTTCGAGAATCCGGCGGAGCACTTGCCATTTGGGAACGCTCAGACTGGCTGCAATCTGAGCGATCTGTTGGTTGGTGTGCTCAGGTATTCCCCGGAAACCAACCCCTTTCGAGTTTCTCTTTTTTCGCTTGCGTGGTGGAGTCTCTCCAGGGTAGAGCGTAAGTCGTTGATCTAACACTGGCACTAATACGGTGTCTCCGGATAAATGGCTTCTAATTCCACGTTCTAACAGGTGACGGACCAGCATGTCGCGAGGAATGTCAATTTTTTCAGCAATCTTGGCAAGAGGTTCTCTTAGATCATCGATATTGCGCACAAACAACACTGGCGCACGCTTGCGAGTATCCCTTCTCTTCTTCGGCTGCCAATCTGCTGTCGAGATGTCACCCAGGAAAACTGGCTTTTCTGGCTTGATTTTCTCTTTCCTTTCCCCTCTTTCTTCAGCATCATTAATCTCATCGACAACCCCTAGTAAACGATCGCGGCTGCTGCTCTGCTCCAATTCCTTCTCCTCTGGCGGGGATTGAAGATCGCTATATTCATCGAACGGATTCCGGGACATCTGAACCCCCTACCTGGCTCTCAAAACAGCTTTGACGACTTTTTGGTACTCCTCCGCGGCCCGGCTATCAGGATCCTTCTCGAAGATCGACTGCCCATCAGCAGCTGACTCTCTCAGCACAGTCGCGCGGTGGATGATCGGCAATATCAGATCGCCAAAAGCTTCCTGAAGATTATTCAGGGAGTCCCTGCTCTGACGGGTGGTGTCGTCATAGAAAGTGGGCAGAATGCCCAATAGTTTGCCGTTCCAGCGATATTTCTCATCCAATACCTTCAATATCTCAGCCAACTTGATGACGCCCTGGTTGCTGAGATACTCCATTGCTGTCGGCACAATCACCAGGTCGGCCGCCCATAAAGCTCGCTCTTGAAGCCCGCCCAGGCTGGGGGATGTGTCAATGACGATATAGTCCAGACCGTATTTCATAAATAAGTCCAACACTTGTCGAACATAGGATACAGGCCGCTCGCGTGTGCTCATGTCAATCTGCGCCCCCCGGGTATCTTGATTTCCGGGGATGATCCACAAGTTATCGCGCCCGGTAGTTCGCACCGTCTGGTGGATGAATTGGCGCTCTTGCTTGTTGTTTTGCCCCATTGTGAGCAGGTAATAGATGCCCATTTCTTGCTTGACACCCAAAGCGGAGGCCAGGTTTCCCTGCGGATCAAAGTCCAGGGCTAGTATTTTCTTTCCCAGGAGGGCCAGACCGTGGCAGACATTGATAACTGTGGTGGTTTTTCCAACGCCCCCTTTTTGATTGGCTACGGTGATGATTTTGGTTGCCATGTTTGACTTTTTCCTTCATTCAAAGACGAATTGGTGGACGTTATCAACGTCTCCGAGCGCCAATGCCCCGCTGATCACCCCATCGCGCATGGGGCGCAGGTGCTCGTCATCGCTGATGCCCACAAACCGCCCCCGCAAATCTGGATAGTGACTGTCGAGATATTGGATGATTTCGCCCGCAATATGCTGGGCATGGCCGTCCGATATCTGATCAGGTGTAGCGATAAGGTCGCATGCCAACACCAGATTCTCGATAAGTAGTCCATTGTTCAGTGGTTTTCCAATAGCCCGGTCCATTCGCAGCTTCACCGTCCGGAGAGACTCTTGTTTCTCCAGATGCAGGCAGATGTAAACCAATGTGGGGCCGACGACAGATTGTAGATTTTGACTTTTTCCTATGATGGAAGGCAATGCCCTCTTGCCAACGACCACTAGAACAAGACCGATTGTCCAGGCAATGAAGGTGAATAACAAATCTAACTGCGTTATGGATTTCTGCCAGAATGTGTCTGGTCTGACTTCTCCTGCATGTGCCCCAGGTTGATTTGCTGTACAACTGCTTAAGATCGTTACCAGGGAAATAGCGATTAGAACGATGAAAATCCATTTGTGACCCATAGCGCTTCTTACCAGTCGGCGCTTCACAAAATAAACTTCTCTCTGGTAAACATCTGATCCAACTGGCAGCTTCCTTCCTCTCCGTCTCATACTGAACTCGGGGGATAGGGCTATGATAAAGGATTTCAGATATCTGCTGATCACCATTAGCATGTGCATTGTTTTGCCGATTCCGTGTGCTTTTGTCAATATTAGCCTCCTTGTCTATTGCACAGTTCGTTTGACATCTATTAGCGAACTGACGGACTCTAAGGCAATATCAGTGATGGGCTAGTTGACACTTAAGTATGGGAATCGACTTTGTAGAAATAGGTTTCACTCCGTATCAAGATCGAGAGGCTGCCCGAAATGATGTTGCGCGCTCCGTGACTGGCCATCGTCGTCAGACTTCCTGGCAGGTTCAGTCTGGGGAAGTGCTTCTTGATCGGCAATGGGATTATCGGCGTTGGTCATCGTTTGGGTCACTCAATATCTTTGCACGTAGATTCCGTGAGATTTTCAGGTGTTTTT
>JADHXE010000216.1 GCA_016783125.1 Anaerolineales bacterium
ACGTGCTTTCTCTCAAAAGATCGGCTCAATGGATTTTGGAAGGCGATATCCGGGCGTGTTTCGACATGATCTCACATGGCTGGTTATTGGCAAATATCCCTATGGAGAAATCCATACTCAGAAAATGGCTTAATGCCGGATAAGACAATCATCGAGAAGATGATGCCAAAACCAGGGATCTGCATCAGGAAGACGATATCATCATCCCAAGGGGAAGTATTGCTCAATTCAGCCAGTTTTTGGTCGATGAGCGCTTTCTGGGCTTCTAATTGATCCACGATCTGCAAATCACGTTCCACCTGGAAAGCGGTGAGTTCAGAGAAATCTTGCTGTACCCACCAGGATTGGTTCTTTTGAGCCAGGATTTTGCCTTCTGGGGGGTTGAGATTGAATCGCTGGATGACACTGTGGAGGCGGTTCTTAGACATGGTAATCTGCTTGGTGAGCCGCCAGCGGAAGGAGACCAGAGAACGAAGTTCGCGGACGTGCATGGGTGGCACCCAGACTTCAGGAACGATATCGGCGATCAGCAGGGTGATCAGTCTTTTGATATCTTCTTTGTCGGTCTTGACGCGGGCTTCAGCGATCTGGCGAACCTTACCAGGATGAGCCACCACAGATTTACTTACTAATGGTGCAACAATGTCGTAAATGTCCCAAGCATTAGAAGTGGATTCGACAACCACAGAGTCGCCTGGTTTCAAGTTCTTGACAGCCCAGTCTCGAAAGCGAGACATGCGCACATTGCGAGGGCGCAAGGTCCATTCCTGTTGAGCGTTCTTGCCCCCCACCATGATATAGCTCTTGTGGATGTCGATGGCGATGAAAGGCTCAATGGGTATTGATTTTGGGTTGGATTTCATGCTACACTCCTAGAGTAGTTGGTGGGGCGTGGATTTTTGGGTCAAAAGGTACACCTACCGATACGGGCTCATCCACTGTGCGTGGAGTCCCAGACTAAATGTCCGCTGGGTGGCCAAGTAACCCGTCGGGCTCGCTCAGAGTGAAACAAAGAGTGTCCCATAGGTGCCGTCGGCCGACCCAAGCGCTCAGGCCCCAGGTGTGCGCTCCCAGCGTCAGTATCAGACCAAAGGATAGCACATCTGCCACGCCCCACCACAACTATATTTTAGTAACCCCGCTGGCACACAGACCGGGCTGCGCCCAGAGGGTAAGCGGCGTGATTTTTTGGATTGGTTACAAGCAAAGATTGTCCTGGGCTGAAACCGCCTGGCTGGTGAAGCCAACGTTAGCCCGTTTATTCAATATCCATGAAATGTAACGGATAAGGCATGTAGATAAATGCACAAATTTCTATCAGAAGATCAGGCTCATATCGAAAAGCTCTTAGAGAATATAGTCGTTGAAGCAAATCGTTTCTTATCAGATCTAGATACGCTGCCTGTTGGCGCGGTTGTACCAACAGATATTGATTCAATAAATATTCCCGATGAAGGTATTGGTGCACACAAAACTTTGGGGTTTTTCAAAGAACGCTATGCTTCATGGATAAGCGGCAGCGCTGGGCCGCGGTATTATGGTTTTGTAACGGGTGGTGTTACGCCAGCAGCATTGGCAGGTGATTGGTTAGTAAGTGTCTATGATCAAAATAGTTTAGGCTCAGATGAGTCAATCGCCCCCCAGGTAGAATTAGATACGATATCGCTGCTGCGTCAGTTGTTCGGTTTACCAGATGACTATACCGGTTCATTTGTTACCGGGGCAACAATGTCGAACTTTGTCGGTCTGGCCTTGGGCCGTCAATGGATTGGTCATCAAATTGGAATAGATTTTGCCGAAAAGGGCTTATGGGGTGCAGATCCAATCAATGTATTCAGTGGAGCACCGCATTCCAGCATATACAAAGCATTGTCCATGCTTGGTATGGGGCGTGAGGCGATAACCAAATTGTCGTGCTTGCCAAATCGCGAAGCTATCGATATGGCGATTTTGGAAGACGTTCTCAAAAATCAAAATGGTCAGCCCTGTATTGTGGTGGCCAATGCTGGAACAGTAAACACAGTAGATTTTGACGATCTAGCCGCAATAGCAGAGTTAAAGACACGATATAAATTCTGGATGCACGTTGATGCTGCTTTTGGTGGTTTTGCGGCCTGTTCGCCAAAATATCGTTCATTAGTACAAGGTATGGAATTAGCCGATTCCATCACAATTGATGCCCATAAATGGCTGAATGTGCCCTATGATTCAGCCATACAGTTCACCCGCCACCAAGAATTACAGGCTGAAGTCTTTCAAAATGCGGCTGTCTATTTGGGACAGGAAATTAGCGACAGCAATTTTGTACACCTGACACCTGAAAACTCTCGGCGTCTAAGAGCAATGCCAAGTTGGTTCTCACTAATGGCGTATGGAAAACAAGGTTATGCCGAAATCGTAGAACGTAATTGTCAATTGGCGCAATGGTTAGGGACACAGATTGACCTTTCAGATACCTTCAAATTATTATCCCCAGTACGTTTAAACGGAATATGTTTTACCCTTGCAGCGGAGCAAGATACAGTATCACTTGAAGTAATCAAAGATTATTTGAACAGCCTAAAAGAAAATGGTGATGTGTTCCTAACGCCAACAGTTTATAATGATATTCCAGCGATTCGGGTATCTGTTACAAATTGGAGAACTACCCAAGAAGATATGGAAATTGCCTGGCGAGCAATGCAACGAGAAATAAGTGATAACAAATGTCAAAATTCCTGACCCGATCAGATTTAGATAAACTAAAAAAGACCCCCGAGTCTTCCCAGTTTCGTTTTGTTGAACCCCGCGAGACAATCGAGATTCATTTACCTGACAAGCATGTACTTGCCGGCCCGCGCGGGGCGACGGTTGGCGAGTTCCTCGTGGCGCTCGAAGATGAATACGAGGTTCCCATCGTCGGAGCTATCGTCAATGGCTCACTCCGAGAGCTAACTTTCCCACTCGAAGTTGACTCCCTGGTGCGCCCCGTGACCATGGTCGATGCGGATGGGATGCGGTTTTACCGGCGCTCGCTGACCTTTCTTCTGGAGAGCGCTTTTCACCATCTCCACCCAAAAGCGATCCTGGCAATTGATCATGCGGTCACTTCTGGCGGTTATTTCTGCCAGGTATTCAACAGCCCAACGCTCTCCAAAAAGGAACTGACTTCGCTTGAAGATCATATGCGCCAGTTGGTTGCCAAAGATTTGCCTTTCATTCGGGAGAAAACCCCTCTGGATGAGGCCATCGCATATTTTGAGAAAAAGGGCTACAAAGATAAAATCCGCTTACTGCAACATCGCAAAAAAGAGTATCTCATCTTATATAGCATGGGGAAGCATCGGGATTACCACCACGGCTATATGGTTCCATCAACCGGATATCTGAAGTGGTTCGGATTGGCTCCCCTGGGAGATGGCTTTGTATTGCAGTTCCCCCGCCGCCATCGTCCAACGGAAATCATGCCGCTTCCTGATTATCAGACTCTCTTGAACACCTTCCGCCAGTATGGTGATTGGCTGCAACGTTTGGGCATAGATAATGTTGGGACGCTGAATCAGGCCATCAGTGAGAAGCGCAGCCGTGAGATCATGTTGGTATCTGAAGCGCTGCATGAAGGGCGCATCTCTGAAATCGCCAGCCAGATCGCAGACCGGATCAATGAAGTACGCGTGGTGCTTATCGCTGGCCCATCATCTTCGGGAAAGACGTCTTTCTCTAAGCGTCTCACCATCCAACTGCTTGCCAGGGGGATTTCTCCGTATCCCTTAGAGATGGATAAATACTTTGTCGACCGTGAACATACCCCGCGCGATGAAAATGGCGAATTTGATTTTGAAACGATCAAAGCTGTCAATACGCAGGGCTTAGGAGAAGATTTACATGGCTTGATCGCGGGAGAACGCGTCCAGTTACCACACTTCGACTTCAAATCAGGGAAGAGTATGCCGGGCGACAGCGTGCAACTCCCGCCTGGGCAGATCATTATTTTAGAGGGGATTCACGGATTGAACCCTGAACTCATCCCTAACATCCCCACAGAGCAAACTTTTCGCATCTACGTCTCGGCGCTGACGCAGCTCAACCTGGATTGGCACAACCGCGTCTCCACGACCGATACGCGCCTGATCCGGCGGATTGTGCGCGATGCCCGAGAGAGGGGCTATTCTGCCCAAGATACCATTGGCCGTTGGGAATCAGTCCGCCGCGGCGAAAAGAGGTATATCTTCCCCTACCAGGACAACGCCGACGTGATGTTCAACTCTGCCCTGGTCTATGAGTTGGCCGCTCTGAAGCCATTGGCAGAACCCGTCTTGAGGCAAGTTCCCTTTGGCACACCAGAGCGTGTTGAGGCCAAAAGATTGTTAGCCCTCTTAGAGTGGTTCCTGCCGCTCGACGCTGATATGATCCCCGATAACTCGCTGCTCAGGGAGTTCGTAGGCACTTCGATTTTGAAAAATTTTAAGATTTGGAAACGGTAAAAATATGACCTGGGAAAATAAAATTATGCGTACTGTCAGGTGTCGCAACCCTCAAACTAGAGGCACCCTGGCGAAATTATTAATGGCAATCGCAGATGAAGGCGGCACTGTTGGGGCCATTCGACTGATAAAAGAAAGCCATCAAGCGGTAGTAAGGGATATCTCCGTCTATGCCGATGATGATAGACAGCTGGGCAATATCCTCGAAGCCATGGAAGCCAACCCCGGCACGCGCATCCTGGCTGTGCGAGATGAGATTTTAGAACTTCACCAACAGGGCAAGATCGCCATCCGCAGCCGCTATAAGATCGACAACTTATACACCTTGCGCAGAGTATACACACCTGGTGTGGCCGAGGTTTGTCTGAAGATCGCCGAGGAGCCATCCCTGGCCCGATCATATACGGCGATAAGCCACCTGGTTGCTATTGTCACTGACGGCACGGCCATTCTCGGGCTTGGCGACATCGGCCCCACCGCCGGGATGCCGGTCATGGAAGGCAAAGCCATGCTGATGGAATCCCTGGTCGGTCTATCCGGTGTTCCAATTTTGCTTGACACAAAAGATGTCGACCAGATCGTGGATACGGTTGCCAACATCGCCCCCACCTTTGCCGCTATCCAACTCGAAGATATTTCCGCACCGCGCTGCTTCGAGATCGAAACTCAACTTCAAGAGAGGCTGGATATCCCGGTGATGCACGACGATCAGCACGGCACTGCGGTGGTGACCACCGCGGCCCTGACCAACGCCTGCCGACAATCGAATATCGATATCAAGAAAGCGACTATCGGACAGACCGGTTTGGGGGCTGCCGGATTGGCTACCAGCCAAATGTTGATGTCTTATACCGGCAATCCAGTCCTAGGCGCTGATCTTTCTCAGGAAGCACTGGCGCGTTTCGAGGCCGCCGGTGGCATTAAGTCTGGTCTCGAGGAGATCATGCAAAAGGCAGATGTAGTCATCGCCACCACTGGGGCTCCAGGCCTGATCAAGCCCGAAATGGTGCGCGAGGGACAGATCATCTTTGCCCTCTCCAACCCGACCCCCGAAATCGAGCCTGAAATTGCCCTTGAGGCTGGCGCAGCTTTCGCCGCCGATGGCAAATCGGTCAACAATGTGCTCGGTTTCCCCGGCATTTTACGCGGGGCAGTTGACACGCAGGTTCCATATATCAGCCACGCAATGTACCTGACAGCAGCCAGGACAATCGCCGATTTGACCAAAGAGGGCGAACTTGTCCCTAACCCATTGAACAAGGACGTGCATAAAGCTGTGGCGCGGGCAGTCGCCGAGCAGGCTATCAAAGAAGGTTTGGCTCGGTCCGATTTTGTTTCTTATGTCGATGATTGAAAGGGCGCGTTTCATTTCAGTTGAATGAATGCCGGAAAAATGGGTATGCGGGGGGTGCGCTTTGCGCCCCCGCATACCCATTTTTCCGGAACTTCTCAACTCGTCTAAAATACACTCTGATTGAAAGTAGGCTCACAAGATGAATATTAATAATCTCAAAGCCCGCCGCGCCAAACGCGCCAGAAGACGGCGATTAGAAATCATTGCGCTGATATTAGTGGTGATCATCTCCCTGGCAGTTTTCGCCTATGGAAGTTGGGCAAGAAGTCAGAAAACCAAAAATAATTTTTCGTCAGGAGAGAATATGATCCAAACTGAATCCGGCTTGCAATACGAAGATCTTATCGTCGGCGAAGGCCCTCAGGCCAAGGCTGGCGACAATGTACAGGTGCACTATACGGGCTGGCTGGTCGATGAAACCAAATTCGATTCGTCCGTAGACCGCAACCAACCCTTTGAATTTCAACTTGACGCTGGCCGGGTGATCAAAGGCTGGGATGAAGGCGTTGCCGGGATGCAGGCTGGCGGAAAACGGAAACTGATCATTCCATCTGAGTTGGGATATGGAGAGCGGGGAGCGGGCGGCGTGATCCCCCCCAATGCCACGCTGATCTTTGAGGTGGAATTGCTGGCGATCAACCCCTAAATAGTCGCGCCAGAGAGTATGTAGTAAAAAAGGCTTCTTAATTTTTTGTACACGGATCGCACGGATTTGCACGGATTTTTTGGCATGGTTCAATTTGAACCAAAAACATCCTTCGTCAAGCTCAAGACATGCCTTTACAAATTAGGCCACAGATTTATCACGAATGATTACGAATGACACGAATTTTTTATAGTTTTATTGTATCATCTCAATAATTCGGGGGAAAGAAGTCGAATTTTTCCAAAACCCAGGTGAAACTGGCGCAGAATTTTCGAAAAAGTTCGACTTCTCCCCTGTTTTTTGAGAAGATATGTTTTATTCGTGTCATTCGGCCAATTCGTGCATATTCGTGTTTCCTCATGACACTGGTTTGTAAAGCTAGATTCTCTGAATATTGAACCATGCCGATTTTTTTATGTTTTTACTCCGTAACATCCTGTGTCGCCGAAGGCGCGCGAAGCGTCCGTGTACAACAAGAGTTTTACCCCACAAAACATCAAAGAGCCTGTTTTTCTCCGTGGATTCCGTGCGATGTCCGTGTACTGCATTTTTCAAACAGCCAGCGCATCTAGTTCCTCGCGCAATAGCGCACCCAGCCGGGCAATGCCTTCGCGGATCATCTCTGGCGAGGCGTTCGAAAAGTTCACCCGCATGGTATTTGCCCCGCTGCCATCGGGGTGGAAGGACTGGCCGGGCACATAGGCCACTTTGCGCTCAACCGCTTTCGGCAGCAATTCCTGGGCATCCAAACCTTCGGGCAGAGTCACCCACAAGAACATGCCGCCCTCCGGTTTGGTCCATTTCACACCCACTGGAAAATGCTTTTCCATGGCTTCTAACATCACCAGCAATCGTTCTTAATATGTAGCGCGGATAGTCTTCGAATATTCATCCAGAAAACCATCGCGGGAGACTTCGTAGGCGATCATCTGATTAAAAGTCGGTGAATGAAGATCAGCGCCCTGCTTGGCGAACACGAGCTTGCGGATGACCTCCAGATCGGCAATGACCCAGGCCATACGAATGCCCGGCGCTAACAGTTTAGAGAATGTGCTCATATAGATCACATTGCCATGATATTCACCGCCATCGCCGCCACGGAATTGTTCATCGAGCACCAACACGGGAGGAATATGCTCACCAAAGTAGCGCAGCTTCCCATAAGGGTCGTCCTCGACAATCGGAACCCCATATTTATCAGCCAGCTCCACTAATTCCTGGCGACGTTCAAGGGGCAGGGTCACACCACTGGGATTTTGGAAATTGGGTAAAACGTAGATGAAGCGCGGTCGCTTCTTCAAAACTTCTTCAAGCAGGTCTGTGCGCATCCCCTGCTCATCGGACGGGACGGTAAGATATTTAGCG
>JADHXE010000217.1 GCA_016783125.1 Anaerolineales bacterium
TTCATGCCACCAACAACCATAAAAGGATCAGCGTCACCACAAAACTGAAAGCCATCACCGGCCAGGGCTGGCGGGGTGCATTCTTGCCAATTTCAATTTTCTGCGCAGTGTATCCAGACCAAATCAGACCGCCAATGAGTACAATCACTTGCATCGCAGGTACCTGGTTGCCGAAGTAGGGGGTCCAGGCTACTCCCGCAGTACCCAACAAATTCCAGCCCCAACCAAAGGGATCAGAGAGCACTGGCCATAAGTAGGAGATATTGGCGAACACAAACGAGAAACTAAAGGCCACCCATGCGGACAGGCCCAGCGGAAGTAACGCCGAAGCATAAGCTGTAAAGACTTGACGAGGTTTGTGGGAAGTAGGGTTGAGCCGGTTGGCCATCTGAGTCATCAGATAAAAAGAGCCAGGAAGCACAATCCAGGTGAGAACTAAAAATGCCAACGCGTAGCCGAACCAGGGTAGAGAGCCAACCTTGTAAGCAGCATCTTTGAGTGCCCCCCAGGGACCCAGCATGACGGCTGAATAGATCAAGGCGCTGCCAAGCATAACGAATGCTTTGTAAGCCTCATCGAGTTTAGGTTTGTTTTGGGGTTGGATATCAGCGCCAAAAGCGCGCAGGTTGAGGGCGATATTGTCATAATCGCAAGTGCGCAGGCATTCCATGCACAGGCCGCAGTTGGTGTTGACCTTCATACCACCGGGGTAGATATTCCATGGGCAGCCATAACCGTTTTCGCTGCCCTGGTAGCAGGATTTATCCGTGTGAGCTTTGCAAACCTGGGTGTCGATAACGCGTAATTCGATAGGAGCTAGATTTGAATACAGGCCGATGAAACCACCAACCGGACATAGATGGCGACAAAACGCGCGCCGTTCATAAACCATGCTCAACCCTGCGGCCAGCAGGATCATCCCTAACAATACCCAAGCGGTCACGGATGGGCGTGTCAGGATTACTGCTGAAAAAAGTGCCAGCAGGGTAAAGGCCACGTACTGCAGCCAGATATTTCGGAAGATCTTCGGAAAGCGGCGATAAAATTTTGGCTTATTCGTATGCTGAAGCGGTCCAAGTACAGCACCATTCTGCAGCCATTCCCCGGGCATTGGGATCGGGCAAACCGCGCACCAACTACGGCCCAAGAAAGGGACGAGCACCAGCATCAGAGCGGCCCACCAGGCAATCCATACTGCGACGATGGCGAAGTTGCGGTTACCCACAGGGGTGCCAAGTATGCCAGCCAGAATGGCAAAGATGAAACCACCCAAGGCGACTGCGCGAGCGATCAACAGAGGCCAGCGGTTGGTAGCAAGGGTCTTAATCCAGGAATGCTGAAGCAGGTCATATTTCAACATAATCTCTAATCAGTATTTGGGAGCTGCTTGATTCGTTTTCCAATAACTGATGGCTTGAATACGAATAAAGCAACAACAGATAAAGTGGCAAATCCAATGCCTCGCCAGAGCAGTGTATTAGATCCAACATGTAGTTTGCCAATCATGAAAGGATGTAAGTCGCCACAGGTCACTGAGCAGCGTAGTCGGAAAGTACCAGATCTATCGGCAGTGAAGGTCAGGGTTTCTGTCTGCCCAGGATCGGCTTGAATGCTCAGATCATAGCCATCGAGATACAGCCCATGCACCACATCGCTAGATATCAGCTCGATAGTAACCTGGTCGCCAGGATTCACAGATATCTCGGCGGGAGAAAACTCGTAACTGCTGGCCACCACCTGAAAGGTCCGCTCGGTGGAATCCACCAAAGGTGCCGGCAGCGGTGCAAAAGCCATAACCAACGCAGCAAGCAAGAATCCACTAACGCTTTGCGCGCCTTTGGCGAGGACACGAAGATTGCTAAGAGAAAGGGAACGTGAGAGCATGGGAGACAAGGCGTGACGATCAGACTATTTGACCGTCTGACTATCTAACGATTAAGGCATGTTCGAAGGTCCAAAAGCGCTGTAGGTTTGATCGACATAGGAGCGAATTTCAGTCATTGACTTCCCCTCATCAAGCATACGCATGGCATCCACGGTGATATCCACACAGATTGAGCAGCCCAGGGCATGATTGTCAAAGGCCAACAATCCGTCATCGTTTTCTCCAGATACATAGCAGGAATAATTCGATGTGTGCCCCATGCCGCCACAACCACAGTAACAGGGCAGTTCAGTGAGCACTTCGGGATTGGCGACTGCAAAGCGGTATGCTTCGCTAACGACTTTGGGAGCAGTTTGAACCTCTTGGGGCATCTCCTCCATGGGAGTCAGATCGTAAGCCTGGCTTTGTGTACCACATGCCGCTGTAAGAAAGCTTATCATTAGAAAAAAAGAAGTAATTACAAAGAACCTTTTTTGCATAATTATTTCCACTCTTCTCTTTTACCTTATGGAACCCAATTGGATAAAACAGCAACCGTTTTATCCGGATTATCCGGATCGTTGCTTTTGATGTGGACGCGGAAATCGTGAGGGCCGTCCATACCAGCATGCATCATGAAGATACTGGATTCAACGGTAGTGCTCTGACCAGGCTTAAGGACCATCGAACCGATGGTCAATGAGGGCGGTCAACACCCCTCCTTGACTTCGACATACGGGGTTTCACCAATCTCTAATGCCTGGTCCCCTACATTGGTCAATACCAGGTCGAAAGTCAGGTTTGTATTTAGCTTGACATCACCGTAATCGATAAGCTCCTGATCTACTCTTAGACTGGGCTGACCGCTTACCTCGATCAATGATGAATCAGGTCTGTTTTCCCAAGCATCTTTGCCAATCATGACCCCCATCACAATAAGCAGCAGGCCACCGGCTAACAATGCAATCAGGGTATTGCGCTGGCGTTTCTTTCTATGGCGTTCTCTAATTCTCTCTTTGGTCTTGTTCATTGTTGTCTCCTAATCTGCAAATGGTTGTGTGATTTTCTACACTTAGCAGTATAGACCCAGCAAGCGGAGACAGGCAGAGCAATATGGCGCAATTATCCGTAGGCAATTTGGCCTATGACATTTGTCAGGTTAACAACATGTAGGCAAAATTGCCTATGCGCGAATAAGGCATATGGCGCTATGAAAACACCTTGTGATTTTCTATACTCTGGGCATTGGAGATTCCGGAATGAGCACGGCTAATCAACTGGTGAATATTGAAAATTATGACAACATCAAAGACCAGCACACTAAGCCCCCGCAAACGAGGTGTGGCGATCGCTGCTGACAAGGCGATCTACCACCTCAGCCGGCATTGGATGCTGGTTTTCAGCATCGTGTATGGGCTGTATGTCAGCCTGCCATTTCTGGCACCCGTCTTCATGCAACTTGGATGGGAAAATGCCGGAAAAGCAACCTACTTAGGATACTCTTTTTTGTGCCACCAGCTTCCGCAGCGCTCCTACTTCATGTTCGGTGAACGTATCACATTTTCGCTAGCAGAAATTCAAGGTGTCTGGCAGAACTCGATCAACCCTTTAGTATTGCGACAATTCATAGGAAACAGCGATATGGGTTGGAAGGTAGCCTGGTCTGACCGCATGGTGTCTATGTACACCAGCATCTTGCTTTTTGCCTGGATTTGGTATCCGCTCCGTAATCGGGTAAAACCTTTACCCTGGTGGGGATTCATACTTTTGCTGCTTCCCATGGGCATCGACGGAATCACCCATACAGTTAGCGATCTCTATGGCATAGGCCAGGGCTTTCGAGACAGCAATACCTGGCTGGAAACACTTACAAACGGTCTCTATCCAGCTTCATTTTATTCTGGAGATGCATTAGGCTCCTTCAATTCCTGGATGCGTCTGATCACAGGTGCCATCTTTGGTCTTGGCATCGTTTGGTTTGGGTTCCCCTTTGTTGATGAGGCCATCAGCAGCACTGTCCGGCTTCTTGAAAGCACATTCCAGCGTGAAGAGCTTGAATTGTAACGTACTCAAATGAACGCAAAGCGATCCCTATTATTCACAGGAATTCTCCTGGCAATCATCCTGATCGGATTTGTACTCTACCGGCAGCAATTCCATTCTAGTGGAGCACCAGTCACGATTTCAGGTATCACCGTTCCCCCATTACCAAGGTTTGATCCCGCACAGATTGAATTAGGGAGTCACGTTTACGCACAAAATTGCGCTAGTTGCCACGGTGCCATTTTGGAAGGACAGCCCAATTGGAAGCAAACGAGGTCAGATGGGAAACTACCAGCCCCACCCCAAGATAGCAGCGGGCATACCTGGCATCATGCAGATGATGTCCTGATATCGATCATCGCCAATGGTGGAGACCCTTCTTATTCCAACATGCCAGCTTTTAGGGAAATCCTTACCGAAGCTGAGATCATTGCCGTGCTGGATTTCATCAAAAGTTCGTGGGGACAAGATGAACGCGAATATCAATGGTGGCTCTCTATGAGAGATCAATACTAATAACGAATTTTCATTGGGGTATCGTAGTAGAATAACAGTATGAACGAGCCCAAAATACGCGTCCTTTTGGCAGATGATCACGCCGTTGTAAGGGCTGGAATTCGTCAATTCCTTGGTCAGGCTGAAGATATTGAGGTCATCGCTGAAGCTGATGATGGGGAAGCAGCACTAGCGCTCATCGAACAACACCAACCCGATGTGGCCGTGCTGGACATCCAGATGCCGAAGACCAGCGGGATCGAAGTCACACGCTGGGTTCGTGCCAGCATCCCCGGGGTCGGTGTGCTCATCCTGACTGCTTATGATGATGACCCCTACGTTAAGGCTGTCCTGCAAGCCGGGGCGAACGGTTATGTACTCAAAACTGCATCCCCAAGAGATATTATTCGGGCAGTACGGGATGTCTATGCCGGAAATTCAGCGCTGGATGCTAGCATCCTACAGAAGATGATGGCCCAAATGTCTTCAGAAACTCAGCCTCGACCTGTTGAGAAACTGACGGGACGCGAGTTGGAAGTCTTAGCATTAGTGGCCAAAGGATACACCAACAAAGCCATTGGAGTTCAGCTAGGGATTAGCGATCGTACTGTCCAGGGTCATTTGGCACATGTCTTCAACAAACTTCAGGCCAGCAGCCGCACAGAGGCTGTCATGCAGGCAGTTTCATTAGGCTGGCTGCCATCTGATCTAAGTCAGATGGACAACTGAGCAATGTCACGCACACCACAAGGATCGCTTCCATTACCAGGCATGCGCTGGCGGGGTTTGAACCTGCAATTCTTCACATTATTCTTCATTCCCCTAATTGGCATCTTATTACTAATTACCTTTGGTAGTCTCACCCTGCACCAACGCGCCATGCGGCAGTTAGTCGGCGAGCGCGATGAACGCGCCGCTCGAACCGCTGCTAGTGCGTTAGGGGAGCAACTCTACCATCGTTCTGCAGCAGTACGGGGATTGGCACTGCGAGCATCCGATCAAATATCGCCAGGTGAAATCCTAGATACATCAGCTTTCTTGCTAGATGATTTTTATTTTGGTTTAGCATTGTTTTCACCCCAGGGGGATTTGCTTGCTAACAATGGAGATACAGCTTTTTGGAATTCGCTAACAGAGGTGTATTCCAGCATTTTAGATGATGCCATGGAACAGGCTGGCAAAGGGTCAGTTTTTTCTCCTCCACTACAGTCATTAAATAACGAGAGCCTGGTTTTTGTAGCCTTTGCCGCGAATGCAGAATCTCCAATTGCTGTGGGCGCCTTTTCTCCGGTCGTGATTGCCCGACGAACGCTGGCTGGAGCCTTCGCTCCGGGAGATCAATCAGCCGCTTTTGTAGTTGCTCCCGATCATCAAATAATCTACCAGATTGGCGAACTTGCACCCGCAGAGGATGCCAAAAGCCACCCTGGAATTGCGGAGGCTTTACGAGGTGAGAGCGGGACTACCTATGTGCAGGTGGCTGAAAGTGAGCATGTGATCGCCTTCAGCCCTATCCAGCCCATAGGTTGGGCATTGGTCATTGAAGAGCCATGGGAATCTGTCGCTAACCCTTTGCTAAACACCACCCAACTTGCACCTTTGATATTAGTGCCCGTTTTACTTTTGGCACTTGTCGCCCTCTGGTTTGGAGCCAAGCAAATTGTCCAGCCTCTTCAAGCTTTGGAAGCACGCGCTGCTGATCTGGCCTGGGGTGATTATGAAGCGATCAGCGTATCGGTTGGGGGAATAGATGAGATCGTGCGCTTGCAAACCACGCTCAGCCATTTGGCAGAAAAAATCCAACGTTCCCAAGCAGGCTTGCACAGTTACATTGGTGCCATCACCACCGGGCAGGAGGAAGAGCGAGGGCGGCTGGCCCGCGAACTGCATGATGACACCATCCAGGCTTTGATCGCCCTCAACCAGCGGGTGCAGTTGACTCAGTTGAAGGTGGCTGCTGACCCCGAAGCGGTGACTGCCCTCGAAGAAATCCAATCCCTGACCGAAGCCGCAATCCAGGATTTGCGTCGCTTGATCCGTGCCATGCGCCCCTTATACCTGGAAGATTTAGGATTGGTCGCTGCACTGGAGATGCTGGCTCGCGAAACATCAACTACCGAAAGTTTTGCCCTTGAATTTCAGCATAAGGGTTTGGAAAGACGTCTGCCTCCTGAAACTGAGCTGGCTCTCTACCGGATAGCCCAAGAGGGTTTGAGCAACGTGATCCGCCACGCCCAGGCCCAAAATGCCGCCCTAACTATCCACTACGATCATGAGCAAGTCACCTTGACCATCGAAGATGACGGCCAGGGCTTCGAAATTCCCGAAAGCCCGGCAGAGTTTGCACCAAGGGGTCATTTTGGCTTGTTGGGGATACACGAACGGGCTGAGTTAATTGGGGCGCGAATTGATATTCAATCATCCTTGGAAAAGGGAACTCAACTGGCAATTTATCTGTCCATTACTTAATCTCAAGGTCTGTATGTTCCCAGCGCGTCATTCTAAGAGGAAAATAGGCAATAATGCCTATAAAAGCACCCGACAAATAACGCTCCCATAAACACTTCTGGTCAAATATACTAATCAAAATCTCTAATTGAAAGGCTCTTTTATGAAGTTTAGATACGTATTTTCGCTTGTTGGGCTCCTTTCATTGATTTTTAGTGCATGCAGCACTTCAGCCCAATCCCCAATTTCTCCCGCGGAAGATAAACTCACATTCCTATTTTTCTACACCGAAGGCTGAGCGCCTTGAGCAGATATGGAACCCGTCGTGAACGGGATTGAAGAAAAATATTTTGATGATGTCGAGGTTATGCGTCTCAATGCCAATCAGGGCAAAGGGCAAGAGGCATTCCGTTTCTATCGGTTGCAGGGCCACCCATCTTTTGTCCTGCTAGATTTCCAGGGTAATATCACATGGTCAGGGTTAGGCGTGCAAACAGCTGATACGCTCGAAGCTCAAATTGAGAAACAGCTTGTAACCCCCTGACCAATACCTGACGAACACAATAGGCAATATTGCCCATAGGGGGACAGGTGATATTGCGCTTACATCCAAATCTCCTTTCGGTCATAATCTCCCCCGATTTCTTTTGGCAGTTTAATTTGTCAATAACCTAAAGGAGACAAACTATGAAACGGCATCTAATCTTTACCTTCATCCTGAGTGCTACCTTTTTAGCTGCTTGCAGTGCGCCTGCCGCGCCGGTGCTTGAGGCTAGCGCGATAGGAAAAATAGTTTCCGTTGATGGCGGAACCTACACAAATATTTCCGTGCCCGAACTTCAGACTTTGTTAGAAGACAAAGATTTCGTCTTCGTCAATGTACATGTGCCATTTGCGGGCGATATTCCCAACACCGATCTTTCGATCCCCTTCGATCAGATGGATGCCAACCTC
>JADHXE010000218.1 GCA_016783125.1 Anaerolineales bacterium
CACCTCTTATTTTCGGGCTTTTTCCATCGCCAGTGCGTAAGTCGAATTCTGATCAATCACCATAAGGGATAAATATCCTCTGGCTGCTCATTTTTGGATTTCTTTTTGGCGAGAAATTTTCCTGCCTGGCTTTTTCTAAATACACCATAGACTGTCGCTAATATGATCAATATTATTACCAAAACAATGATCACCAGGATACTGGAATTCATTTCAATACTTCCTCATAAATAATTTCTGAAACCAGCTGATGGCCGCTATCTGTCAAATGTATTCTATCAACAAAAAGCCATTCATCGTCAATTGGTTTCTCGCGCATTTTTTCATTCATATCCATAAATGAGACATCATAAGTTTCACAAATCGTTTGAAGTTGATTCGAGAACCACAAGTATTGATCTTGGCTGAAATTCTTTTTTAAGATTTGGAATTGCTCTTGTTGTTTGCCATCCAGCACAGCAAAAAGGTCATGTTCTTCAGAAGAGAGCTTCTTTCGAGTCCAGGTAGCAATTGGCTGCAAAATGTAATAGAGATCGAAATTCAGGCTTTGCGAAAGGAGTTTCCAGTTGTAAATGTCCGTTTCTAAGGCATAAAGCAAATCCATTTTCTCTTCATCGTGATTATTTATGATTGAATAGAAATCAGATGGGGCTTTCTTTATTTGGGTGGATTTTCTTCCCCGCTCAGTCAACAATTTGATAAGATCTTTTTTAGAAAAGTTGTCCCAATCAATTTGATCTCCATAGAATGGATTTAGGATTTTTTGTGCTATTCTTCTTTTAAGGGGAGGCGTTTCCTTCAGGGCTTGTCTGAAACTGCTAAAAAAGAAAAATGACCCTAAATCTTTTGAGTATTCCTGGGAAAGGTAATACAAAATCAAATTATTTACACCACTAAAAACTATCACCTTATCAATATTGCTGAAGTGGCGGTGATAAAAAAGGAATAAGAGAAATTCCTGAGTGGAACTAAATGCTCGCCCGCCAAAGTTAAGCCATACAGAATCATCTTTGGAGTTCAATAGTGAGGGAATAGTATGCTCATCACTACTTGCCCCAACCCCAAAGGCAGCTGAATTGCCAACAAATATGCTTGTTGGTTTATCCCGGTCATGTTTGAAATCCGAGATTTTATTTGAATTCTTATAAACTACTCTAAAGCCCCGCGAATCGGTATTGACGACCTCGGAAACAAAATTGGGTTGTTGGAAATACATCAGATAGGGTAACCATAGCTGACGTTTTGCTATCCTGGTGTATTCCCTCATCTGGGGGGTGATCTTTTGTCTGATATCTTGTGCCATAAATATTATGGTTGTGTCTCTGATCTCGAGATGGCTACGGTTATACGGATGGTGACCGTTTGTTCCAGTAGCTTGCTTTTTCTTCGTCCCACTTTAACATTATAAACTGTTTCCCGAACAGTTTTGATATCAACCTGATCGGTGTTAGTACGAGATAAAAAACAATAGCTGATATGATCAACGCTATGAACCAACTCAGTGTTGAACCAAAATCCTTCCAAATACTTAGACGATTGCTTTTCTTTTTATTCGTGAAAGTTGTCTCTTGAGTCATTTTTAATCCAATTCAAATTCTTTTCGCCAATCAGAGTCATCAATAAGTGGTGCTTGATCTTCTTTCTTCAAGAGATGATTCCCTAAGATCAAATAATCCATTTCGGTTCGCATGAAGCACAGATAAGCATCTTGTGGAGTACATACAATAGGTTCTCCGCGCACATTGAACGAAGTATTTACAATCACTGGGCATTGGTGCTTTTCATAAAACTTAGATATCATCTGGTGATATCGATGATTTGTTGTAGAGTTCACGGATTGAATTCTGGCGGAATAATCTACATGGGTAATTGCCGGAACTTCTGAACGAGCAACATTAAGTTTCTCCAGACCGAAATAACTGCTTTGCGGGTCAGTCATTTCAATCTGCTTTTCTTTTTTTACTTCAGCCACAAGTAACATATAAGGGCTTTCACGATCCATCTCAAAATAATCTGAGATATTCTCGGCTCTCACCGATGGCGCAAATGGCCGGAAACTCTCTCGATATTTGATTTTCAGGTTCATGGTTTTTTGCATTTCTGGCGACCTGGCATCTCCAATGATTGAACGCGAACCTAATGCACGCGGGCCAAACTCCATCCTCCCCTGGAACCAACCAATCACCTTATTGTCAGCAAGCAGATCAGCTATCCTGCCAGGAATTTCATCATCAGATAAAGGCTGATATTTATAGTTATTTTCGTCTAATAAGGACGCAATGCTGTGATTACTGAATTCGGGGCCCAGATAGGCGCCTTGCATGAAATCAGTCTTATTATCAGCAATCCTCTCGTTTTCAAGATGTTGATACCAGGTGAAAAGTGCGGCTCCCACAGCGCCACCCGCATCCCCTGCAGCAGGCTGAATCCAGATATCTTCAAATAACCCTGTTCGAAGAATCTTCCCATTCGCCACGCAATTCAGGGCTACACCCCCAGCAAGACAGAGATACTTCATCCCTGTCTCTTTCTTAATGTGCTGGGCCATTTTTATTATAATTTCTTCGGTTACTTCTTGGACAGAACGAGCTAAATCCATCTCTTTCTGGGTTAGTTGGCTTTCCGGCTTACGCGCAGGGCCACCAAACAGGTTATCAAACTTAGAATTTGTCATCGTCAGGCCGGCGCAGTAGTTGAAATACTCCATATTCATTCTAAAGGAGCCGTCTTCTTTTGCGTTGATCAAGTGTTCATAGATTAGATCTTTATATTTTGGTTCACCATATGGCGCTAACCCCATGACCTTGTATTCGCCTGAGTTGACTCTAAAACCAGTGTAATAAGTGAAAGCAGAATAAAGAAGGCCAAGTGAGTGAGGGAATTGAATATCTGCCAGCAACTCAACTTTATTATTCTTGCCTATGCCATAACTGGAAGTGGCCCATTCTCCTACCCCATCCATGGTTAGAAATGCTGCCTCTTGGTAAGGTGAAGGGAAGAACGCAGATGCAGCATGAGATTCGTGATGTTCTGGGAAAACCATTTCCCCTGAGTAATTTAATTCTTTCCTAATTAGATTTTTAATCCATAGTTTTTTCTTGATCCATAGCGGTAAAGCTTGTGAAAATGATTCGAAACCGACAGGGGCATAGGTCAAGAAGGTTTTTAGAATTCTGTCAAATTTAAGCAGTGGTTTTTCGTAGAAAGAGACATAATCAAGGTCGGAACTGGTTATTCCGGCGTGGTCTAAACAATATCGTACCGCATTGATTGGAAAAGAAAGATCGTGTTTCTTCCTGGTGAATCTCTCTTCTTGTGCAGCTGCAACGATAACGCCATCTTTTAGAAGACAGGCCGCGCTGTCATGGTAGAAAGCTGAAATTCCAAGTATATACATTGTTGTTATGTTTCCTTGTAGGTTTCCATTTATTTATGACTTACGCACTGGCGATGGAAAAATCCCGAAAATAAGGGGTGTGCCGGGTTGCTCCGTAACCCGGCACACCCCTTATTTTCGGCATATTTCTCATTCATCTGCGTAAGTCCTGTTTATTCAAGTACGCAATTATAACCCACAATATTTGATCAAGCATTTGCCGGGGGTTAGTGTAATGCGCGCACAAAACATGCTAGAGATTTTTCGGGCTTCTTTCCTGACAACACTTGTGCGTTCACGGCTAGTGTCACAAGATCAAGAACGAAGATGGCATTGATTTCGTGGTACCTGTCAAAACCAATATGCATGTCACTACCGATGCCCGCGCTTTTCTCAAGCAGAAACCGGACAGCGTGTTTAAAAAACTTGACAACCTCGCCCGTCTTTGCTAAAATCTCTCAAATTTAGTTAAGCCTAAAAAAGGATTTAGCTAGCATGAGAGATTTATTAACTCACGCAGTAGAAGATTACCTGAAAACGATCTACGATTTATCGCTCAACTATGGGCGCGCCAGCACAACTCAGATCGCTGATGTCTTGGATGTGGCGCCGGCCTCAGTCACGGGCATGGTCAAGAAACTTACCGGTACCACGCCCCCATTGGTTGAATATCAGAAGCATCGCGGCGTCGTGCTCACCCCAGATGGCGAAAAGGTTGCCTTAGAGATTATTCGGCACCACCGTTTGTTAGAATTATTTCTTCACGAAACCCTGGGGTACTCCTGGGACGAAGTCGATGCCGAGGCCGATCTTCTGGAACATGTCATCTCCGATAAATTCGAGCAGCGCATTGCCGAAGTTTTAGGGAATCCAACCCACGATCCCCATGGTGACCCAATCCCCACGCGGGATTTGGAAATCCCCTCCCATGCGACATTGTGTCTTAGCCATTTGCGCCCCGATGAGCGGGGTTCGATCCAGCGGGTGCGAGATACCGATCCTGAGCTGCTGCGTTATCTGAGCGATCATGGCGTTGTTCCACAGGCCAGCTTTACTGTGACAGGTTTTACCTCCTTTGATGGCAATCTGACATTACTCATCGATGGTCAGGATAAACCAGTTGTGTTAGGCACGCGCATCACTCAGCAAATATTTGTGGAAAAGGAATAAGCGGTGCACAAAGATATTCGCGTACTGATTGTCGAAGATGACCCCTTCGCCCGGGACTTGATGTCCCTGCTGCTGACGCGCGATTGGCGTACGCGCGTGATTGGCGAAGTGATCAACAAGAAAGGGTTGGTGGATTTCCTGGCCCAGGGAGATTCAAAGGTCGATGTGGTAGTACTGGATACAGAGATTCCTGGAGAACCGATTTCACCTTTCGAGTTGGCTGCCATGACCCAGCAGATGCCTAACCCCCCAGCAATTCTATACACAGCCACCAAGGTATCCTTGGAGCCGCTGGAGCAAGTTCTCAATGCAGGTTGTGGTGGATATGTGCTCAAGGGAGAGCTGCTTTACGCCCTGGCGTCGGCAGTTGCCAACATCCAAAAAGGTCACTGTGTGATCACGCCGGGCGTTCAAGTAGTAATCGTAGATACATCTCTGCCAATGGGGTTACACATTTTGGACGGCAGGAAACAGTGGTCTGCATTTACGCCGCGCGAACAAGAAGTCATCCGCCTGGCGATGATCTTCAATCTCGCTATCCGTGATATGGCTGACGAGTTAGTGCTCAGCCCAGGTTGGATATCGGAAGTCGTCAGCACCATTTACATGAAACTTGGATTGCGCGATATCCTCACAGGCGAGGCCGCCCTGGAAAACTATTTCACCGACGAAGCTGTATTGGAGCATTGTCGAGAGATTATCAAACGTGGTGAAACCGCTCGCGGTGAACGAAAACTGCGCAAAGCGTCGTGGATGTCCACCCTGGCATTTCACCTTCTGACGATCCCGGAGGTAAAGATACTATGAGCGTAGCTACTTTGACATTGTCACAGTTCGCTTTCGAGCGAGAAGAAGCCCGAATTTAGGCGAGCCTAAACCCCTGAATAATATAGGGATGTTAGCCAAAGAACAGCAGCATAATTAGGCTCTAGATAAAACTATGATCTTCAAGAACTTACTTCGACGCAAGGGGCGCACAATATTGACTGCTTTGGGCATTGGGATCGGTGTCGCTGCCATTGTCGGATTGGGCGCGCTGGCGAATGGCCTGGCAGCGGGGTATGACTCTTTTCTCACTGGCAGTAAGGCCGATCTGATCCTCAGTCAGCCAGATGCTTTCGATGTCAGCATGAGCACAGTCGATGAAAGCGTCAGCCAGGACATCGAAGCGATGTCCGAGGTATCTGCTGCCAGCGGGATGTTGGAGGGCATCGTACAGGCCGAACAAATTCCGCTCTTCTTTGTATTTGGCTACCCGGAAGACAGTTTTATCCTCGGACGTTTCAATATCATTGATGGCGACCCCCTGGATTCAAGGGAAGTTGTTTATGGCCGCGGTAAACCCATGCTCTTAGGTTCTGGCTCCGCAGAAGCGCTGAACAAACAGGTCGGGGATACCCTGCGCATTCAAGAACGAGTATTTCGGGTTGTGGGCATTTACGAGACCGGCGCAACCCTCGAGGACAATGGTGCCGTTCTTCCTTTAAGAGATGCCCAAGAACTGCTCGGACGCATACGTCAGGTCAGCATAGTATATATCCAACTCAAAGATGCTGGTTTGAGTGAGCGCGTCGAACGCCGGGTAGAACGCCGCTGGCCGGACCTGTCCCTCAGTACAACCAGTGATTTCGCAGACAAACAGATGATGGGTGACATGATGAAGGCATTTGTCTGGGTGATCGCCGGGTTAGCAATCATTATTGGCGGCGTAGGGATGATGAATTCACAGATGATGGCCGTTGTCGAACGAACTCGTGAAATTGGCGTTTTGCGTTCGGTCGGTTGGAAACGCGGCCGCATATTGCGCATGATCTTAGGCGAGTCAATTATCGTAGGTTTGCTGGGGGGCATATTCGGGATCGCCCTTGGCTGGTTTATGATCGCTAGTTTTGAAGGATTCACCGGTTTCTTTGGCGCCACATCGTCAAGTGTTACCCCTGAGTTGTTGCAACAAGCTATGATCATTGTGGTAGTGTTGGGGTTTGTGGGTGGTGTATATCCTGCCTGGAGAGCTTCTCGTCTGCCACCGGTAGAAGCATTGCGTTACGAGGGAGGCTCTTCCGGCGGGAACGTTCGACGGCTGCCTCTTGGCGGCATGGCCATCCAGAGTTTGTGGCAACGCACTACCCGCACTTTGTTGACTTTAGGGGTGATTGCCATCACCGTTGGCGGCATTATCGCCCTCGACGCCACAGTTTTTGGCATGATGGATTCCTTTGCAGGCATGAGCGCTGAATCAGAGATTATGGTTCGTCAAGCCGGCGTTGCTGATACAGAATACAGCGCCCTCGACGAACGCATCGTTGATAAGATCGCCGCTTTTCCGGAAGTCGCTCATGTCAGCGGTATGGCTTTTTCCGGCACAATGCTGCCTGATTCAGGCATGATCTTCATTATGCTAGGCTATGCACCCAATGAATACGCCATTCGCCAATTCAATCTGATTGAAGGGGAGCGCATCACTACCAATCGCCAGATGATGTTAGGAAGCATGATGGCTGAAGCCCTGAACCTGGCAGTAGGCGATACCCTGGAAATCAGCAACAGCCGCTACAAAGTGGTTGGAATCTATGAATCTGGAGTGACATGGCAGGAAATGGGCGGTGTTGCCACCCTGCGAGATGTTCAAAATTTTATGGGCCGCCCTCGCAAAGTGGGCATGTTGATGGTCAAAGTTAATGATCCCACTCAGGCCGAAGCGGTCGTTGCCAAAATTAATTCTCAATTACCAGATGCCCATGCTAGCCTGAGTGGAGAATTCGCCGAAGAGATGCCTGATATGAATAATGTCAACGCTATGTTGGGATCCATCTCATTCCTGGCTATTTTTGTTGGTGGGGTTGGTGTGCTGAACACCATGTTGATGGCGGTCATGGAGCGCACGCGGGAGATCGGCGTTTTCCGGGCCTTGGGCTGGCGACGTTGGCGCATCCTGCGTTTGATCGTCAGCGAAGCCCTGTTGTTAGGTTTATTGGGCGGCATTTTAGGTATTGGGGTAGCCTTTGCTTTGTTCTATGCTTTGAACAATATCCCCATATACAGTGGTATGCTTACAGCCCGTTGGGAATTAGTAACCTTCACCAGGGCTATAGCGGTGGCCTTATTCCTAGGCTTGGTGGGAGGTATCTACCCAGCTTTCCGAGCTACCCGACTACAGCCGGTTGAGGCATTACGTTACGAGTAATAATATAGGACTTACGCAGATGAATGAGAAATATACCGAAAATAAGGGGTGTGCCGGGTTGCTCC